>NZ_AOII01000001.1 GCF_000337615.1 Natrinema pallidum DSM 3751
GTGGTGACGACGTGCACGGGTTGGATGCTGAGAATCCGGGAGAGAACGCCTGTTACGTGCATTGTCACGATGCTATTTACATCGACTTGCAGGCAACAGGGCTACGCGACACGTTCGACACGGACCACGAGATCGTGGCTGTGTTGGAGAACACGTTCTACCCGGCGATTGAGAAGCACATCGAAGCGTGTGACTTGGCGAAACCAGAGGCTCATACCCGCGAGAAGGCCATAGAGGTGCGCTTAGACTTGGAGGAACCGGCGGGATACGCGACGGAGTACCTTCGGCTACAGGAGGACACGCCGATGACTGTCTCTTATACACATCTCT
>NZ_AOII01000002.1 GCF_000337615.1 Natrinema pallidum DSM 3751
CCCAGGCTAACGCTATTCGAAAGAAGTTAGCGAGACATATTGATTCTGGAAGGGACATCTCGGTCGACACGATCGACTCCTTCCAAGGAAGCGAAAAGGTCGTAATCGTAATTTCGTTAGTTCGAAGTAATGCAGCGGGCGAGACAGGCTTCCTCGGGCGACCCATTGACGGTCCTCGGCGATTGAACGTCGCGATGACTCGCGCCCAGCGGTTCTGTGCGATCGTCGGCGACTGGTACACGTTACGCTCATCCGCAGACGGCACTGACGAAGACACTGGCCTGTACGACGATCTCTACTCATTCCTCGAGAACACCGGAAGACTACGTCAGGTCGAACCGGAGTTCATTCCAGTTCCCAAGTAACCGCTCGGTTCGGTTTCTGTGGTGCCAGATGGGTGGACACCATGACAGATCATCCGACGCTCTCGGAGTTCGCGACGAACGAGACAACCGACTCGAGGCCGGCCAGTCAGCCATCGACTGAGGAGACCGTGACGATGACGGCTGACGAACGGGTTGCAACGTACCTTATCGAAGATCAGATGGCGGATCTCACAGACGCGATCCGTGAAGCGGTCCAAAACGGCATCGACAGTCCTGGGTCATCCCGTGTGCTGGTCAGTATCTCGCCTGAACGATCGCTCATCCTCGATGACGGCGCTGGTGTTGACCTCGAGTCGACCGAAGGGCGACGCAACCTCTCAGTGCTGGGTGCAGGAAGCAAGCAACGAGCCGACGACGAAACAATCGGTGAATGGGGTATCGGCAAGGGTGCGATCATCGCGAAGGGCGCTGTGCGCATCTGGAGTCATGACACCGCACTGTACTTTGACTATCGAGATCGACGCGACTCTGGGCCGTGGGCAGACGTCAGCGGGCGCGATGGCCAACTTGTGTACGGTGAGCACCATCTCAAGGGGATGCTCGTCGAGATCGATCACTACGAAGACGAAGTGCCAGATTCGGACAGCTACCGGTGGCGGCGCTACGTTCGCGATCTTCGCAAGCGCTTCGCGTACGTGCAGTCCCGGACAGGCGTCTCGGTCGTGATCAACGGCGAGTCAGTCGATCAGGGCGATCCACTCAAGACAGTGGCTGACTCGCCTCATCCGTCTCTCACACGCGAAACCGACGATGCGATCCTCGCACTCGAGTACACGCCCCACGAGGGACTTGACATCTACAGCAATGG
>NZ_AOII01000003.1 GCF_000337615.1 Natrinema pallidum DSM 3751
CGTCCCGTTGCTCGAGTGCTAACTCTGCATCGGCGGCCAGAATGTCAGTAGCATCGTCATAATTGATCAGCGGAACACTGTCTTCGCCAGCATCTGGCCGACATGCCTGCGTACACAGCCGGTCGTAGCACTCGAGAATCCACTCCGGAAGTGGTGGCCGTGGATCTGTGACGCGAGCCATTGCAGTTCTGTCTGGTTGTTTCGACAGTCATCCGCTTAACAGTACCCGTCGAATACGGCGTTGATCCTGAAGCCGCAGTTGCAGCACTTGAGATTGGAAGATTAAGATAAAGGCCCGAGATAATGTTAGTTATTTTATATATTTTGTATTTTTTCGGAGTGGGTATGTTCACCGACCACGGGCGTCGTTATTTCGTATAACTCCTCGAGTGTGAGCGGCGATACTTCCACACGCTCATTATCGGCGGTATAGAAGATGCTGGTCGAGATAGTGCGATCTGGGTACTGCTCGGCTGCGACGTGATAATAGACGCTGAGCTGTTTCCTGTATTCGGCCTCTGCATGGCGGGAGAGGTCCGTCTTGTAGTCGATAATCTGGATCCGCTCCGATGTGATTACAAGTAAATCGATAATGCCGACAAGAGTGGCCTGTGGATCCAAATCCAGGGGAAGAATCGCCGTAACTTCTGGTTCGAATTGCCCGCCAAGGGTATCAAGGAGCGTCGCAACGTGTTCCTGATCGTCATTACTCGGTGAGAGATCGTCCCCTCGTGCATACTTTTCAGCGAAGTCATGAAGCTCGTCCCCGAATTCCGTCCCTCGTCCTTCCGTGACCTCGTCGTACACGCTATCATCCATAATGTCGTGGACACTCATCCGGTGGGGACTCGTTCGTTCGGGTGGCGTAATTGAAAATGACACCTCGTCTTCCCGATATTCGGTTTCAGTATCGACGGATGGTTCGAGTTCGATCGGCTCGAGCGGGAGTTCGGTGAAGAAAGGACTTGGCAAGTCACCAGCTGTGAGGAACAGATGTCGCTTCGCTCGAGTCACCGCGACGTAGAAGAGTCGACGCTCTTCGTCGTATTCCGATGGCAAACAGCCGGTGAGAAGATCGTACGGCCAGTGTTTGTGGACGTAAGGCTGACCGCTCGCCTCGCTGTAGATGGATCGTTGTCTGAGCCCGATCAGTTCCCGATACTGGATCGTACCTGATGATGGTCGCCCGTAATGGGGGAACGCTCGTCGGTTCATGTTCGCACAGAATACGATCGGATATTCCAACCCTTTCGCACTGTGTATCGTCTGAAGCGTGACGGAATCCTCACCCGGACTCGAATCGATTTCTATCGTGGATCCGGCCTCGATGTGTTCCTCTATGTAGGTGATTGCCTGGCTTCGGGTTGCGAGCGTCGTCTCGTACATACCGGTGAGTTCGCCGAGCAAACCGTTTGCATACGCTCCATCGTATCCGTATTCGTCAAAGACAATTCGGGCAAATCCGCCGATGGTTTCACACTCTTGTAAGGAGTCCCGAAACGCAACCATTGCGTCGGGATACTGTTCAGTCTCGAGGATCTCACGAGCGTGCGGGAGCGTGTATCCGGCTTCTTCCAGAACAGTCGCCCATCCTCGTTGATCGTTCGATTCACAAATCCGAAGCCATGCTAGCAGAAGCTTCGCCTGATCGGTATCGAATAACTCCACCCCACCCTCATACGCAATTGGAATACCGTATTCGTTCGCCCTCTCGAGGAGGTCACGAGCAAACGATCGAGTTCGAGTAAAGACGGCAATATCGCTATACGATGGGGAACCGAGCCGTTCTCGTTCAGCAGCCGCTTGCTCCTCCACAGACATCTCTGCTGTCGAGACCGGTTCATCTCTTACCTCGACACTGTAGTCCTCGTTTCCAACGACATGCTGTATTCGATCGAGAAGCAGTTCAATCTCATCTTCGTGGGTAACCGCCTGAATGTGGCTGTTATTAACGCGGCTCGTAGCCTCGAGTGGCGTTATCTCGTTCTCTATTTCCTCCGCATCCAGAGACTCACCGTGTGTTGCTGGCGTTGTCAGCGTCTCCGACGCCAGTGAGAGAATCGATTCCGTGGAGCGGTAGTTCTTCTTCAGTGGTATCGTTTCGACCTCGTCGACGGCATACTGAACTCGAGTCTCATCACGATTCAATTCCGCCTTGTATCGCGAGATCCGTTCCTCGAAATTCTGAATGTTTTCGACCGTGGTATACTGGAACCCGTAGATACTCTGTTTCCAGTCGCCGACGACGCAGATGTTATTATCAGCAGCAAGGAGCAGCGTGAGTTTGAATTGCAACTCGTTGGTATCCTGGAATTCGTCGACCATGACGTACCGGTGGCGAACCTGTTCGCGAACAGCTGCGTCCTCACACAGCATCACGAACGCCATCACAAGCATGAGCCCTTGTGTGAGATAGTTACGCTCGAGCGCATACTCGAGGTACTCGAAATAGACATCGTGTACAAAGGCGAGTAGGTCCTCACGGTCCTCATCAAATGCCTGCTCGACAGGTTCTGAGTGAAGTTGTGGGTACCCGACAACCTCGTCAGCTGTCGGTGCATCGGGAACGTATTCTGTTGCATCCCACCCACTTACTGACGAGCGTGCATCGGATTGTGTGGGACCGTTTGCCCCTTCATTCGGTCGATTCTCCCGTTTGAAGAGGTCCATGAACGCCTCCCGGTCACCCAGAAGCGGAGTACCAGTATCTCGGTACCACCCGTCGCGTTCAGGAATGATACCTTTCGCAGCGAGTTCGGCAATCAACGAGCGCAGAGAACTGGGATCGTCCAGCGCTACAAAAAGGTGCTCGTGTTCGGGATGACGGTCTTCGAAACGAGTGATGAACGTATTGAACAGCTCTCCCTCCCGAATCCCATCCTCGATTAACTCGAGTGATTGTGGAATCTGGTCGTCAATCCCGATTTTGGCCGGGGTTTCGTGACCATAGCGTCGAAGCAGCTGATAACAGTAGCCGTGAAATGTGCTAATCGGGGCGTCCTGTAACTGGACGGGATCGTATGGGGACTGGCGAGCGATTCGATCGGCCATCTCTGCAGCCGCATTCCGCGTGAACGTGGCCAAAAGGATGTCCTCTGGTTCGATATCCGGTTTTTCGAGGATATTCGCATACCGGTGCGTTACAGTGAACGTTTTGCCCGTTCCTGCACCGGCATCAACGAGATAGATCCCGTCGGTATGTTCGATCAGTGTTTCTTGCTCCTGGTTTGGTGAGATTCCAGTCATCGGTCTGTGAGTATGAGGTCTCGATGATCGACGCGGTCCCAAGTCGGTCCTTCCTCCCGATAGGCTACCGGGAACCGACTGTTTCGATACTCGTTCAGGGCCTCGAGTTGCTCGTCGACGAACGCCTCGAAAGCATCGAGGTCCGATTGCAGGACGTATCCGGTCGGTACATCGTCAAGATCGTCGATCACCTTCTCGCAGCCTTGACGGACGTACTTGTATTCGCCGACGCGTTCCTGGGCATACGTGACGAACTCCTTGGTGATTGTCGCCCGTCGATCGGGATCGTCTCCAGCTCGGGGAAGCTCGTGAGTCTCGAAAAAGTCCCTGTAGGCTTCGTACCCGAGCGGGTGCAATGCCCGACACCGCTTATTCGAATCAGCGTAATCGGTTACACTCTCGAAGGTATCTCGGCTCGCGACAAACTCGCTAAACGTCGCTGGAACGTAGGTGATCGTCGTAACGAGATCTGCTGGATCAGGCGGAGACCCCGTGAGGGCTTCATCGACTCCGTCGAGTAGATGAACGAAATGGAGTTCGAGACGCTCGTCCGGCTGTTCCTCTCGATGTTTGGCGAGATAGACGAGTGCCTGAAAGTTGGGGTACTCATCGACCGGATCGATCGATGCCGCCTCTAGTATGTCTGAAGCGTCCTTTTTGTTGCCGGTCTGAGCGTGTCATAGAATCCAACTCATAGCTTGAGCATCTCACGTCCTGGATCGTGTCCTCGCTCGTAGTTGGTGATTGCAATGACGATCCG
>NZ_AOII01000004.1 GCF_000337615.1 Natrinema pallidum DSM 3751
GAAGCAACGTCTTGCAGGGTCGCGGTTGTGCTGGACACACTTTCCGCACCCTGCTGCTTCGTACGTGACGCTTTCTATGACACGCTCGGTCTTGTAATCGACGATCGAGGTTTCGCTCTGGATCAAATCGACGTACCCGTGAGTTCCGATCGATGGCGATTCGAACCAGCGTTCTGTTAACTGCGAATCACACTTGATACCGAGTTCGGTAGCGAGTTCGTTTTCGTGGTCTCGATGATCGTAGGTGTTGTACCTTCCTTCCTCCGAGGGGTTTTCGTCCAGATACGCCGTGATCGCATCAAGTCCGACCTTCAAATACGTTCGCTGAACGGCTTGCTTCGAGTTACTTAGGTATGGATTCAACCGCTCACACATCGCGTCAAGCACACGACCGCGCTGGTCCTCTAGTATTGATGGATCGGAAACGTAGATCTCAGCGGCCTCGTGGAGAAGCGTTCCGCGAACCATGTGAATTGACGACGGCGATTGGACCAACCGATCGAAGTACGCATCTCGAGGCGAATTTGCGAGGGCTTTCAGTCGAGATTGACTAATCGTCTCTATGCGTTGGGGTGGTGTTGGTGGACAGTCCGGTTCAGGAAATGGCGACGTTAAATCTGAGGTAGTGTGCCCGCCGTACCGTGTGTGTGGGAGATCACCGAATGAGTCAAACGGCTCGTCACGGAGTCGTCGCAGATACACGCACGGAGTCACGTCGCTTCCGGCCTGCGTCTCTTGGACGAAATAGTACCGTTGGGTCCCGTTCTGGAGCAGTCGCTCGAATCGCTCGAGATCGCGTTCTAAGTATGCTTCTCGGTCGATCCAAGGATAGTCCGGCGGGCTCTGTGCCCACTCCGGGCCCAGACCGACGTAGAAGACGACAGGTCGGTCAACGTATGCTGTGGACGTCGCATCCGCTAAGAGAACTCCGTCAGTAGCACTCGAGTCCGTTGGAACAGTAAACGCATCGAGATAGTACCGGAAACGCGAAACGCGATCCTCTGTGACCTGCGCGTCCAGTATCCCGAGGTTCTGAAGCTCGCGTCGAAGTTCAGCTAACCCTGTGCTGCTGATCGACTCGTACACCGACACGACATCACGGAACGTTCCTTCGTCGACGGCTTCCTGGAATTCAACGTAGCCCCCAAGTTGATCTGGCTCGAGCGAATCCACCCGTTGTTCTTCTACATCTCTGGGAAGGTCGATCCCAGCCGTCGCAAGCACTGGTCGGATTTCCGTGACCCGCTGATCGGATCCCGAAAATGTCGCTTCTAGCAGTCGGAAAAACGCCCGAACATCGTCATCATCCTCGAACCCAGGTCCACCGCGATAGGGAATTTCCCGTGCTTCAAGGGCAGACTCGATCAGAGCACTATACAGACTTCCCTCAGCAAGAACGATCCCAAACCGATCCGCTGTGTCTGGATCGATCTGGTCGACGATTGCCGAGACGATTGCTGTCGCTGATGGGAAGATGTGTAGCTTAGGGAAGGGAACGTGAGTGTCGCCCAGCGACGAATGGGTCTCGTACCCATCAGGAGGGAGAAGTTTTCGGTCGAGTTCGGACAGACGAGCTTCGTCAATTACCGCAATCTCTTGCTCCGATGAGAGCGTCGTGCGCTCGATGGACCGATAGCTGCTCTCAAGTTCCCCCAGCATTGATACGACCAATCGGATAGCGGAGGGGTCGAACTCAGGATACTCGAGTATCTGTTCACGGTCGCCCGTCGCTGTCCAACAATCGATACACAGCTCGAGTGCTCTCACTGCTTGCTTCCACGAGAGATCCGTCTGTGCGACGATTTCGAAAAAGAGCGGTCGGATGTCATCGGGAAACATCTCCTGGACGGCATAACTTCGCGGTGTAGCCGACAACCGACCGATTCGAGGGCTTTGCACTCGGTTATCAAGCGCGAGTGCGAGGGGTGCTTCGCCAGTAAGAGCAATATCGCAGTTCGCAACCCTCGAATAGAGCTGGTCGATTGACCGTGCTTCTCGTAATGGCACAGTCAAAGAACTAACTCAGTTTACTTGAACTTAGCTAATTTTCTATATATTAGCACGAGGTATAGGGGGTTATCGACGCCGTTGAGAAGTTGCTTGCCGATGACTGTTAGCGAGTTTCTATATGTCTCTTCTTTTGGATTCCCCTGGGCCAAAAAATAGTTACTATGTTCCTCCGGTACGTTCCCGAGTGTAATGACCGGTCTCGTCCACTACCATCACCCCGACGACGAGCAATATTCTCTCGCGTACGTTACGCTCGATCACGACGAGATCGACCCCGACGATGGGAAAGTCGAAACCTACCAACTCGAGGAAACAGTACACGTCCTCTACACCAACACCGGTGCGAGTGGAACAGTCGACGACATCACCGAGGATTTTGAAGCAATACTGGACGAAATGGACGAATCGGACCGGCTCGTGACGGTGCGAATTCTCCAGACGTTCGAAGGTGTCCTCGAAGCCACAGAACTCGAGGAGGGAGAAAAACTCGAGATCTACAAGCAGATCGACGTTGGTCGAATTCCAGCTGCACTCGATCACGTTGATTGGTCAAGATCGGTAGTCGAGGTCGCAGGGCAGTTGATGTCGTCACTCATTTTGGCCCACCCGCTTCCAAACGCCAACCATCGAACCTCGATCGCATTCGCCGAGTGGTACCTCGAGAGTGTCGAGCCGTCGTTTTCGCTCCCGAAGTTGGCGACCGAGAGCTACGACTGGCAAGAGTGGGTCGACACGTATATCGCCGACTCGAAGCGACTGCTCACAGTACGGCGAAACATAACCCCGTTCAGGTTGCTCGATGAGTGGGGCTGTGAGATCGTGTTGCGAAAAGGTGGGATTGAAATCGAGCTCTCGGAGTACGATCTCGAGCTGCCACAGTCAGAAGCCCTGTCGACGTATGCGACTCATCATACCGAACTCTGTACCGAGTTCATGATTGAGTCGGTGACACGAGCCGGAGCGTCGCATCTGCGTTTTGAGAATGGGGTCGACAAACAGGAGTTCCTCGAGTATCTGGAAGCTAGCGAGTAAGACGTACGCGTTAGTCCCGCAGCTGGGCAACGGTCCGTCCGAGTTCCCGAGCACGCTCGCTCTCGGAGATGTCATACCGTTCTTCCAGCGACCGAAGTTGTTCTTCGAATTCCATGGTGTACGGGAGTATGCTCCTCTGCAAATATATAGTGCGTCATGGAATAAGTAAGTTCTCGTGCTCAAGCGCTCACTCTGGGCTGGATGTCTCTGTATCAGATAGTCGGCTTTCTACTTCCTCACAGCGCTCGGCTACTATCGACGCTCCCTCGAGAGGACCATCGGCGTTCAGTGCCGCTCGGTACAGTTCTGCAGTGCGTTCCATTTCCTCTCTCGTTAGTTCGTCTGGGTCCTCGAGCCAGTAGCTATCTGCGAGTTTCTTGTATGCCCAGGGATCCTCGGGATACTCCTCGATGAGTGACTCGAATTCCACCCTGCTGTCGGCGGTTCTGTCCAGTTCTGTGAGTGTGTCGGCGATGAAGTGACGAAAGTCGAGTAGGAACTCGTCAGATGCATCCGGGAACTGCTCGCAGACCTCCCGACAGAATTCGAGTCGGTGCTCGTGATACGCTGGATCATCTTCCGCTACGGTGGCAAGGTCACTGTCGAGCGATCGAATGAAAGCCTCGAGCGAGAGAAACGACGGTAATTCTCGGTCTGCTTCCTCGATAGTCGTGATTTCGTCGGGTGTTACGGCGACGATGTACTCCCAGGCAGTTAGCCACCGATCGCAAGCCTCAGCGCGATTTCCTTTCTCGCGGAGATCGCGTCCCTCCTGAACGAAGTCGTAGATCCGTTCTTTGTTCGGGGTGTCGGGTGCCCAGCGCTCCCAGAGTACTTCTGCCGCCATCCAGATGAAGTCCTGATCATAGCCCGTGACATCAACCTCGTATTCAGCTTCCCACTGCTCGGAAAGTGTCGTCGCCGAATTGAAATTTTCAATCCGACTCTGAAACATCGTCTCGCTCGTTTCGATGCCGTGATCGGCGAGTTTCTCGACAATTTCGTCCGTCGAGAGGGCTTCGACGTCGCTGAGTTCCCACGCATCAGCAGGGTGGGTCCCATTTGATGTGTCGGCTATTCGTTGCTCACGGTGAGCGGGTTGACTTGCTTCTTGGACCTCTTCGTTGCCACCCTCACCTAATCCGTGTTCGTCGACGTATTGCTCGACACGCTTCCGGTCAATCCGGCTGAGTTCGTCACGTTCATGATCTTCGTATAGATGCTCACGGATCGCAGATTCCTCCTCAAAGGTTTGCTCGCAGTAGCGACACTCAACCATTACTCGAGAACTACGTATGCGGGTAGAAAAACAACAGGTGTGAACAGGACATGCGCTCCGGAACGCCGAGGAAGTACGTAGCCTGCGATGTCGTCTTCACCGAGGTGTCTACTTCGCTAAAAAGCTGAAACGGCGCATTTGACCGATTTTACGGTGTGGCGGCTACCGTGTCATCAGTCGCTGGATCGAACGAGAGACTGATGACGAGTTCGTTGAACCAGACGACCGGGCGCTTGCTCTGGTCGTCTTCCTCGAAGAAGATGATTCCCAACTGGGCGAGTCGACTGAGTTCTTCGTGGACGTTCTTCACATCCCGGTCAACAACCTGTGCAATCTCGTTAATGCTGGATGGCTCTTCCTAGCGGATGGCTTCGATGAGATCGAGGACGCGCGGCGTCAGCGTCTCCATGAGGTCGTCGTGGCTGGTGAACGAGAGCGTCGGCGGGGAATCCACCGCGTCGCCCCGCTCGAGTGCCTCAATGCCGTCGGTGACATCATCGTGGAACTCACTGGACGACTTGACAGTCACGACGAGGGTTGATTCGGCCCGAAGCTGTTCGCACTCCATCGGGTGCAGCGGCGGCGTGGTATCGTTCATAGGTATCACCGTGGTGTGATGGCCTCACTTGACATCGAACTCGGAGAGCGTCTGCTCACCGTGAAGAGCAGTGAGGGTGTGGAGCTCGCCATCAGTGAGCATACTGTTGCATAATAGCTGATTGATATATAAGTGACTTCGCTATCTTGCAACAGCCGACTGGCCCAGTCAAGTCAGCGCACAGTATTAACGTCGATCCGAGAATCTCCACAGTGCTCTCGAGAGGATTCCGGTGACAGCTGGCGTCTTCAGGGACACCCACAGGAGAGTCGTTCGGGTAAGACCGACAACGACCGATCAAATGACGTACTACAGACTAACGGTACACTGCATACAACCGCTCTTGTGCTGGATATTAGGTGGGCGGATAGAGTGAAACCCTTCTCAGGGGTTGTGGGTAGTCGGGAGACACCCGCAACTGTCGACGTCAGGTGTCTCCGGAACCGACCATCTCACCGGGGATGTCGACATCGTCCATCAACAAGACGCGTCGTTCCGTGTACTCGAGGCCGTTCTTGCGCTGTGTCCGCTTTTTGACTGCCAGCCTGCTCTTCGAGAGATCGAGTAACGCATCGATCGTTCGGGAAACCAATTTCTTCGCGTAGTCGTCGCTGATCCCCTTCTCCTGTCGTCGAATCCAGTGTTTCATGTCGCCAGCGGTGACGTACTCTCGAACGCTCGCACTCCCCTTCCGCCAAGGGTTGTCTCCAACCGACGGATCGGTCCGTGCCTTCCAGAGCTCTGCAGCAAGCCGTGACGGAAGCGCCGATGTCGTTGCCCGGAGCATATCCTCGTCCATCTTCGCGAGCTGCTGGAGTGGAAGCAGATCCCCATACGAGAGGGAAACGTTACCACCACGTTCGAGTGGATCATCACTCTCGGGTAATCGGAAGTAACTCTCACCATCGTCTTTGTGGATGCGCTCGAGACAGCCATCCACAACGTCGATCTCGCCTTCGTCGACGTGATCCTCCAAGAGGTGTGCGCCTTTCTCGAGTTCTCGTGCTTGGAGCTCACCGACGCGGTCTTTGTTGGCGTTGAGTTTCTTCTCGTGGGCGTCCAGTCGAGCTTCGATCGGTGTCTGTGATTGTTCTAGGTCCTCGAGCCGTGCTTCAAGATCCTTGTTTTCGGTGTGGACCTCCTCGAGTTCGGCCTCGAGGTGACCTATGCGGTTGTCCTTTTGGGTGAGTTCGTTTTCAAGGGTTGTGACACGCTCGTGAAGGCGATCGACTTCGTCGGCAAGTGTTTGGAGTGTCTGTGCGTCAGGTTCGGGACAGTCTGTGTTCGCGCTCATTTAGTTCTGGATTCGGTGTCATTGTCGGGCGATTCGACTCGCGCTGCTGGTCGATGTCGGGAACGCTGGTGGAACAGTAGACTACCGACTCGAGAGCCGTCTCGAGAAAGCGCAGTGGCCCTTCCCCCGAAAGACGTCTTCGTGTTCGAAGTCTGGTGTCGGTCTACCGGGGATTGGTGGCTCCGGCTCGAGTGGCGAAGTCTGGTCTACTACGCTGGATGGTCAACACGATCCCGAGGTGGTGTGCTGGCTCAGCTAGCCACTCTCGGGTTGGAGTCGACAGTCATGGCTTGCCAACGTGGTAAGCGAATCGAACGGACACTGGCAGATATCGCAATAGTGTCTCTGCACGGTGAGGAACGTCTCACGTTCCGTGTGGCCGCCATCGGGAACGGCAGACTGTCTTTGTTGATCGCTGGGCCGTCCCTGGACGTGAAGATCGACTTCGGTAATCGGTTCACGACCAGTTTCTCTCCACTTGCTATTGCGGCGTTCGTGTTCGATCCGCCAGGCTTCGCCACCGGTATCGGGGACAACCATCACCCGTCGGCGACGGCCATTGATCGTCGTATACTCGAACACGAATTCGACGGTCGGTTCGGTGGACTGGTCACAGCCGCCGTCGGTTGCAAGACGTGGGTCGTCATCGGCATCGACGAGTAGAGTTCTGTCCTCGGTCTCGAGAGTCTGGGCTCGGGTATCGTCGTCGGCGATAATAATCTCTGAGCCGTCGGTTGCTTCGATGTCGCCCGGTTCGTAGCCGGCGACGGCGCGGGCCTCCGCTCGCAGGCGCATCTCGCGAGCGCCTTCGCGCTCGAGTTGCTCGGCACGCTTTGCGACAGCTTCGTGATCGTTGACGATCGTCATTGGTCGCTCACCTCGACAGCGCCGACGATCGCGTCAGCCATCGTCTTGAACAGATACTGCACTTCGAAGCCACCGCGACGGTCGGTGATGTAGTCGATCCAGTCGTCGATCGTCTTCTCGACGTCCTCGAGGTCGTAGCGGACGGTGCGCTCGCCGTTCTCGATAACGTGGACCGTCTCGTCGGTCGTCCGGTAGACGTGGTGTGCGCCCTCGTTGTCGATGCCGACGGAGATATAGTCGGCACGTGGGTCGGTGGTCTGTGCTTCCGAAACCGTTTCGTGGGTTCGCGGTTGAACACTCATTGCTTCTCTCCAGAAGCACAGGTCCGGTGCTCCAACACCGGGCCGAGAGTTTCTCCCGGCCACCCCGTGCTTCACATTACTTAGTACATTTGCTAACCAGATAAAAGTTAGCATTTGTTCTAACATTAGCTTATTCAGTAACTATTAGGATATACGCTAAGTATTGCATGGGTAGAGGTAAGCAAATATTACAACCAGTACAGCCGAACGGGGTCGTATGTCGAAGACCCGAGCGCTCCTCACAGAGACTGAGCGAGAGCAGATCGCCGGCGAGCACGGAGACCAGCGACGTTACCAAGCGACGTCTCGTGTCCGCCGGCGCATCGATGCGGAACTATCGAAGGATATCGAGGTCCTCGAGGAACACCACCCGGAGCTGCTCGAGGAACTTCGCGATGTCGTCTGCGAGGAGCGTGATCACGATGAGTAACCAGCAGCTCCTATCGGACCTCGAGGTTCGCGAACAGTCGCTCGCCCAGGTCCGTGACGCACTCGCCGCACTCCCCTAGTCGCCGATCGGACATTGACATGTTCGGTACCGAGATTGGTCACCCTCAGCAGCAACTCTGAGACAATTCGTACACACGAACCCACCTTTTTCAAGTGAGGTCAACATCGAGACGTAGGCAGATCGTCTAATTAGACACAGACAGGTCGTTTACTTCGGAATCCCCAAATTGGCGACGTGCACACGACAAGTCACGGCTCGTGTGCATATTTGGGAATCCGATTCTGACAACGTGCAACTCTAGGGGCTATAGTTTGATAGTAGGGAACACTACTGCACACTTATCACACTCTATTATCATATACACCCACAAATTTAGATAATATGAGATGAGTTCCAACAACAGCAATGAATCCAATAGTAGCAAAGAACAATATCTCATGAATAATACTCGACTGCTCGAATTGGAGTTGTAGCGCTATCGCACTTTTTACAAGAAGATACAGCCAAATGAGGGTTCCGACAATAAATGAGATAGTAAGGCCAAATCTAACTTCTGTGGCCTCGTTCATCGGAATGCCATCAAGAGTATTATAAAGAAATGCAGAAACAACTGTTGCAATACAACAAAGCAGGAATGCATTTTTAATATTAGCCGTTCCGACAATATACATGTAGTTTACAGCAGGTAGGAAGAGGAATAATTTAGGTGTATTAAGAACAGTCTCTATATCACTGGCAGACATTTGTTTCTATTGTGCAAGTCCTTCAACAGATTCCGGATTAATCCGAAACACTAACTCTCGGTCAGTGTGTCTTTCGTCAATACTTATATCAGAGACATCTTTTCTTAAATTACTCATTACTTGCTTTGCTATTTGTTTGTTATTATAACCTTGTGCCCGCAAATCGATAAATGGGACGGAATAGGAATAGCTATCGTATTGTTTGATCTTTTTCCTCAGATTCACGCTTGTTGGCCAATATTCGTCATATTTTCCAACATAGACTACAAACGGTTCATCATCAATAATATCGTTGTATAGTGCTTGTGTATAATCTATGCGATCGTAAGTCTCATCAATTTCAGATAAAATCCGTCTGAGAACTCCATCCTGATCATAATATCCAGAGCTACAGAAGTTCGCTACCGTTTTAGCTGAGCCATCGAATTTGTTATCAAGATCTTCTTTCCATTGATTTATAGCGTCCTCGGGAACAAATACATCTTCCAGTTCCCACGCAGTCCGAATACTCAAAGAGCGGCGAAGCAATTGGTGCTGTTGATCGGAAAGGTACTGTTCAAAGTGTTCAAGAATTTCCTTATTATTGGGATCTGCCTGAGCTCTTTCGACTACCTCAAGTTCAAGCTCTTGCTCATGAGAAAGAAGTCGGTCTTGTTCCTGATAAGTGGGCTCAATTTTCTTGACAATCTCTTCTTTGCCCTCTTCATTGAATGCGTCAAGATTCAACTCAACGACCTTTCCCTCATCTGTATTAATTTCTTGGAATGGTTGAATTTCAGATCCTTTCTCAACAATTTGGACTTCTTGGTCCGGGTCCTCGAGAATATCTAAATTATATTCTGTACACTCTTGTCCAGACTCAGCACAGCCATAAACTCGTGATAACGTTGCAGAAACTCCGTTCCGGACAAATTCATATGCTTGGTCTTTAATTGAAAGAGTAGCTTCAGATCGAATAATTCCGACAGCAGTCGCTACGAGATCTTCCTCATCATCAGGTGTACTTTGATCGCCTGCCACGGTTAGTCGTTTTGACGATGCTCTTCAACGTAGGCAGAGACTGAATTAAAATCCTTTTTAATAAAGACTCGTGAGCCAACACCGGCACCAGCGAATTCGTCCAGAGTCATCGGCTCGCTGCTGTCACTAGGTAGCTCTGGTTCCCTCGTCTCTTTATCTACTAAATACCCTTCTTCATTAACTTCCAGACCAAGTTCATTGGCAACCGTCTCAGCTGCACTTGGCCCAAACGTGATCTTGGGAGACATCTGTAATTGACCTCGCTGGTATCTCGTTACTGTACCATACAAGACACCACATACATATTTTTGGTGGTTACCTTCCACAGGTGGAATATCAGATCTGTCTCTAATTACCTCTAGAGAAGTCTGCTTTGCTGCCGCGGAGTAGTGTGATGTGTTTTGATGATATGGCCATAGCACGGCGCAGAGACAGAAGATTCGCTTGGGCGACCTTCCGTTACTTCGGTGGCACGGCGCGGCTATCATCACGGGATCATGCAGATGACGATCTCGCCGGACTCGGTTTTATGATCTCCGTGTAAGCGCTTCCGCTAGTTCCGCTTGGCGCGGTCCTACTCATATTTACCACTGCTGGAACACCTCTATACCATCCGGTATCGGCCAGTTCGACTTATTTTCAGCGCGGCGCTCTGCGCGCCGCGCAATTGCCCTACCCGCTTAGGGGCAAAAATCCTTGAGGGTTAGATAAGGATCTTCGTTTAAAAATTCTTGTAACTGCTCAAGGTTCCCGATTTGGAGGTCAACTGGTCGGTTTCTATAATTATCTATATCATCTTCGGTGAGCTGGATGAGAATCCTTTCAGCATTTCTTTGCGTCTTGTAATGGCCATGTTCTGGATTACGTCCTTCCCCTTCGTTCCACAAATCATTACCTTGGAATACATCTACATATCCCCACTTGCTTAACCGAAAAGCACAATCACCAAGTTTCGATACATCCGGTGTAGTTGGATAGCGTGACTATAATTCACTGCTCGGTGATGCCTCTCACCCTGAGCTGAGTTCTTCTCCACCGAGGATAGACTGGAGCTGTTCGGGCGGATCTAGTCCTCGTCGTTTCCACGTGGCCAACATGGTCGTGATCGTCTCGTGAATCTGGACCCCTTCGGCTGAGCGGAGGGTCCGGAACATCTTCCGCAGCACAACTTGCTCGCGCAGAGCGCGCTCTGCGCGATTATTCGTCGAATCGACGTCTGGCTCTGTAACGAACGTCAGCCAGTGCCCTAACCCGTTCCTGATCTTCTCGATCAGCTTCTTGACCTCCTGTGCCTCGTAGTCTTCCCTGATCAGGCCTTCCAGATGTAACGACGCCTCCGCCCGCTTTTGCTCGCGGGCGGAGGCGGACGGATCCTCCTCGTCGAACGCCGTTAAATCGTCGTGGAGAGCGTGTAACTCCTCAGACAACCTCTCTGCTTCCTCGTACCGTTCAGCAACGTACTCCGCCTCCCGCAACAGATGTGCCCAGCACCGCTGGAGCTTCGTGTGATAGCTCGGATACGCTGACCAACCGTCACAGCTGAGCGTTGAGTCCTCGGCGAAGTCCTCGCCGAGGACGTCCTCTAACACCTGGCTTCCACGACTCTCATCAACCCAGAACAGCACTTCTTCGTCAGTAACGAACGTCCACGCCCAGTGTTGCTCTCCGTCAACAGGAAAGCCCGTTTCATCGCAGTAGACGACGTCACTTTCCTGAATACGGGCTTTGACATCGTCATACGCGGGTCGCAGCCGGTCTGCGACCCGCTTGGTCAGGTTGTAGATCGTCCGATGAGAGATGGGTGTATCGAGCTCCCAGTCAAACAGCTCCGCCTGTTTACGGTTTGGAAGTCGCTGATGGAACCTACCGAGGGCGGTTTGGGCCATGATATTTGGCCCAAACCGCCCGGTTTCCGGGCAGTCAGGATGTTCAGCAACGACTTCGTTTCCACAGGAACAGCGGTGTTTGCCGAGTTCGTACTCGACGACAGTGGTTGGAATAGGGAGAGGTATGTCGATAATCGTCCGTGAGATGTAGCTGTCCGGGTTAGAGAGGATTTGCTCACAGTCTGGGCAATATCCCTGATCGACTCGAATAGTCTCCTCTGGTTCCGGAGGCGGTCGAGTTGTTCCTTCGTGACCTTCGTCACGTCCTGGAGAGGAGTCGCTGGCGGCGTCAGCGTCGCCGCCAGCGTCGTCCCCTTGGTCTTCGTTCTCTTCCTTGTCGCTGTCACCGTTGCCAGGTGATCCAGCCGCGCCACCCTGCTTACTGGGTGGTGTGTTTGGGTTTTCGTACCGCTTGAGGCGAGTCTCAAGTACCTCTATCTGCTGTTGCTTTACAGCGAGTTGACGACGGAGAAGGCGGTTCTCGAGCTTTTGGACTACGAGTTGCTGGCGGAGATGCGTACTGTTCTCGGTGCGGATCGCGGAATCTATCGATTCCGGCGATCCGCCAATCCCCAGCGACACACTTGGTTCACCATTGAGAGACCATTCATGAGACTGCTACGAAATCGGTCTGACGGCAAATCGCTATCCAACTACCATCCGGTATAGTTCTCACTACACCTCTGTCCCAATCATCAACGACAATCCAAATATCTATATCGGATATACCATTCTGGTCAATGTCCTTGCTTGGATTAACAAAAGAGCCTAGAAGGACTATTTTTTGTACATTCTCCTTGAGCTGCGAGTCAATAATCTCTGTTTCGATTAATTTACAAAGATCAGACTCTGTAATTGCTGGATTATTCTCTTTGAATGCCTCACGAGGGTTCATAAATCGATATAGATGGGCAATCATTGAATTGCTTACTACTAGATGGGAAGATTACAAATCATGCAATCCTTATTTCGTGTGCTTCAACTGGAGATCTGCGTGCGGAGGTGGGGGTGGGGCGCTGTAATTTTTTGGCGCTGTAGCCTTGGCGACACTCCCCAGCTGGGCGCTAGTCTATCCCATCGAAAGCATTCCTGAGATGCTCTCGCATAGCGTCACAGCGACGGTCTTCGCTGCGGTAGTTTTTCTCGACGGCAGCCGCGCTCGCGCCCCCCTGACCCCCGATCACTCCGTCGATTCGTTCTGTGAGCTGTTTGATCGCCTTCAGGTACGTGTTGTACTAAAACCGTCGCCCCCTAGACTCTCGAGCGCGACAACCTCAACGCTCGAGCAGTGTCGGGAAATCACCGATCATGACCGAATCAACTGACGTCGTCGAGACACAGAGCGAAGACGGAACAGAACATAGCCAAGCCCAGGGACGTCGCTGGAGATCTGGACTGTGGCTATTTACGCCTGCTTGTTCACACATTATCTGGCAATAAATCGCCACCAACGAAGAGGATCCTCAGCCATTGGTGTGACTATCCGAGAGAATTGTTTGCCGAACCACAACACCGACTGCCTCCCCGAGTCGAGGTGGAACAGCATTACCAATCAGGCGGTATGCGTTCGTCCGGCTCTCAGGGAACCAGTAGGTGTCCCTGAACGACTGTAGCCTGGCCGCCTCTCGGGGGGAGAGTGAACGTGCCTCCGTCGGGTGGATGAACATGTGGCCGTCTTTGCGCATATGGGCGAGGATCGTTGACGCTGGCTTCCCGGGATTCTGCTTCTTGTACTTATCCGAAAATACGTCGTCGCGGTATGGCTGGAGTCTGGTACTCACCTGACCGATGTTCCACCCGACGCCATGACCCAGCAGCTTGTATATTGAGAGGTCGAGATGATTGTGCCAGCGTGCGTCATGGTTACGGAGCGGCTGATCTTCCCAGTCCTCGCCATCTGGGACGTTTC
This sequence comes from Natrinema pallidum DSM 3751, assembly GCF_000337615.1. Lineage (GTDB taxonomy): Archaea > Halobacteriota > Halobacteria > Halobacteriales > Natrialbaceae > Natrinema > Natrinema pallidum. Next base: position 13,392 of record NZ_AOII01000004.1, read on the forward strand.
GGACCCATTCCTGATACGGCGAGACGGGAGGGAGCGTATACTCAGTTGCTTGGCTCGGTGGCATCTCCCCATCGGGGGAAATCGGCGGCAAGTCCATAATCGCGTCTGCGACGGTGAGGTAGGGAAGTCTGTACTCCCGATCAGGCTCAAAGGGGGGGAGGACAGAGGACAAACCAGTTTCGAACGTCTCTTGAGATTTATCAGTGCTGTCCTTCAGTTCGGGACGAATCTGCATTTGCTGGTCTTTCTCTCTGTCGGTCGGCTCTCGGTGGGTGTACCATCGGGTGAGCTCTGGCAGAGCCTTTCCTGTTCGCCGGCCGATGAAAAAGAGCCGTTCTCGATGCTGGGGAACGCCGAAATCCGCAGCGTCGACGAGGAACTTGTCTACAGTATAGCCAAGACCCTCCATTTCCTCAATTATTATCTCTGTAACAGGAACTTCCTCACCAACCGGGGACTGTTCGACCCCTTGTTCTTCCCCGATCGGAAGAGACTCCTGGACCGTATCTGACTCGACGGTGACTGTGTCAGTCAACATCCCAGGGACGTTCTCCATGACGAACGCCCGTGGCTGGAAATGCTTGACGTACCGGAGAAAATCAAGATACAGAACGTTCCGATCGTCCTCATCGACGGAGCGATCCTCGAGAGAGCCGAGCTTTGAACGACCGATCGTAGAGAACGATGGGCAGGGTGGTCCCCCCGCAACGAGATCAAGATTGCCCGGCTCGATATCGGGACCATCCTCGGCAGGTTCGGTCTCACGGATATCTGCCTGAATAGCGTAATCACCGTGGTTCTCACGGTGGGTTTCAACAGCAGACTCGTCATAGTCGACTGCCCAGCGTACATCATAGCCGGCCCGTCGGAGCCCTTCAGAGAGCCCCCCAGCGCCACAAAAGAGGTCGATCGCAGATGGCCCCGAATCCATTGTGCGAACGAAAGGGCGGGAATGGGGAAAGTCGTTTGGAACTGTGATCAGCTCTTGAAGGCATCGACGACGACGGCCATATTCACGAGGTCGGGTTCATCAGGAACGACCTGTTCTTCCCCATCAAGCCGGGCCATCTCTGCATTTTTCTTCTCTCGTAATTCAGCAAGCTCGCTGCGGTGCTTTGCGAGTACCGCGCTCATATCTTCGCCTGCACGGTCACGCTTTTCGAACTGCTCGATTCGTTCTTCGAGATCTTCAATCCGGTATTCGAAGTAGTTCTTAGCGTGCTCTCGACGAATGCGGACCTCTCGCTCTCGGTCTGCGCGTGCTTCTTGTGCAAGGTCGTCGATGAGATCCCAAGCCACATCGTCTGCTTTCGAGACGAGCTGTTCAGCCTGCGCAGTTACAGTGCCAAGTGAGGGATGCCCGTCGAGAGCTGATGGGGGCAGCCCACCCGTAATGTGGATATTCTCGGACTTGGTCGTTCCATCAGGGGTGACGTAGACCTGTGCGAGCTTCTCAGTCACCGTATCACCGCTCCCCGAGAGATATCCAATCCGGTAGTGACAGAGGAGCCCAGGTGTCTTCAGTTCCTCTCCTCCGGTGAGAACGGCCGTCTGTCCACCAACTGCATCCGTATCCAGACAGTACGCCATCATTGCCCGGACCACGGGGTGGTCGAGTGTGATGAACTCCAGACTCTCGTCTGCAAGCGCGTTCTCCCGGTCGAAGGTTGCACCGTCATATCGACTCGCCACATTCTCACTGGTAATCCGGTCAGGAACAACAAGATCAAACACGTCATCACCGTCTTTGGCAGGGCCGGGACGAACGTTTTCGAGGCCACCGCCGAACTCTTGGCAGACGGTTCTGACGAGATATTCGACATCTTCGTCACTCACCGTATCAGCAGCACTCTCTTCGACGATATCGAGGATATCTCGATCTTCCTTGCTTAGGTCAAACTTATCGCGGATGAGGAGTTCCTCGTCGACGCGCCGGACGGTCTCTTCTTGATCCTCGGCGATGGCCTCAAGATCGTCGACGACAGCATCAGGGCTCTGGCCGGTCGCGAGTGCAGACATAATCTGCTCTTCGAGGTCGATGTCTTCGAGTACGAGCCCGAGGACGTCCGAGCTCATCCCGAGCGTTTCCTCGATCTCGTCGATTTTATCGAGAAGCCGCTCGAGGATGATGCTCTCACGTGTGTCCTTGAAGAACAGGTTCCGAATCTCGACAGTCTCCTCCTGCCCGTAGCGGTGGAGGCGCCCAATACGCTGATCTATTCGAGTCGGATTCCATGGTAGGTCGTAGTTCACCATGATATGGGCAAACTGCAGGTTCAGCCCTTCTCGAGCGGCGTCAGTCGCCAGCATCACGTTTGCCGGCCCTTCAAATTTCTTGAACTGCTGCTGGCGCTGAGACTGAGAGAGGTCGCCGTAGATTTCTGCGATATTCCTGTCCCCGAACACCCGTCCCTTGAGATACTCGAGCGTGTCTGTGTATTCAGTGAAGATGAGGATTTTCTCGTCAGGATCCTCCTCTAGAATCCCGTCGACGTACTTCTGCAATCGTTCTGCCTTCGAGTCTACTTGGATGGCTTTTGCCTGGTTGTAGAGGTCACGGACTATCGAGAGCTCTTCTTCGATCTTCTCCGGATCACTAGAGACAACGGCACCACCAAGCTCTTCTTCAACGTGTTCACGCTGTGACTCCGTGAGCATCTCGGGATCCTCCCGGTACTCATCGAGCAGGCTTTTCGTAACTGGGGAGAGATCCCCCGGGTCAGCACCACCTGCCTTGATGGACTCCATCCGGTTCTGGAGGGACTGCTGAATCGCGTAGATTGAAGAGACGAGGCGCTTCTGGTAGAGAACCATTGCGAACCCCGCAGCGTCGTTCTCTTCTCGGCTGGCGAGATTATAGTGCTCGGTGATGTACTCCGTGATGTCGTCGTAGAGCCGCCGTTCCTCTTCTGTAAACCCAACCGGGAGTGTCTGAATGTTCTTCTCGGGGAACATCGGCGATCCGTCGGCCTCGTACATCTCGTCCTTCAACCGACGGATCATCAGGTCTCGCAGTCCCTCTTTGTCGACGTCGTGCTCGTCGCGGAAGCGATAGGGGTCGAGTAGCGAGATCATGAAGTAGAACTGATCGCGCTTCCCGTTGTGCGGAGTCCCGGTGAGAAACAGCAGCCCGTCAGAGGTTTCAGAAACTGCCTCACCGACCCGGTAGCGGTCCGTCTTGTCGATCCCGCGTTTCCCCTCACGACGTGCCGTGAGGTGATGCGACTCGTCGAAGAGCGCGATGTCCCAGTCCTCTTGGACGTTCTTCAGGGCCGAGAGCACGTCCTCCTGCTTGGCGAAGTCGATGGAGGTGATAATGTGGTTCTCGTGCGACCAGACGTTCTCAGCGGGGTAGGCGTCTTTCTTGGCCTCGACGTAGTCGCGGTCGTAGATGACGTAGTTCGTGTCGAACTTCTCTCTGAGTTCTTCCTGCCACTGGGTTGTGAGCGGCGCCGGGGCAACAATGAGGACACGGTCAGCTTGGCCGCGGGCAGCGAGTTCCTCGATGACGATCGCCGCTTCGATGGTCTTTCCGAGTCCGACCTCGTCGCCGATGAGATAGCGATGGTCGTAGGAGGTGAGGATCTCGTGAGCAGCCTTCACTTGGTGGGGGGCAATGTCGATTCGATTGTTCTCCAGCGCGACGAATCGATCCTGCCGATGAGCGAGATCTAGTTCGGCCGCTCGAGTACGAAGGTTGAATCGCTGCGGGTCGTCGAACTCACCCTTCTCGAGGAGGTCGTCACTGCTGTCTATCAGGTCAACTACTGCAGCAGGAAGCTTCTTCGAGTCATCGTCATCGGTCAGGATGTGGAGGAGACACTGGCCCGATGGTCGATGATTGGCCTTAACGAGTTCGCCTTCACCGCCCGCAAAGCTGACACGGTCCCCAATATCAAACCCGCACGCGCAATCAGACACTATCGATTTCAGATGTGGCGGCCAGACTTAACTTCTCGCAAATTAGTTACCGTGCTCTCGAAGAGGACCGATCCGTGTTTTAATTTCTTCAACTTCAGACTCAGTCAACCGGTCATAGGCGTATGTATCAAGAGACCCATCCGGCTCTGCGATGATCAGATAATAGTTTGTGAATATGATGAAAAAGCGGTAATCGAGAGCATTGAAATAATCGAAGTACTGAGAAGAGATGTCCATCGAGGTTACAGAATTTCTCTCATGGTTAACATCATGCCTCTCACCCATCCACGTGCTTGCAAGTATACGGATTGAGTCAGTCGTCCGTTGTCGGATCACGAAATCAGCGACAAACCGGTCAAGCTCTGAGGATTCCTTCGGCTCCAGATACACCCGGTGCTCAATTCGGTCAGAATCATAGCCTACTTTCTCGAGAAAAGTCGTGCAACCAGATTCGAGCTTTTCCACTCCCCTCTCCGCGCTTTCTACCGTGTAATCCGCAGACGGCTCGAAGGCATATTGTTCGAGGAATGCTGCGATATTCTGGGAATCTGAACTCATTATTGAATATATGAATTCATGGATCCAAATATATTGACGGGTTGCTGAGATGGGAATGGACCTGACCCTAGTACCGCGATTGAACGGTCCATGCAAATGCATTTCAAATACTGGTGACCAGAGTGACGGTATGCAGCGCGCGTTCCGCGTTGGCGAGGCCTATCGGGACACGGGAAGCTTCAGGAGCTCGGAGGACCAGTTTCTGCGGTGGATCCGCGGTCCACTGAGTAGCGGAATCAAAAACACAGGTGGAATCCGCGACCTCGGTGCGAATCACTCGGAGATACCCGCGGCGCTAATCCTCGTCTCCAACGATGCGGGCGTCTCACAGCACGACGACCCGTGGGAGGACACGCTTGCGGTCAACGCTGGCTACGTGAGCTACTGGGGAGATGCGAAGAAGGATCTCCGGTATGACGAGTCGGCACAGAACCGGAAAATCAAGGATGCGTTCGACAGGATGGCCTCGGGACGACGTGAGGAGGTACCCCCCGTACTGGTGTTCCGGAAGCCTGAGAGCGGCGTCGTCGAGTTCTGTGGGCTTTGCGTCCCGGATCACTTTGAGGTGCGCACCTATCAGGACGATTCGGGAGAACAGATACCGAACTACCGCTTTCACTTCTCGATTCTCAACACACAAGCCGTTCCAGTCTCGTGGCTCCACAAGCGTGCGCAGACGAGCGACGACGACCAGGCGCCCGAAGTCTGGAAGCAGTGGGTCAGGGAAGGAGAGGTCGCCCAGTGGCCGACTGGCGAACTCCTCGATACGAAAGGAGAGGTTCGGCGCTACGAAACGACCAAGACGATGGTGAGTAAAGCGTTTCGGGAAGAGACGTTCAAACGGTACGGGCATGCCTGCGCGATGACCGGTATCCGTGAGGAGTCGCTACTGGACTTGGCGCACATACTGCCACAGAGCCAGCACCCCGACCTCGCAGAGCATGCGGAGAACGTGCTCGTTCTGAACTCGCTCCATCACCGAGCGTTCGACGCCGCGCTGTTCACGGTCGACAGTGAGTATCGGATTCGGACAAGTCCATCTTTCGAGCCTGCACATCCGTTTCTGCGGGAGACGATCACCGAGAAAGAGGGCAATCCGATTGCGTTCCCACCGGGCGTTCAGGTGCGGCCGGGATTCCTCGAGGAGCTGAATGCCGGCCTGTCGTGGTTGTAGTGTTGCGGTATACGCAGGTCAGTCGTCGGCGACCGCTTCTTCCACAATCTCGATCTCCTCGTCAGTTAGGTCGTAGAGATCGTAAACGATCTCGTCGATGAGCTGGTCAGTCTTCTCGATCTTCGCGTCCAGTTCATCCGCACGCTCGCGGTTCACAACGTAGCGCCGGAGATCGTCCCCGATGTCGTCTGTATCGGGCAGCGTCATCGCCTTCAGTCGGTCCACCAAGGAGTTCGTCTTGGTGGCAGTCTCCCGAAATCCAGCGAATCCCCCGGCCTTGTCGACTGCAACGGGAACAAACGCTTCGACCAGCGTAGCCTCCTCGTCGCTCAGGTTGGTCACGCTGAAGACCGTCTCGTAGTCGGTTTCCCTATACCCCCATTGGTCAGTCTCGTACTCGTCTTCATTCTCAGGCTTGTAGCGTGCGGTCGCCTCGACGATAACAGTGTCACCTTCAAGTACGGTACGGACATCACCGACTCTGAGGTTTTCATAGTCCTCACTCGTAGCATCGAGATACTCGGGGCTGGAAGGCTGGAAAATACCGATGTCGGGGAGGTTTAGACCTTCTTCATAAGTGCCGAGGTAGTCAAGGAGTTCAAGATTGATGGAATTACGGTCGTCCAAATGGGATTTTTGTTCCTCTGCAACTCTCACGAGCAGATCATGGACAATCTCCGTATCGTCGCTAGTATACTCGAAGATAGCTGATAGCATCTTCTCTCGGTCCATCTCCCCGTCTAGCAGAGATTGGTACTCAGAGAATAATGATTCAACGGTGCTGTTCCGTTCAGTCTCGGGTAGGTCGAATTGCACATCCCGAATCGGGAGTTTTTCGAAGTGCGCTACCCGCAATTTCGGGAATAGTTCGTCATTCTCGCTATACTTTTCTCGGAACCAGAACACAGAGGCCTTCGACCCGAGTAGTGCGAGTGCATACAGAAGATCTATTTCTTGATCCCCCTGTAGAGCGATGTAGATTCCACGGTCGACAACAAACTCCTCACTAATCACGTCTACTTGGAATCGCTCACCGAGGATTTCTCGGAGGAGTAGACGCTTCCCCTCGAAGAATCTCTTCTCGCGGGGTTCCGCGAGCCAAGGACCATAGCTAATCCAAGTATCTCCCTCCCACTGTATGCTGTACCGAGAGAGATGTTTTCCCTTCAGTTCTGGTACGTACGTATCGTCCTCTTTTTTGTCCGCGTGATAGGCTCTATCATCGATAATCTCTTGATCCTGTTGGCTGTGGTGGTACGGTCCTACTCCTCGAACAGTCTCGTACAGGGAACCGAGATTTCGCGAGCGGCTCTCTATCTGGTTTAATATTGGAGCGACTGTACTATGGGTATAAACTACATATCCGTCTTCCTCTCTCAAAAGAGAACTGGAAAATTCGTCGTTAATCTCGACTTGAGCATCGTCATCCATCTCGCCACGGAGGAAGGGATCTTCAAACCCGTCTGAGCGCTCACCGATATAGATGAGATGTTCTGCACCAACTTCTGGGAACGCAGATTGGGGGCTATGGATAATCTTTCGGGGCTGATTCTCTATTAACAAGAATTCCCTAATTTTGGGAGTTCGATAGTTCGCCAGCCAAGGATCAGGTACAATGAATCCAATCGGTGATCCCTTTGAGAGCATATCCATCCCTCTTTCGAGGAATAAGGTGTAGAGATCAACCTGATACTCGGCAGTTTTGAACTGTTCGTTGTAGTAGTCCGCTTCTGCAGGCTTCCCTTTCATTCGTCCTACATTCACCCAAGGCGGATTCCCGATCACTGCATCGAACCCGGCATCCGCTTTCCGCTCTCCATCTTGGTCGTAGAACGCCATCGGGAATTCCAGTTCCCAGTGGAAGAAGTGGTCGTCTTCGGCCATCGCCTGCGCACTCTTGAACCAGTCTTGTTGCTCTATTTTCTCCCACGCATCGCTGTGGAGCGCACGTGCCATTCGCTCGTCGGCGTCACCGGGTACGTCGAGTCCGAACGCGTTGGCGGTGTGGACGTTGGCCATCGCGAGGAGTTTCTTGTAGAGCGGGTCGGCGCGAACGTCGTCGTACACTGCCTCCATCTCCTTTGCGTCTTCTAGCGTCTCGTTGTCGATGTTGAGCAGGTCTTGGAAGCGATCGGTGACGTGCTCCATTGCCCGCTGGCGCGTGTGGTCGAACGACTGCTGGAGTGTTAGCTGGCCGTCCCCTGTGGCGTCATCGTCGCCATTGGTCAGCACGTCCTCAATGTCACTCCCGACGAGCGAGTTCCCAGTCTTGAGGTGGTGGTCGAGGAACGCGAGCGGCTGCTCCGCAGCGAGCGTCCGCAGCCAGAGAGAGACCTTCGCCAGCTCGGTCGCGAGCGGATTGACGTCGACACCGTAAATACAACGTTGTGCGACCTTCCGGCGCGCCCAATTGATATCTCGGAGTTCGCCCTCCTCCGTGGTTGGCGGTCGAATCTCAGCATCCTCGGCGTCGATAGCTTGACGGTCCTGCTCCTCTTGGGCGTCGATGATCTCCCGCGCGAGGTAGTCTACCGCGTTGACTGGGAAGTGACCACTCCCCATTGCGGGGTCCAACACAGTGAGGGCGAAGATCCGTTCGGCAAACTCGTCGGCAAACCCTCCTTCCCGGCTGTGAGTCGTATCCGCGCTCTGGGACATGAGGTCCGAGCGTATTTCGTCGACCAGTGGCCCGAGCGTCTCGTCGACGATGTACTCGACGACGTACTCGGGGGTGTAGTACGACCCTGTGGCCTTGCGCTCCCCATCGTCAGTTCGAAGATACACCTCGCCCACCTCGACGGTGATATCGTCGTCGTCTCCGGCAGGGGTGTACTCACCATCGTCGACGGTCAACGGTTCGTCGGCCACGTCGAGTTTGTACTCTAGCAGCCCCTCATAGATCGATCCGAGATTCCGCTCGTCGAGCGACGAATAGTCGACGAATACCTTCCCCTCGCCGTCAGAGGCCTCGTGGCGAGTGAGTAATTCAATGACTTCCGCGAGATAAGCGTCGCCGGCCTTGTAGTTTGAGAGGAACTGTGACTCGACACTATCGTCGTTGTCTGGACTCGTTCGGAACAAACCACCATTGTACGCGGGGATGTAGAGATCCTTTTTCGGAATGCCCTGTCCTTGGCTACCCTCGTCGATCAGGACGAAGAGCTCCTCGAGCCGGTCCCAGAGATTCGTTTGCCAGGTCTGATAGTGTTGCTGGGTCGCGTCACGGTTCTCGACGACCGTCTGTTTCAGTTCGTTCAGACTGTAGCTCCCGCTGTAGATCTCGTTATCCGTAGGGAGCAGGTTCCGTCCCTCGCTTTCGGCGTAGAGGACAAAGATGAGCCGGTAGAGGTAGATGAGTGAACTATCGTGGATCAGATCTAGGTCATCTTCATCGAGGTCATCATTCGTGTCGAGGAATCCCTCTGCGAGTACGCGAATCGCCTCGTAGATGTTCTCTTGGAGGTCCTCACCAAGTTCCTCAGCGAAGACGCTCGACTCGTCATACACGTCGTCGAGGAAGCAGTCGCCGGTCTGGTCAGGGAGGAACGCTTCCTGACGGAAGAACAAGTAGAACTCCTTGAACGCTTCAAAGTCACCCTCGCTGTCGGCGACATCGAGGAGTTCTGGCAGATCGATCTCGTAGTAGGAGTCCAGTCGGTGACTCGTCGGCCCGTAGTAGAGCCGCCACTTCTTGCCGTTCGTGAGGACCGCCCACTGGGTTGGTGTTTCCTGGAGATAGCGGTGGATCTGATAACTCGGGTTCTCGAAGTCACGTTTCTCTTCCCCACGTGTGTCGAGCTTTCGGCCCCATCGCTTTGCGTCGGCGACGGCGATCGACTCCTCGTAGAAATTCTCACGGTCGAACGCAGCGTCGACCGCTTCCTCGCTCGGGAAGAAACCGTAGTCGGGCCGTCGAGCGTTTCGCATGACTGTCTCCTCAATCTCGAACGGGATACCGAGGATGTCGAAAATTGGCCGAATAAAGTTCTTCTCTAACTGTGCCTCATTGTAGTCGTCGACGCGCTCCTGTTTCTCGGCCCAGAGGTCGTTGATCTCCTCGAAAGCCATTTCCACATCGTCGTCTGGAACGTCGTTCCAAGGCTCTGTCTCTCGGAGATGGTCTTCGAGATAGTGGTTCGAAAACAGGTCGCGGTTTGTCCGGTATGTGCTGGAGTCCGTCATTTGGTGGCTAAAGGGATGGATACGACAGCGAAGCTATACTGTAGTCGCTATTTCCCTTACAGTTAATACTTTTCAACGGCCGTGAAACACGATGCCGTCCGGCGAATCGGATGGCGTGTTAACGTCGATATCGTGCGATGCTTGACGGAGAAAGTGGATCATCAGATATCGACACGGATCGCGCTCGCGGAGTCAAGAAGGCACGTACAGAGCTCTCGGAAGGGAGTGACCTTCGCACCCTCGAGAAGCACGCCAAGCTCGAGGTACCGATTGAACCCATAATCGGTGACGTTAGCGCTCCCGATATACGCAGCTCGGGAGTCAAACAACATCACCTTCGCGTGGAGGGTAAACTGCGGGTTCTCCCCATCTTGTGTTCGCTCCTCCATCGGGGTGCTGTCATCCCAAACTGTGTAGTCGACGAGTGAGACGCGTGAAGCGACCCCCTGCTCCGCAACGCGGTCCATGAACGACTGAATGACATGGTAATTGTGCGACTCTGTATCCGACAGATAGCGCGTGACGATCGTCAGGTCGACCCCCCGTTCGAGTGCATCAAGGAGCACGTCGGCCAGACGACCGAAGCCTTCCCCCTCGAAAAACGGGGAGAGTAGGATAATCTCGCTGTCACAGCGTTTGATCTGGCTGGCCAGCGTCGAGAGCAGTCCATCCATCCCGAACGAGGCGGCAGTCGTGCCACTGAATGCGGGATCGTCAGGGAATGTTATCAGTGGCGTTACTGTTGTCGTCGGGACTCGCTCCTGATGGGCCGCCAGTATGCGAATTGACTCCTGGGCACGCTCGAGAACTTGGCGGGTTCGCGTGGCGTCGACGGTAAAGCGGGTTTCCACCAGATCGGTTTCGTAGGACTCTCGCTGGACAACATCACACTGCAGAAACTGGCGGAAGAGGTCGGTTGCAGCCTCCCGACTCAGTCTCGTATCGCGCGCGACAGCAGCAGGAGAAAGACGCTCGCCTCGGCCCGCAGCGACGAGGAGGAGGCCTTCCAGTTCATCCAGAAGTGTCTCATCGTGCTCCGCAATATCGGCGATCGCAAGCGTCCGATCAATGGCTAGATGTTGGCTGGACATAGGTTGAAACGAGAGGCAGGAAAACTACAGTCGCCAGAAACCCTCGATAGATCGGTCCGTGTTGGGTCGGCTCCCGAACAGATAGTCCCGACAGAGGACCTGGTTGAAGTACGAACAGCTGATCTCGCTCACGTGGAGACAGGACAGACAGGCTCCGTCACGCTGTGAACAGACCGGGTCCATCATGCACTCATTCCCGTGGGCTTTCGCCTGGCCCAGGAGATCGTCCAGTTGCTGTTCGACCATGGTGGTCATCCCGCCGATGTTGAACTCCTCCCGGTTATTGGTATAGATCACCAGTGACAGCGCGCGCGGGAAGAGGAACTCGCTCAGATTCGTCCGGTCGAACCCGCTGATGGTGCTCGCTTGCTTCAGTAGGATGTGTGAGAGCGTGTGCAGCATCTCGAAGACGTACTTTGTCACCTGGCCCTCAACGGTGTCATCAGTAGTGGTCTCGAACCGACCGTACTGGTCGACGGGGTCGAGATGATTCAGCAGGAACGCCCACTGCTCGGCCTCCGAGAGCTCTTCGATAGCTGCTCGTGCTCGATCGATGTCGGCCTGCTCCGGGTTCTCTGGGAGTGTGGGAAGCGTGATGCTCCCTCGAACTGCGTCTTCGTCACTGGTACCAGGGATGTTGACGGCCAGCCAGAGTAACACCGCGGCTGGGTCGAGGTCGAACTGTGTCGCCTCGGTTTCTGAGGTGTCGACGAAGATCGGGGTCCCGTCGCCGCTGCTTGCGTTCTGGGAGAAGGCGTTCAGCCGAGCTTCATCCTCCTCACGGCTACCACGCGTGTACCCGTAGACGAACGTCTGAACAGGGAAATCCTCAATAACGCGAACGTCCCTGAACCCGAGACGCTCGATGTTGTTGGTGTAGGTCGAGATCTTGTCGGCCTTCTGTGGGAACCCCTCATTGCGGGCGTCGGCCTCCAGCTCGTCGATTGTGTGGGCGGTGAGTTCCTCGAGACTGAGCACGTACTGGAGGAGTTCGTCACCGGCGTTAGTCATCTCCTCGGCATTCTCGCCTGCGTCCAGGTCGATCAAATCTGTGATGACTTCACCGACGGTCTGGCTGTCGATTTCGCCATGCTCACGGAGCCACTCTTCAGCCTCGGCCAGCGATTCGACCTCGGATTCGTTCTGGTAGACCTCGATCTTCCGGTCGTCATCTATTTCGGCACCCTCGATCCCCTCATTCATGTCGACGGCCTGCAGCGGAGAATCAGAGAGTCCGAGGTGCTTGGCGAGTGCCTTACGTGAGCCGTCCTCGCTTCCGCGGAGGTGCCCAATCCCCGAGGTGTGCAGGTTCACAGTCGTCAGGTAGTGTGGGTAGTACGTCGAGCCCGCACGATGGACGGTGGTGTACATCTTGTCCTCGTCCGGGTCGTCTTCGTACGCCGGTGGGACATAGTCGCAGCCGCAGTTCTGGTAGTAGCTTACCCGAGTGTCCCACCCACAGATGTTACAGCGCCATTTGAAGTTCTGCGCGCGCTGACTGTCCTGAGTGTCAAGGACGATGTGCTGATCGCCGTGCTCGGGGCACTTTTGGGGGTACAGCCGCCTGATTTCCCCGCAGCTGTGGACGCTGGCGAACTGGTACTGCTTCAGATCACCGTTGCAGCCCGATCGCTGGCACTTCAGCGCTTGGTTTTTTCCGTTGAGATCATCCGCAGAGTAATACCCATGGGCCTTCTGACAGCTCGTGCAGTAGAACGTCGTCGGGAAGGGGCGGGCACGCACCTCTTCGGGGGCGGCAAAGTCATAGTGCGACGGGTTGTTCGAGGTGAATCCCTGTTCATCGCCGTCCCAGTTCTTCGCCCTGGCGAACACGCGGTCGACGATGTAGTCCCGGTCCACTTGGCCGCTTGCGTCAGTAGTTTCGAGGCGGTTCACCTGCCAGATGCCGCGCTTGTCGCTGTAGTCGAACGTGTTCCCGGGAAGGAACTGATACAGGATCTGATGGCGGCTACGTTCCATACTCATCGTTGATCACCGGTTGTCCATGGTCTCGAAGATTTCTCGGTAGCGGTACTCAGACCGGATTGGGAGTTGCTCGTCGACGTCCCGAAGGCTGCGCATCGGCGAGCGCTTGATGCGGCCGCTCGTCCACTGGTCATCGTCGAGGCGGAGCTGCGAGAGAGCCTCTTTGGTAAGATCCTCGATATCGCCCCGGAACTCCTCGTGGTCGTCAGGGTCACCGAACATCCCCAGCATCTGCTGGCGGAGTTCGCCCTCGTCGACGGAGTCAGCGAACCCCTCGGCGTTATCACCGAAGTAGAGGTTCCCGCTGCCGTCACGGTACATATAGTGGTTGAGCAGCAGCCCCATGAACAGACCCGGATGGGTCTGTTTGACGCTGTTTTTCGCCCAGCGGTTGATCGGGACGGGCTCGACCAGCCGATCGAGGAAGGCGTGGTACTTCTCGAAGAAGTGGTAGTGACTCAGGTCACGCTCCCGGATGGGGTGTGCAACGTTAAACACGAGGCCAGGGCGCGACCGACCTGCACGGGAACTTGCCTGGATGTATTCAGCAGTCCCGCGAGGCATCCCGAAGAACGTCATCATATTGAACCGGTCAACGTCAACCCCATGGGCGATCATGTTCGTCGCCGTAATCGTATTGAGTCGACTCGCCAGCAGCCAGGCGAGTGCCTCGCGCGTATTTTCACTCGCACGGGCGCGCTCGACGTCGAACTGATCGCTGTCAATGACCTCGTTCTCCTCGTCGAGGCTAGCCTCGAGCGTGCTCCGAAGCGAGAGGACGGAGTCTGTCACGTCCTCCTCGACCACCCCTCGATCAATCAGGTGGTTGAGGATCTGTTCGTCGGCTTCCTCGTCCCAGGGGTTCTCCACGACGTCCAAGACCTCCATGATGGTCTCGAACCCGGTCCCACCGGTCATCCGCTCGGAGGCCAGCGGCGGTCGGCCGTCTTCTTGGAGATAGGTGTCGAGCTGGGAGACGATGGACTGATCCAGTCGGTCTCCGTCTTTCTTCGAAAGCAGATAGGTGATGCTGGTGCTGTAGTAGCTGAGCAGGGCCAGCACCTCGTCGATCGAGTCGGCCTCGAGCGGCGCTGTTGTGTCCGTCCCCTCGAGTGCAGCACCTGTCAGCACCTGAGTCGGGTCGTTCAGTGACCTGCGGAACAGGTTCTGTATCTCCCGGTGGTAGTAGAACAGGAGATCGATGATGGAGTTGATGTGGGTTTTCCCGTGGGGTACCAGTCCGATGTAGTAGCGTTGGGTCTCTGCGCGCTCCTGTGCGTAGAAGTTCTCGCGCAGGTACGGGCCCGGAGAGGGGAAGCGCTCGGCTGGCCGCATGAACAGGTTATGCACCTGATCTTCGAATCCGGTGATGGTCGCTGTCGGCGCAATCACCTTCGTCTTCCCGGCCTCGACGAGCTCCTGTAGCTCAGCAACCCCGGTCTCGTAATGGCCGTCGAAGCTCCCCATGCTCTCTTCCAGCAAGTGGAGTTCGTCGGGGACCATTAGCGACGGCGCAGGGTCGTAGGGTTCGACCGGACGCGCCATGTCGGAGAAATCGTCCTGGTCGATCGGACAGCCGTACTTCTCGGTGCACTCACCGAGGCTTGCGAACCCATGAATGGGGCACTCGAGCGTCATTTCGCCCGTAATGAGGTGAGCGAACTTCCGCTGATACCCGATGGCCGTGATCTTGTCGATCGTACCTGCGAGAATGGTCGGCGCGTACCGGTAGAGCTCGTTGTCGACGACGTGGACCGGGAGTTCCTCCTCGGCGTACGTCTCACTGGTGTCTAGTGAGCGCGACTGCCACGGGCAGTCGAAGCTGCTCCCCGTACAACAGTGAGTCAGCCGATGGTCGTCCTCGGTGACCTGGACCTCAACATCCGCGCCGCAGGCCGGACAGCTGGGAACGACTTTCGCCTCACGCCGGAGACTCTCTCCAGATGGGCCCTGATACCGCTGATGGTTGTTGTTGTCGTACCCGGTGAGAGCGTTCGGCGTGTTCGCCTTGCCGACGAGATAGCCCATCGAGAACGGGCGGGAGGGGTAAGAGCCGATATCTGACTGTTCGCGGCGAACAAGGTCGGCGTACATCACCGTCTCCGTCATCCGCTGGAACTGCTGGAGCGAGAGAAGCCGGAGCGGGAACTTCGTCCATGTGGTCACGCCGAAGTTCTTCCCACGGAGCCGGTCGAAAAACATACTCCAGACGGCGACCCCGAGGAACGCTTCGGTTTTCCCACCGCCCGTCGGGAACCAGAGCACGTCAACGACATCGAGGGGCGAATCGGCGTCCTCCGCGCGGTCCTCGGTCGACCCATCGCGCCAGTCGACCTCCGCCCACTCCTCGTACTCACGGCTAGCAACGTCGGGCACCTCCATGACGATGAACACCAACTGGAAGAGGCGCCAGCCGGGGAACTCGTGCATCCGGTCCATCGCCTCATTCATCAGTTCGAACGCGCGGCCGACTGTTTCAGGGTGCTGACGGAGGCACTCGATCCCTCGTTCGAAGCGCTCGATCTCGCGCTCGAACGCGTCACGGTCATCGTTGAAGTCGGCGAGATCGCCCGTCTCGGGGTCGTCGTCCCAGTCTTCACGCTCACGATACTGTTCGAGAGCGGCGTCGTACTCATCGCGGAGGTACTGCCGCATCTCGGCGGCGATTTCGTTGAGGGTATCCAGGCCGCCGTTTTCTAGGTCAGCGAGCACCTCGAACGCCGTGTTGGCGTCGCGATCTGCGGATTCGTAGACGAGCTGGCGGTACTCCGGGATGAACTGCGTCTCCAGGCGATTCGCCGTCGGTGCTGCATCAGGTGCGCGGCGGCCAGGCGGGATGCCGTCCTCGTCCACCTTCTGGTCGTCGCGTTCAGGGGCAGTAACTGTGCAGTTACGCCCGTGGCCCCAGAGGTCGCGGTTGTACCGGAAGTCCTCGGGGAGTGGGTCGAAGGTGAAGGGGACGAACTCGAGATCGCCTCTCGTCTCCAGTTTGAGCCCTACCTCGAACAGGGTCGGGTCCCGGATGGTGTAGATAGCGTCGTCGCGCGACTGGACTGCCTCGTTCGCAATTTCGAAGTCGACGATGGTACTGTCATCACCGTTCTCCTCGTCAGCCATTACCTCGACGGTCAGGCTAGCGTGCCAGTCGGGGAGAGCAGGAGACCCCTCAGCAGCGCGTTCAGCGAGGTAGCCACGGAAGCTTACCTCGTCTTCTAGCGCGGCCGGCGGGACGGTGTCGTCATCGTCTGTCTCAGCGTAGAGGTCGTAGTTCTCCCGAGCATACTCACGGGCGTCAGCAAATGCCGTCTGGAACGCTTCCCGAGCACGCTCTTGGATGACATCCGGAGTAGTCCGCCTTGGCGTTTGGAGCACGGCTGACGGGATCTTGATCGGGGGCACATCGAGCTCGATCCGTTCGAAAACCGGGAGCAAGCTGTCGCCCTCGTCGTCTTCGTCGCGGTCCCCCAGTGCGACGAAGGAGTCCCGGTTCACCATCTCGTCGTACGTGGGGTTAACGCGAACCCACACGCTCGCGTTGACCGAAAGGGTCAGCTCGTCGCCTTCGGTGCCGCCTCGTACGCGAACGGTGGCGCCGAGGCCGGTCGGCTGCATCTTCGACTGCAGGTCGTCGTCCGGATCGTCTAGCTGATCCTCGCTTTCAGGCGCCAGCGCGCCCGCGAAGAATCGATCGCTGGGGAAGTCCCGCTGGACACGCTCGTCGATGTCGCCACGAGCCTGTTTCAGCACCGTCTCGCGGAGGTGCCGGGCGATGCGTTCGTCATCAGCCGGGGGTTCAGTCCCGGCACTGCTTCCTATAGACATACTGATCACTCTGTAATCCGGTCGAGCTGGTCGTCTGAGATGATGGTAGGCATGATTGTGGGAGCGAGGGCGTTGATGCTCCGGGATACAACCTCGGCTGTTATAAGGTCCGTGTCCTTGAGACTCGTGCCGTACTCGCCGACGTAGTCGCGGTACATGGTGATGGTGTAGAACACCATCGCGAGTTCGTAGTGCTGCTCGACGAACTCTTTCCACGTGTCCTTGACGTTGCGCTCGACGATGAACGACCGGAGTGCGGCAGCGTCCATGTTGATCGTGAGTGAGAGGCCACTGATGGTGCCATCCTGACTTGGGTCGAGGTGTATCAGCGTGTGTTCGTCGAAGTTCCTCGCATCGTCTGCGTTGAACTCCTCTGGGTTAATTGGCTCACCATCGTCGTTGGTTCGCCAGTTCTTTTCGTGAACGTACGCGATGTCGGGCATCTCGAAGCCCCAGTCGTCGGTGACACCGTCGTTGCCTGCCGTCCCTTCGCGGTCGCTCGCGCTGGCGCCGTCGTCACCGGACGTGTCGGTGGTGTCTCCCTCGCCGTCGCCGTCGCCGTCGCTCTCGCTCTCGGAAGGGGAGTGCGAATTGTCTGTCGCCTCGACGTACTCGAGTTGGCAGCGTGCGGTGAGTGAGGCAGTATCGACGTTCACGCCGCCGTCGGTGGCGACGTCGGCCTCCACACGTTCCGGATAGGCGTCCGCCGGGTCGTCGACCGATGAGCAGTCGCGCGGGTCCGGCCGGGTCAGCTCGACCGACAGGGCTGTCTCCTTTCCAGGATCGGCGTCTTCGGGCGGGTCCACGGTCAGCGTGAGCAGACCGTCCTGAAGCTCGATCGCGCGGAGCTGCTCGGGACACGAAACCTCGAGCGTGCCCGAGAGGACGTCCCGGGCGAGGTAGTCGTTCTGAGCGTCCGTGGCGAACCGGACTGTCGCCGATCCGTTGACGGGGGTCTCAACGGGCATGGGCTCGTCGGCCTCCCAGAGGACGTGCTCCTCGCTCCCGGGGTTATACTCCTCGATGGGGACGAGGAAGGTCGGGAGCTTCGGCGCGTGCGGCGCGTCGCCTCCGTTTTCGTCACCACCCGAGGTGTCAGTGTGGTCGGAAAGGTTGTCGTCGGCGGACTCAGGCGCGGACTCGTTCCCACCGTCACTCGGACGGATGCGGGGTGCGCGGATCCGTTCGCCGGTGGCCATGAAGTTCCCGACCTCCGGGTTCCGCTCGATGAACTCGGCGAACGTATCGGTGTCGGTCGCCGGTTCGGCGTTTCCACGCTGGGCCCGTCGGCGTTCCTCTTCATCGGTGAGCAGGTCACTTCCTTCGAGGGCGTCTTCGAGGGCGTTGAGGAACTTGTTGGCCTGCGGAGAGTCCTTCAGCGTATCCCGCGACGGGCTGAACATGTTCACCATTCCGAGGTTCGCGAGATCGTCGAACTCGGCGATAACGACGGTGTCTGAGGCGACCTTCGAGTACCCCAGCGACTTCAGGAAGTACTCACCCTTGCTCCCGTGGGTCTGGCCGTTGATGGTGAGCATCACGGCGTGGTCCTTCTGGACCCCTGTACGTCCAGTAGCGTCTTTGTGCGTCGAAGTACCGGACACGAACTTACTCTTCTCGTCGGCGGCGTCACCGAGGTCGTCGTCTTTGAACAGCAGCACGGTGATGTCTCGCTCGCCCAGCGTTTCCGAGTCGGTATCGACGGTGAGATGCTCTCTTCCTTCGAGGAGGTGCTCATTCCCGTCCTCCAGTTCTTGCAGGAACCCTCGCGTGGAACTTTGGGGGAACTTCGAGTGAGTTATACCGGAGGTCGGTCAGCTGGATGGGGTACGGTGAGTCGACGACTGACCGCTCGAACTTGTGCCGGAACCCTTCATCGCCGCTTATCATCGTTCGCGATGCGTTCGTCTGGTAGTCGTACACCTTGACGAAGGCGCCGTGGCTCTGCGGATCGGGCGTTGTCGTGTTCTTCTCGAAGTCGTACTTCTCAGGGTAGTTCTCGCGGAATTTATCCGTGAGCGCCCCACCGAACGTCCCGTCGAAGATGGGGAACCCGCCGTTCACCGTAAGATACTCCACCTGACTCTTGCGAGGCTTGTCGTGTATTAACGTCCACGACCACTCGCCCGGCTCATGAACGGACGCACTTGCGATGAACTTGAACGCCCGCTCGTTATACTCCTCTTCGATGTTTCCGGCGAACTGCATTACGGCGGTGCTCCCCATACCGTACTGCCCCTGCAGGAAGGCGTACTTCTGCTTCTTCAGTCCGGGTGCGTGCAGCCCGACGAAGTCGTCGAACTCCGAGCGGGCTTTCCCCTTGCCGTTGTCGCGGACCGTGAGGTTGAGCAAATTCCCCTCCTGCGGTGCGTAGCCGTCGGCGATTATCTCGAGTTCGGCGACGTCGAGGTCAACCCAGTCCGACTGTGCGGCTTCCTTCATCGAGGAAGCGCTCGGGTCGTCGCCGACCGCGCGGGCCTCCTCGTAGAAGCGAAGGGTGAGTGAGTCCTCCGCGTTCAGCGGCAGTTCCGAGAACGCCGCCATCGGAGAACTCGCCTGCGTGTAGACGTCGGAGTAGTTGTTCTCGTCGTTACCGAGGGGTACCCAGTTGATTTCGTACGCTTCCCCCAACTCAGAGAGGGCTTCCTCCAGTTCGTCGATGACCGCTCGGACCTCGTCAGGGCTATCTGCGGTGAGTAGCCGTTCGGCGTACGCCTTGGAGGTAGATCCTGAGAGCCGCACGGGCTCGGTCATGCGTTTCCACGCTCCACGGGACAGAGGGCGGAACTATTGTTCGGACGGTGCTGCGTCGACGCAGTGGCGTTGTGTTGGCCAGTAGTGGTGCAGGCCATGCTTCCACAAACAGACCCCTCCCTCATAAAAATTCGGGAGGGGTCTGGGTAGTGTTGTTCGCTAGTCGCGCTCGCGGGTGCGCAGCGCGCGCACGCTCCCACGCGCATCGTGCGCGCACGTGCGTGCAGCATCGGGGTGAAGTCACAACCATGAGGAAAACGGATACTACCACAACTGGGGTGCGCGTGCGTACAGCGAAGAACGCGTCGAGAAGTGTGAGGTTGAACAATCTGGATGGGGCTTCATCGGTTGGAACAAGCGAACCGAGGAATCGGTAAACGATAGCATCTTGCTCATCAACGTGCCCCCATGGCTCTTCGGGAGTGACCAAGGTCCGTCCGAGGGCATCAGGGGCTCGGTCATCGGGTTCGAGGTTATATACTGGCCCCTTCAGTTATCTGGTCAAAATAGGCGGAAAACCTGTTCGTAAAGACAATCACTCCCACAAAGGTAGTGGCTGAACGGTCGTGGGAGGTGTCTGGAATAAGCAGTATCTGATTATCCTGGAGTTTATCCCTGGTGACGAAATAACACTTGGTATGACTGAATCGGTCACGTGCTGCGATTCGCCGATGGCGCTAGTGCGATCAGCGCCACCCACGGAGCGTGACGCCCATCGACAGTTACTCTTCGACAATATCGAATTCCTCATTGACACGCTGACGGCAGCCCATATGCGCAAACAGCGAATGATCCCGGTCGGCTGTCCCGGGTCGACGCCGGAGCGCTTGGCGCGGCAGCGCGGTAAAAATGGTGACGACTGCCGATACGCGATGCTGGACTCTGCTCACGGTGAAACGGCCGACACGCTCTGCCCCTGCAATGACCCACTCTGCGGGAGCGATGATCCGCTGGATGCCGTAGCTGCGGTGGTCCTAGGACCTCCCGTCACTGCTCCAGCGGAACGCTTCTTCCAGCGACAATCCAGACGAACCGTCAGGGAACTCCGGGAGCAACACGGAGACTGGGAAACACTCGCTTCAATGGACCACGATGAGCTGTCAGAGGTTCTCCAAGAAGCCTGCTCACTGAAGGGAATAAGCAAGGATCGGGTTTCTCGCCTCGAACAGCTTCTCGTGGCCGTTCAAGAGACCGACTATACGGACGGGGTGACGCTCCGCGACTTCTCGAGGGTGCAGTACCAGAACTATGTAGACTTCCTCGCGAGTGTCCCCGGAATTGAACAAGATGACGGGTGGTGGCTCCTACAGACGGCCTTCGATAAGCCTGTCTGGCCGGCTGACCCGTGCGTTGATGAGTTTCTGTGTGCACTCGGGTTACTCGATCCAGAGGAGCTGCATACGGCGGAGAGTCGTCGCCACGCGCTCGAAGAGGAGTTGACCGACCGTTTGATCGCTCCGCTCTATCGGGCACTTGCCACACACGCAGTCACTGCAGGAACAGATGTTTGTGGCGAAGACTGCGAAATCCGGAAGTTCATGCTCACACACCGCCTGCGACAGCAACAGATAGAGCGGAATGGGCCAACCGCTGTCGACCTCTTCGCGGGGGCCGGTGGCCTTTCGTGTGGATTACGGCAGGCGGATTACGATATCAGGTGGGCGATCGATATTGATACGGACGCCGTGGCGACGTATCGCCTGAACCATCCCGAAATCCCACACCGAAACGTCGTCTGTGGGGATGTCCGCGAGGTGGATCTCACGACGCGTATCCAAGAGGCTGTAAACGAGCCCGACCTGCTGGTCGGTGGCCCACCGTGTCAGTCGCTCTCCAATGCAGGGTACCGGTCGCGTCGAGGAGACGACGAGGACTACAGCATTCTCGATGACGACCGGACGACCCTCTACACGCAGTACGTGAAAGCTGTCGAGGAACTCCGGCCAAAGGCCATCGTGATGGAGAACGTCGAGGGGATGGTCAACGAGGTAGGAGATACTGACATTCGGGTCATTGACTGGGTGATAGAGGACCTCGAAATGCTTAGTGAAACAGGCCCGGGGTATGATGTCGAGTACAAGCTACAGGACATGACTGAACTCGGCATCCCACAAAAACGAGAACGGGTGCTTCTGATTGGGATCCGCGACGACCTCACAGAGAGTGCAACAGCAGATGATATGCTGAATGAACTCTCGATAGAAGGCAAAACACAGAGTATCCAGCAGGGACTCTCCGGACTCCCCCGTCTTCGGCGAGGGGAGGGTGGAAGACTACTCCCGAGGACGGGACGTGGCTTTAGGAGCGACTACGTGCGTACTCATGATCTCGATTCTGGAACCAGCCTCTGTTTCAACCATCAGGCTCGAGATCACCCGATGGAGAAAGATCAGATTCTATTTGATAAGGCTCTGAGTCCTGGCGATACCGGATGGGACGTGAAGTATAATTCTGACGGAGAATATGCAGAATATGTCGAATATGACGTCGGGACTGCCGAAAATAAGCGGTTCGGAGATAAGTACCGTATGCTTGAATGGTCAGAGCCCTCCCCGACAATCGTGGCTCATCTAGCTAAAGATGCGAATAGCTACGTGCTGCCAGATTACTACAAGCATGCACGTCCAAGCCCCGACCGCGCGGATCCAAAGCGAAATCGTGGTATTACCCCTCGCGAGGCGGCACGGTTACAGTCCTTCCCGGATGACTACATCTTCTTGGGACCCTTTACGAGCTGGTTCAAACAGATCGGGAACGCGGTACCACCGATTGCAGGGAAACGCATTGGTGAAGTGCTCGACTCTCTCGTTGAAGCTGGAGAGTTCCCTGCAGCCAGTACAGATGCATCAAACTCTGGTAAAGCGGTTTCTGACGACTGAATCGGGTTGATTTCTCGGAGACTGTGAGCAGGGTACCACGTGGATCCGATGTGAGGAACGACCCCTTCGTTGTGTACTAGCGACTAGACGAGACCTGCAAGAGCGGCAAGAGCGGGAATCACAGTACGTCGATTTCTAAGGATTACTTCCCTGTCGCTGGTTCGAAGTCGACGATAAAGGTCTCGTCGTCCTGTACTCGGAACAAGACTCCGAACTGATTGCCTTCCGGATCAGCTACCGGGTATAGGTGTTCCCCTGTATCAAGGGTGAGGACGGGTGGTCGATAACCGAATGAATCCCAGTCTCGGTACTCCATCGCTTCCACTGACATAGGAGCTAGATTAGTGATCATGGAACCGGTGAGATCGTCCCACTGGTCAACCCCCTTTGTCTGGAAGATTCCAGGTCTGTTAGCCTCGGTATCATTAACAGGGATCAGTAGCGATCCATCACCAAGTTCGAGGACCACCGACTCACTAGGTACGTCAACTTCCCACTCTAATACTTCGTGCTCCCCTCCAGCCAGCTTTTGCACGTCCAAGATTACCTGGCCCTCGATGTCGTCCATACCTCGTCCGAGGGATACCTCCCGGATAAACATTACCAGCACTTTGCAGCCAAGCGGAAGACAGAGAGAAGTGTATCGAGCGCCTCGGGATCGAAGGCGACCCGGCGCGGGTCTCGGTGAGTGCGACGTGTTCGCTGTCAATGTGGGTGACATGAACGTTCGCATTGTCGGTCAGATAGAGGACTCCTAGAGCGGTTGTGGCCTCGAGGATGCGGCGCCAGCCACGCGTGTCAGTGCCGAACTGGCCGGTCAGCCGACCGACCATTGTGTCCGCGTTGGGCATCGGTACAGAGGAACCAGTTCGAGCAGCGGAGCAAACCGTCGTAGAAGGCGGAGCATCGCTAGAACCAATGATTGGCGCGGCGATCACTGACCTCGAAGCCGGCGGGGCCGTTGCGGATCAGCGTCCCAGAGAGCCAGTCGGGCATAGAGCCCTCGACCGTCGGGTGGTGGTCGTGAACTTCGGTGGTCAGCAAGTGAAAGCCAGCGCTGGATACTGTAACAGCCACACATTCAGATGAAATAGCAATCAATCCTTCGTGCACGTTGATCCGGATTACGTGATTCGAGCTGTTTTACGAAACTAGTACATTCCCAATCGTGAACAGCTAGGTTAATATCAACCGTTCAAATGTTCTGCTGTCTTCATGAGAGAGTTCGACAACGTGCTTTTTCTCACCTATTTATGGAGATAAGCTCTCAGAGCTTTTGACTTTGGCAGGTCAAGGGTTGAAGCTACAGCAGAAAAATCCTTGCAGTTTGATCCCCCTTAATACTGACATTGAATGGACAGCACTGACTCCGGCCAAGATATTCCACTGCCATTCGGTCGCACATCAACCACAGTTGATGAACTCCATACACTGATTAAGATCGATAAAGCGGCAGCACTGCTTGAAGAGAACGGAGTCACCTCCGCTGAAAAGAGAATTGAGGAATTTCTTGAAGCTGTCCCATCTCTTCTGGCATGGCTCAGGAACGAGGGCCGAAACTTCCCCTGGCGAAATACAACCGATCCCTGGCGGGTGTACGTTTCTGAAATACTTCTTCAGCGAACACGAGCAGACGCAGTCAGCGAAGTCTACGATGATTTTTTCGATCGATTCCCTGAACCAGCAGCTATCCGTAAAGCTTCGGAGGAAGAGATCAGAGATTCCGTCTCGTCGCTCGGATTTGTAAATCACCGAACGCGTCATCCGTCTTTAGTTAGGCGCAAAACCGCACGATAGCGGCGGCTTATCGGAGTTACTTTTCGGAAGGAATGAGGAGGCGGAAGATGTGCACNCATCCGTCTTTAGTTAGGCGCAAAACCGCACGATAGCGGCGGCTTATCGGAGTTACTTTTCGGAAGGAATGAGGAGGCGGAAGATGTGCACTCTAACCCCTCCTCACAGGAAGTGGAACACCATCTCACTAACTTCCTTCCATCTGAAGCGCTCGAAGACCACGCCGATGCCGTCGGCGTGGTCGAGCGCGATCGGAAGCTGCAGATTCCACCGCTCGTCTGGTCATTTGCGTTCGGCTTCGCCGGCGGCGCAAGCCGAACGCTCGCCAGCTTCAGACGAAGCTACAACTCGACTGCAGACAAGACATTGTCCTCAGGAGGGTTCTATCAGCGGTTGACGCCGACTCTCGCAGAGTACCTCCGCGACCTCGTCGAGTACGGGCTCGACGAGGTCGCTGTCCCCCACACCGTCTCAGAGGAGTTCAACCGATTCAGAGACGTGATGATCGCAGATGGAACGGTTCTCCGGCTTCACGAGTTGCTTTCTGAGGAGTACGAAGGTCGCCGTGAGGAGCAGGCTGGAGCACGGCTCCACCTGCTCCACAACGTCACTGAGCAGACGATCGACCGGTTCAGCGTCATAGACGAGAAAAGACACGACAGTACGCAGTTCGAGACAGGATCGTGGCTCGAAGGTCGGCTAGCGATCCTCGATCTGGCCTATTTCAAGTACCGGCGGNCCGGCGGTTCGCATTGATCGACGAGAACGACGGCTACTTCGTGAGCCGACTGAAACGCAGCTCTAACCCGGTTGTAACCGACGAATTACGGGAATGGCGCGGCCGCGCCATTCCCTTGGAGGGGAAGAAAATCTTTGACGTCGTGGACGATCTCTGCCGCAAGTACATCGACGTCGAAGTTGAGATCGAGTTTGACCGGAGAGAGTACGCGGGCACGCAGTCACGTGATACGAAACGGTTCCGCGTCGTCGGCGTCCGCAACGAGGACGCCGACGACTACCATTTGTACATCACGAATCTCTCGCGTGAAGAGTTCCTGCCGGAGGATCTAGCGACGATCTACCGCTGTCGCTGGGAAGTAGAACTACTGTTTCGGGAGCTGAAGACGCAGTACAGACTGGATGAGTTCGATACGACGAAGAAGCACGTCGTAGAGATTCTGCTGTACGCGGCGCTGTTGTCCTTGGTCGTGAGCCGTGAGTTGCTCAGCCTGGTCATCGAACACGCAGATGATGCCCTCGTGTTTCCGCCGGAACGCTGGGCGGCGACCTTCCGGTCGCACGCCCAGCTCATTCTCTACCGGTTGAGTGGCTACCTCGGGTATTCTCCGCCACCACTGCTTGACCGCCTCATCGCCGACGCACAGAAGATCCACAAACAACGCCCGGTTCTCCAAGAACAGCTCGCTACCGCCATCAAACCGGCTGCAGAGGCCTAACTAAAGACCAATGCGAATACGTCCTCGAGCGCGATCCCCGCNNNNCTGCTTGACCGCCTCATCGCCGACGCACAGAAGATCCACAAACAACGCCCGGTTCTCCAAGAACAGCTCGCTACCGCCATCAAACCGGCTGCAGAGGCCTAACTAAAGACCAATGCCGAACGCGTACACTCGAGGATGTTGCTCAGATACTTGGTGAAGATGTATGTGTTTACCCCCAGAAATCGCAGGAGGACAGTAGGTTCAAAATCGGGGAATTCAATTAGAAATCCGTAAAATTCGACCGCCGNACTGAGAGATATATAAATCAAATAGAGGGTGCTGTTTTCAGCCGTCTCAGTGGCTCAGCCAGGAACTCTATGGGGGTAAACACATGCGTGAAGATTACGGCGACAGCGTACCAGCGTCACTGAAGGAATTACAACGTCCGTGGAGAATTGGCCCCTATTCTGCTCGAGCAACGATGATATTCGCATTTCACGAACCAATGGCACTTGTCGACACTAATTTCGCACGCGTTGGCGAACGGGTGTTCGGCTATAATATGCCCTCCCAGCCGCACAAGAGTGAAGAGGTTTACCAGTTCTTTGATTCGCTCGTGCCCGACAGCCCGGGATTATGCCGGGCGCTAAACCTTGCACTACTGGATCTGGCTGATGCCATCTGTACCCCTTCTGACCCCTCCTGTCCGTCCTGTCCTCTAGCGACTTCGTGTCTGTACTGGAAAGAGAATAGAAGGTGATCAAGCCCGTTTCTGCTCTACCACGGCTAGAAATCCACACTCATGTTAGCTGCCAAAGAGTTAATAACACCTGAATAACGATAATTGGAGAGTGTCAGACGAGAATCTATTCAAACCCGGGGACAGGGTGTCGTATTACGGTGGGGAGGGGATCGTTGTACGTGTAGAGGATGATTGTCTGCTCATTCATACGGATGATGGGCGTATCGTCAAACAGAAACCAGACTTGCCTCTCGTGTCAAAAATGGTTGACTTCGAAAGCGGTGAAAAAGTACAGTTCCCTGGCGGAGAAGGTGAAATTATAAAAATAGAAGAGCGGCCTGATCACGCTGATCTACTTTACGTCCACACCACAGATGGCGACCTCAAGACGGTTCCCGCTGACAAGAAAGGGATCGAACCGCTGGCAGGGGTTACCGACCAACTTTCTATGATGCAGTTTGACACCTTACCGAGATTCGATCTGCTTGAAAAAGCGGTTCGCCTGAACCTTGCCTATCGATTTGATCGGTTCCTTTCGCTAGAAGGAAATCGAATCGATGTCACCCCCCATCAGGTTGAGGCAGCTCACGAAATCCTGAATTCCCACGATCAGCGATACCTCATCGGTGACGAGGTCGGGCTCGGGAAAACCATCGAAGCTGGCATCGTTATCGAAGAACTGCTTGCCCGTGATCGAGCCGAACGGGTTCTGATCGTTACTCCTGCCTCGCTAAAGACACAGTGGCAAGAAGAGATGAAGGCGAAGTTCGACCAGGACTACGTCATCTACGACCGCAATTACGTAAGGAGCGTCTGTCAGACGACTTCAAAAGACGAGGTCTGGCAACAGGACGATCTGGTCATCACCTCGATCGATTTTGCCAAGCAGGACGATATGCTCGAGGCGCTCGAAAACACCGAATGGGATATTGCGGTCTTCGACGAGGCCCACCACCTGACTGCACGAAAAGAGAACGACGGGACGCTCAGCAAAACGGACCGATACAACGTCGGAGAGGCCGTTTCACCGAACACTGATTCGCTACTGTTCCTCACGGGGACACCACACAAGGGAAAACATGATCAGTTCTATCTCATGATCGATCTCCTCGAGCCATATCGTTTCGAGGACGAACACGATATTTCCCCGGACAAACTGAACGATGTGATGATCCGGCGTCTCAAGAGCAATCCTAATATGGTTCACTCTGATGGGTCGCCGATGTTCCCAGAGAAGAAAATCCATACACGTCCAGTTGACTTCTCGCAGCAGGAACACGCACTATATGAAGACATCACAGACTACCTCCAGAACGACTATCGACTCGGCGAGGAACAAGAATCCCATGCCGCTGGCTTCTCGATGGTCATCTATCAGAAGCGGCTGGTATCAAGCATCCGGGCGATACAGCGCTCACTCGAGAAACGAGCACGGGTTCTTCGAAATGGTGGCCAACAGGGAGAGCTCTCGCAGGTGGTAAAGAAACTCCTACCAGAGTATCGAGAACGGCCAGAAACACTCACCGATAAGCAGCGTGAACGTATCGAAGACGAATTACAGAAGGTGTCTACCGGACAGGATCCCGAGCAGCTAAACCAAGAACTGGAAGTTCTTGAAGACCTGATTGAAAGAACGCGATCTATCGAAGTAGACTCAAAAGCTCAAGAACTCCGAGAATTTACCGAGAGTCTCCTCAACGAGGATCCTGACGAGAAGGTCCTCGTCTTCACCGAGTACACGGATACCCTCGAGTACCTCAGAGATGAGGTCCTTGAGGAATATGATACTGCACAGATCCATGGGTCGATGGGACAGCAGACCCGTCGAGAGCAGGTTGAAAAATTCCGTGGAGACGCGAACATTATGCTCGCAACAGATGCAGCTAGGGAGGGTATCAATCTCCAGTTCGCGCATATTATGGTGAATTACGATCTGCCTTGGAACCCGATCCGTATCGACCAGCGGATGGGACGCCTTCACCGCTACGGCCAGGACCGGGATGTCCATATTCACAACCTCTTCGTCGATGATACTCGAGAGAGCGAAATTCTCGAACAGCTGGTCGAAAAAATCGATCGAATTGAGAACGATCTCGGAATGCGTTCAGACGTACTGGGGATGGTTCTTGATGACAGCGACTTCGACCTCGAAGAACGAATTATGGATGCGGTGACAAACGATAAATCGAGCAAGAAGGTCGTCGACGACCTCGACAGAATCATCGAAGAACGAAAGGAGGCAGTAAAGACGGTTCAGGAAAATTTCCTGATCAGCGACCAGTTCGGTGAGTCTGACCTCAAAGAGATCCAGGATTTGATTGAAGATAGCAGAGAAGATCACATTGGTCAAAGCGAGGTGCGCGAACTTCTTGAGCTGTTCTTTGCCGAACTTGATGGAGAAATTAAAGAGCGCAGTGATCATCGGCTCGACGGGAAAGTGTTCTCGATTGATGTTCCAGGGGTGATCGAACTCGGGAGAGAAGATGTGCGGGGTTCGTATAGTCAGGCAACGTTCGATCAGGACCTCGCAAAGGAGGATAGCAATCTGGAATTCCTATCGGTGAATCATCCAGTCGTACAGGCTATTGTTGAATACTGCCTCGACGGTAACTGGATTGATGGTCGAACGGTGGTGAAGCGTACCGCTGATCCTTCCACTGAACCGGGTCTCAGGTGCAATTTCCGGCTCGGCTATGAAACAGCGGATGGAAGAGACGAGACGGAAGAATTCGTGTCCATGTACGTAACTGCTGACGGAGACGTCTGGTCCGAAATCCCCGACAGTGATGGCTCGATCTCGCCGGATCGGGCGGAGAATCATCAACAGGTCAGCCGTGTAACGGAAAACGCCAGAGACCTTGTCGATGTAGCGAAGAGAGAAGCACAGCTACAGGTTGAGGCGATGGCTGAAGAAGCGGAGAAAGAAAAGGAAGAGAACGTTGACATCAAGCGCCAGCACGCGGAGAGATATTTCGAAAACGCCATCAACACTTGGGAAAATCGGCTTGAGGAATATCAGCGGGATCATCAGAATGGGAAGGACATGAAACTCCCCATTCGGAATGCAAAGTCAAAGCTCGAGGAGCTTCGGGACGAACGCAAGCACGAATTCGAACAGCTGCGAGAAGAGGAATCCGTTCTTCCGAAAGCCCCTGAGCTGGTCAATGCTGCAGTGATGGTCCCGGATAAGAAGTGAATAGGCGAGCCTCGACTCTCACTTCGAAGGCCCGTCAATCACGATTGCAGCATTGGTGCAGTCCGTAAAGCCGATTGCCAGGACTAAGGTAGATCAAGCGTGGCCAGTTAGTTTTTCTGAGCCTGAGAGAGTGAGGCGCATACTCGTGTGCCTCGAGGCCACGAATGAGTACAAATCGACCACTCCAGAGCGACCCGCATCGAGATCAACCGACAAACGAGTACACGAGCGACCGCGATCGCAGCTACCCAGGAGACATTGCCCGACTGAACGGACATGAACTCGTCGCGATCGACGAGTGGCTGCCAGGCGCGGAGCCAACACCGTACGAACTCAATCTCACTGATGGCTACGAGTATCGGACTCGCTACTGGCGCTGCAGAAAGTGCAGCCAAGAGCGCAACCATCGCGACGAGTTCACCACCCCCTGCGACAACCCCCAGCCGTCGACTGCCCTCGAGGCAGGTGGCTACTCGATCGACGACCCACGAACTCGTCGTGCACTGAACGAGAAGTTGGACGTTCACTTTGCGACACTGGGTCCGCTCTATGAGGTCAGGAGTGAGAGCGGGAACACCTACAAGGTCGATATCGAGGCAGCAACGTGTACCTGCCCTGATTTCGAGCAGTGCCAGCCAGACGACGGCTGTAAGCATCTTCGCCGTGTCGACCTCGAGATCCGCACGGGACTTATCCCTGCGCCAGATGGCACGTTCAGCCGCTGACTGTCGAGCGATCTCATCACTTGAGACGGTTTGTAACCCCCGAAAGGGGTGCGGGGACTCGAAGGAAGTCCACCGTAGCAACCCATGAGACAACGAGAGACAGCAATCACATCGACAGCCACTGAAACGACTCAGCTCCTGAACCGGGGAATCGCCAGATGACTGACCGCAACGAGTGCCGAATGCCGACGTGTTCGGAACCTGCTCGTGATCGTGCAGGATATGCTGGTCGGTTCTGTTCGGACAGCTGTGAGGTCCGCTACGAGCACCTCCAAGCCGACGCTCGAGATGCCGCGGTGGACGAAGCGAAGGATCAGTACTGATGCTCGAGCAGATCGATCACCGTGGTAAGCGTTTCACGATCGATGACGAGGACAGTGTCGACGATGTCGCTCGTGAACGGTGTCGGCGGGACGAACTGCTCGAACGACAGGCTCAGCGAGAGATCCGTGAGCTCGAGTGTGCGAAAGCAGTCGCTGGACCAGATAGTGAAAATGCTGATATTGGAATATTCGACCGATGACACGGGACTTGCGGTACGAAAGACACACCGTATTTCCTGAGAAGAACAGCTCAAATCGAGATCAGCTGTAAGCAGTGATGAAACTCTCCCTTCATAGATAGTTGTAGTTGATGCCCCACGCACACAGAGTTCACTCTGCACACGGTGTGTCTCGAGTCTCGAAAAGCGGTATGTCCGGCGGATCGGGGACAGCGATCAACACCGGACGGGACTGAGGGTGGGCGATGATTGAATCCGGGCAGTGTCGCGCGCAGTGGATCACGCGACAGGTGATATATCGGATCATCCGTCTTTAGCTAAGACGAGAACCGCGTGACAGCGACGGCTTATCGAGGCTACTTTTCGAGAGGAATGAGGAGGAGAAGTCTGTGC
>NZ_AOII01000005.1 GCF_000337615.1 Natrinema pallidum DSM 3751
TTTCCGCCAGAACGCTGGGCGGCGCCCTTCCGGTCGCACGCCCAGCTCATCCTCCACGAACTCGGTGAGTATCTCGGTTACTCACCCCCGCCGTTGCTGGAGCGGCTGATCGAGGATGCTCAGAAGATTCACCAGCAACGTCCGGTCTTACAGGAGACGCTCGCTACCGCTACGCAACCGAGGTGTGAGTCTTAGCTAAAGACGAATGTATATCGGATGTCCTCATTATCAATCTCTTCCCGATTCCCAGTTACGCGGACGCGACCGCGCATGACACGAATCATCTGCCAGTCGAAAACACACTGAGAGTTCCGTTCTCAAATCGAATACTCTTCTGCCAGTTCAACCAAGTCGTAGACGTGAATTCCGGGTTCTCAAACACTGAGACTACTGCGGACACCGTGGTGTGAGAAAAGACAGACACCCCACCATGTCCGCTATTCTTCGAAAAAACATGTTACTAGAACAGCAGACATAGTGGTGTGATCTGACTGGCAATGAACGATCACATCTGGTCTTTCCGAAGACCTGTTATCGGAACGACGGACACAGTGGTGTCTATATGAGTACAGACACACCACCATGTCCGCTGTTCCTCGGAAAACATGTTACTAGAACGGCGGACATAGTGGTGTTAGAAAATATCGGCTTCTGAAATTGGCCTGCTCATGACTTATGACGGGGTTTAGGAGGGAAGGGTACAATATGAGATTGAAAGGAGACACCCACCCCACTACGTCCGCAGTTCTTCTGAAACTAAGCGAGAGGTGGTGCTGATAAACCGATTGTCATACAACCACCTAACAACCACTAGTATGCTTCTAGATATCGTTCGGACGATACCACTGTCTACATAATAAATCTTTCTGCATCTAGATACTGATCTCAGCGTATGTCCTTATTTGAGTGAGTTACTGCGGACACGGTGGGGTGGGTGTGTGCTGAGTATCTTTATAAACTCCCAGAACAGCGGAAACGGCGGACACTGCGGCAGGGGGNTTTAATACCTTCCACTCTAAATGTATTCCAAAACAGATGGGTAGAATGTTCGAGCGGGATCTGGATATTTACCGGAACCGAGACGCACTGAGGGAAGACTATCAACCCGATACTCTCGTTGGTCGCGATGAGGAGCTTGAACGATACAAAACGGCGCTTCAACCGGTAATCAACGGGGAACAACCGAACAACATCTTCCTCTATGGTAAGACCGGTGTTGGGAAGACCGCAGGAACTCGATTTCTTCTTGACCATCTAATCGATGACGCGGCTCAGTATGATGACATCAAGCTCACCGTAAAGATGCTAAATTGTGATGGCCTCTCAAGCAGCTATCAAATCGCAACAAGACTTGTCAATAAATTCCGGAACGAATCAAATCAGATCTCTACAACTGGATATCCTCGTTCCACTGTCTATGATATGCTGTGGGAAGAACTCGACAAATGTGGTGGCACGATCCTTATCGTTCTTGATGAGGTTGACCACATCAATGATGATAGCATTCTCTACCAACTTCCTCGAGCCCGTGCGAACGGAAATCTATCCAAAGCGAAAATTGGGATTATCGGGATCTCAAACGACTTCTCCTTTCGTGATAACCTCTCGCCAAAAGTCAAGAGTTCCCTGTGTGAAGAAGAGATACAGTTCCCGGCATATGATGCCCAGGAACTAATCCAGATCCTCCGTCAGCGCGCAGACGTAGCCTTCTATGATGGTGTTCTCACTGACGGTGTTATTGAACTCTGTGCTGCATATGGTGCTAAAGACGCCGGTGACGCCCGCCAGTCACTGGATCTTTTGATGAAAACTGGGGATCTTGCACGAGACCGTGATACCAAGACGATTACAGAAGATCTTGTCCGAGATGCTAGAAATGAACTTGAGCGAGGACGAATTCGCGAAGGAATCTCCGGATTGACTCAACACGGTCATCTCGTTCTCTATGCACTCATCACACTTGACAGAGAGGGGGAGAAACCAGTTCGGTCTCGAGATATTCGGCCCAGATACACCAGCTTTGCCAAACAGATTGGGGCTGATCCGCTTGTTCCTCGTCGGATGCGCGACCATCTCGGTGAACTCTCTATGTTGGGAATCATCTCCTCTGTCGAACGAAATGAAGGACGGCGTGGCGGAACTTATCGAGAATATTCTGTTGATATGGATATTAATATGATTCTTAGTGCACTTGACGAGACTATTACTGAGGTCGGTATCCATGAGTCAATAGCCGGTATCTTTGCTGAAGACACGACGCTCGAACAGTACACCTGAGCCTGATTCTGATATTACTGCGGACATAGTGGTGTTGGGTCGTGAACTCGTCTGGTTCAAAGTGGGTGGCCACGGATGCGGTGGCTCCTGACTTTTGTAGTTTCCTCAACTGTGTGGTAGCACTCCCTTCTCGGTAAGCGAGCGGAATGAAGGAAAGCGACTCATTGCCTCTAACCCGGGACAGTTACGCGCCCTCGAGTCAGATCGAGTGACCGCTGTGCCGCCGATTTTGATCTGTCTATAGGTGGTTACTTCCAACGACTTGTGACCGTAGTGGGCGGTGGCCTATCCTACGCTCGTGAGCAACAGCTGTCTTCGGAAAAAGAACTACCTGTCGCGGGGCAACTCGAGTTTGTCAACGGCCTCAACGAACTCTCCTGCGTCCATCTCCGCGACCGCTTCGATCCCGCGGCTCACGACGACCGGATAGAAGTGTTTGTTCTTCTTAGGCTTCCAGTCGAGTTCCTGTCCGCACTCGTAGACGAGACGGTCGAACTCGTCAAACTGCTCGTCGATCTCGTCGGGGAGGTACATGTACCGCCCGGTCCACTCTTCTTTGACGTTCACCTTGCCGCTGGAACCGCCAGACTGTTTGTCACCCTTGGATTTCTTGGAAAGTTTGTTGCGTTTGTCTCCTTCGGAGCGTTGTGCTTGTTTGGAGGGATCGGAGGGGTTGGAACTACCAGAACGTTCGCCGCTCTCTGCCGAATCATCACTCTCAGCACTCACGTCAGTCTCGGACTGTTCGTCACGTTCGTCGCCTTTGGACGGTTCGTCGTTCTGTGCGGGTTCGGAGGTTTCAGAAGGTTTGGAACTACCAGAACGTTCGTCAGCCTCGGAACTCTCGTCGGGCTCGTCCGGCTCAGTCTCGAACCGCTTTGACAACCGACTCGTCACGTCTTTCCCGCGCTCGTCCCGGTCGGTCATTCGACGTCACCTCGCGCTTCGTCTTCGAAGTAGGCAGCAATCGATAGCAGTTCATCTTCCATATCACACTCCTCCTCGTGACCGAAAATTGAGTGACCGTTGTTCCAGGCGCGTTTGATCGCTGCTCGGTTGCGAACTTCAAAGACAGGGATAAACTCGCTGAATTGGTTCTCAAACCACTCGAGCATCCCGCGTTGTTCGCTGTCGAGCGGATAGTCGACGTTCGAGACTACGATTGCCTGTTCGTTGATCGACGCGTCACTGAAATTGTCTTCGAGCGAGTCGACCTGCTTGAAGAGCAAGTCCAGGGCTCGAATGCTCGTATCTTCGGCTTCTGCAGGGATCAACAGGTTCTCACATGCGAGTAAGGCGTTGTCGGTCAACAGCCCTAGCGACGGCGGACAGTCGACTACAAGAAAGTCATAGCCGGTCACGTTCTCGAGCAGCATCTTGAGGCGCTTGCGGCCCTGCATCGCTGAGACTAAATCTTGCTCGAGCGTGAACATCCCGATGTTCGCCGGGAGAAAGTCGAACTCGTTGTGTGGAATAGTGAGCTCAGCGACTGTGTGTTCGTTCGGTGCTTTCAACGCGTCGGCGAGATTTGTCCCTTCTTCTGTGTAGCGGTCTTTGTACCCTGCACCACTCGTTAGATATCCCTGTGGATCAAGGTCAACCAACAGAACATCGTTGCCCCGTTCGGACAGCGCCCCGGCGACGTTCAGCGCGATCGTGCTTTTCCCGACGCCGCCTTTCTGATTACTCACAACGAGTCGGTAGGGTTCGGAAGGTTTGGAACTCATAATCGGTTAGCCTCTCCAATTGGTCCTAACTCGCTTATCACTTATAAAGATGGTAGGCAAACCTTGTATTACAGGTGTATTTAGAACGTTTGTCGTTCCAAACATTCACAACACTCATGTCGTTCCAAACATTCACAACACTCAAATTGTTCCGAACCTGAATATCGAACTGTTCGAGACGGTTGTCGCCACCGCGGAGAAATTCGCCAGGGACTCAGATTAGTGACGCTCACCCCATTGCACAGGTTCAGGGTGCGAGAAAAGCGGGGCAGCTCGCTTCGGACGGTTTGTCAGAGCGGCTCAACAGGACCGAAAATGGGGTCGCGATCTCGAGCGCTGATCACGCCGACTACTCCTCGTACGCCAGGTTCATGATCCACTGCGAGAAAGCGTCGCTGTCAGGATCAATCTCTTCCTCGCCGACAAACGGCGAGAGCATGTCGCCGGCCATCAGCAGTCTGAAATCGAGGTCTCGTGCGGTCGGCGAGATGAAGTAGGTGTTGTGGCCGTCGTAGACGGTTTCCTCTCGATCGACCAGTTCCTTTTCGACGAGCGATTCGACGATCCGGCTGCCCTTGCGTGAGGAGAATTCCAGTTCCTTCCAGAAGTCGCTCTGGTGGATGCCGCTGGACTCGCGGACAAGCTCGAGCCCGTCGGCTACCGCGAACACGGCGTCGTCTCCGAACGACTCCCGAACAATGTCTCCCAAAGCGATGTTCGGCGGCTGTTCGAACGTCTCTCCCCGAAGACGCTCCGCGTGCTCTATTTCATCACCGTTTCGGGTACGACCGACGGCGTCACGATCGATGTCTACGAACCGACGGCATCGGACCGACTCGGCGAGGTCGAAAGTCGATCGGGCAAGCTGTTCTTCGAGGACCGCGACCAGTATGACGACCGATTCGATGAGCGGGCCGCGACCGTGCGCGAACTCGAGGACTGATTTCCACAGGCGGAGCAGGCCGAGTGTATCGAGGCTTGACCCCGTGGCGGTTCAATCTCTTACACCAACCTATTTATTTCTCGTCCGAATATTCATCACTAATGAGTGGTTCTATGGATTTGAGCGCTGCACTGGGGACGATCACGGAGTATACGTATCAACTTGGACATGATACTACAGAGACTATCGGTGACGAAGATGACGGGGCGGAATTTCGCGGTTTCAATGTTCAACATCACACTGGTTATCATTACACGACTATCGTCGCAGATGACCGGGCATACGGCTTTGTTCACTTTGAGTTCGACATCCGCCAGAATATAGCTCGGAAGTTCGCGACAGAGTCAGATCAACCTCTTCAAAAAGCGAACGCAATACTTGACGAGCGATACATGGATCAACTCGAGGATTGTCGTCCACGCCTTCGCGAGATATTGTATGGGGGAGATAGTATCGGTGAAATACAAGAGACTGAAAATGGGACGATCCAAGGATTCACCGTGAATCGCCGTTACTACCCGACCAGCGACGATTTCTCACTTGCCAGATACGGCGATTGCGTCCGCGAAGTCGTGTCGACAGGGCGTGCAGCCTTTGAGCATCTCGCTACTCATACCGAGGTATTGGGCGACGAGATCGATGCTACGGCCGTCGATAGTGCAAGGCAAAGTAGGGACGTCAGAAAAGGATTCCAGTGAACTTCCTCGAAGTCGAATCGTAGTTTTAAGCGGATCTTAGAAATTCAAGCCTCAATCTCGTCACAACGACACTTCATTGAGATCGGCGACGCCAACCCATCCGAATAGCGCGATCGGTCCCGTTCGTTCTCGAGACGGCTGCTTTCGGCGGATTCGCTATTCGAGTCGATCGTTTAAATTCGGCCCGAGATGCTATAGCACGATATGATTTATGGATGTGGGTTTAACAGTTTCGACCACCTGAGAGTCCCGCGAACGCCAGTATCAGGGTGTATCTAATTCACTTGGATAAAATCACGTTTAACCAAGGGACTTTACGAGGGTCGACACTGTACCCCACATACGAATGTCTGGATCGACGGAACGCCGGGCTTCCTCCGGGGGGACGACCGTCCACGAAGCCATCGAGAGCTACCTGCGCTATAAGATCAACGCCGACGGTTCGAAGACGACCATGCGCTCACCACTGCGTGAGTTCGCTGACCACTGTCGAGACGAGCGTGACCTCGAGTTCGTCGACGAGCTCACACCCCACGATGTCCGCAGTTACAGCGAGCACCTCTACGACCGCGTCGTAATCGACGAGAGCCTGGCGGCTTCAACCGCTCACAACTACTTCGCCTACGTCCGAGCTTTTCTCTCCTGGTCGGTGCGAGAACAACACCTCGAGTCGAACCCGGCGAATACGAACACTGCGATGGATCCGCTTCCAGAGGACGACGGGAAGCGCAAGCGCCAGTATTGGTCTCAAGAAGACCGCGAGACGTTGCTCGAGTATGCCACCAAGCGCGTGGACATGGCTCTGGAAGAAACCATCCAGATCGATGTAGAGACGGCCTTCCGTGACCGGGCGATCGTCGTCATGCTCGATGGCACTGGGGCGCGTGGTGCTGAGTTGTTCGCCGATCCAAAAGACGACAAGCGCAACGGCCTCCAGTGGAAGGACGTTGATTTCGACGAGCGGCTGATCGAGGTCTACGGCAAGTCCCGTGAGTACGAACAGGCCCCGTTTCCTGCGAGTGTCCACGACGTCCTCAAGCGATGGTACCGTGTGCAAGAGCCGACGACCGAAGCGTGGCCCGTCTTTCCGACCGGTCACTACGGCTCGAAAAAGCGCACACTCGAGGATACACTCGGCGAGAAGGAAGTCTCTCGGGCGCTCGAGGATGGGGGTGACGCCGGGAAGACCGAGGTGCTTGACCGTCTACACCGCGAGCATGAGGTTCCGCCGCCGTCGATCTCGAAAGAGGGCGTTCGCCGGCTGTTGAAACGGCTCACCGACGAAGCCGGGATCGATCCGGACGGCGAGTATGACCATCTGACGCTGCACGGCGCTCGCCGGGCACTCGGTCGCGACCTCTATACCAGCGGGATGTCCGAAAAGGCTCAGGAAGCGTTACGACACAACTCTATCGAGACTACCCATGAGGCCTACGCCGACGTCAAGATGAAGGACGTCTCCGATTCGATTGACGACGTTCGTGGCTGAGAATGAACTTGAGCTATCCCTTACATGCAGTGTTGAACGCAAGCCGTCGCCGGTGATCAACCGCTAGATGCTCTCCTTGCAGTGGCGCCCGCCGAAGAGCTTCGGAGTGTACTTTCTGCGGTCGTGGACGAAGATATAAGGCTTCGCAAGCGCCTCTATGAGGGATTTAACGAAAACCGAGGACGATATCACGCTGGTGCAACACAGGGGAGTGCTGGCCGATGGGAAGGCCGATATCGATCTCATCGTACCACACAACCGGACGCTTTGCGCAGCCGTTTTACTCGATTTTTACCGGGTGACAGCACTAGCTGAATTGGTAGCAGGGATGCAATTAGTCGTCAGAGGGGGCTTCCATCTCGTCGGCGTTCGTAACTTCGATTCCCCCGGAGAGTTCGGTATTGGGATACGGCATATCAATTCCTTCGGCGTCGAAGCGCTCTTTGACGGCCTCGAGGAATCGGGCACGGACGGCCCCATAGCTGTGCTTCTTGGGGTCGATCCAGACCCGACCTTGGAGAACAACCGCTGAATCGCCTAACTCCGTCACAGGAGCGGTTGGCTTGGGGTCGTCAAACACGCCTTCAATACGAGATCCTTCATCGATAATGGCCTCACGGGCTTGTTCAATGTCATCCTCGTAGCCAATTCCGAATCCGACTGAGACACGACGTTTGTCGTTCGCTTCGTTATTTACTACTGCTGCGCTCGCGAGGTCACTGTTCGGGACGGTGACGAGCTGGTTATCAAAGGTGTCCAGTTTTGTCACTCGAAGTTGAATTTCGCGCACCACTCCTGAGTTACTGTCCCACTCGATCCAGTCACCTGTGGAAAACGGTTCGTCCTGAATGATGAACACGCCAGCGACGAAGTTGGCGATCAGATCCTGGGCAGCAAAGCCGACCGCCAGTGCGAGTGCACCAGCGAGGGTCGCGAACGCTGCGAGGACGACGCCGAAACCGGCGACTGTCGCGGCTAACGCAACTGCAACGACAGCAACCACTACAACGGTTGTACTTACGGCGAGATCAATAAGGGTTCGATCAAAGCCACGGTGTTCAAGCCCCCGTTCGACTGCCCGGGACATGAAGGACTTCCCAATCCAATAGATGAGTGCGAAGGAAACGACGAATAGGACAACAGTTGTAAACGCACTTATGAGATCTGGGATGTACTGTTGTAGATCAATGGGAGCCGCTTGGAGTGATATCATATCAACTTCATTCGGTACATGACTAGTTATAAGATGGGGTATATGCGACGACTTACGCGGATATGTTTAATTATTCTTCTTTAATATAATATGTAGTTGTAACGAATGTGTTACGCAAGAACGTTCGATGCTTTCGACTGCACCCACAACAAGCGACGCTCTTCTACAGCGTCACGGAACTCTACCAAGAGTGTTTGCCTACAGAAGAGCGGTTGTCCTTGAGTTCGGACTATAAATCGAGATACTGGTCTTCCCATTCACATCGCGCTTCGAATTCACGCAGTCCATGCCATGTAACTGTGTGCATGTTCGTCCGTTTGTCCAGTTCAACTTTCTTGATGAGGCCCTTGGTGACGAAGTCGTCGAGGTTCGGATAGAGACTGCCGTGATTGATCTCTTGCTCGTAGTAGTCGTCGAGTTCAGCCTTGATTGCGAGCCCGTATGGTTCCTCAAGTCAAGCAGCCACATATCGAAGGGGTCCAGATTCACGAGACGATCACAACCGTGTTAGCCACGTGAAAACGACGAGGACTTGATCCGCCTGAACAACTCCAGTCTATCCTCGGTGGAGAAGAACTCAGCTCAGGGAGAGAGGTATCACCGAGTAGTGAATTATAGTCACGCTATCCAACTACCTATCTCGAATGCTCTTTACACCTCGTGCATCCAGTGCATATTACTGATGACGAGGGACCGAACTTCCTGTAGCGGACAGGTTACAGGAATTTCGAATATTTGGAGCCCCCGTCATTCGATTCCTATGTGTGTCCAACTATTAAGTCATCGATACGAACTCTCATATATCGAATGTCTAATGAGATGCTATTTACATTACACACACTGTGCCATCTTGAGAAACCACAACTCTATATCCCTCAAAACAAAAATCAACTTTCACTTTACACTCGTGCTCTTCTGCATGATCCAAAATCCTAACTAACGCGTTTGAATCAATCTGATCATATATCGGAGCCAGACTCATATCTGAGACATTCTTCTGGTCCGCTATAACCCTCACAATCGTCTCTATAATCGACTCAGATTCCAACTGCTCAGTGCAGATTATAGCACTATCATTTGACGGGGGTTTATTGGCAGTCATATATTCTAGCCAGATATCTTTTGACGTCAGATTGAAATACATTCTCCCAAATTATGTTGGTCTCTCTTAGGATCTATCAACACGACGGCTACGTGTGTGAATGCAACTCTATCTATGTTGGTCTTACAGCTACGCTTTCGAACTCTTCTACGGTCTCAAGTAGAGCCTTGGCCCTCTCAGTGTTGGTAAGTCTCATATCCCCACTACGGGCATCGTACTCAATTAAACCATGATCTTCTAGCCGTGGTAAGTGATTATGCACTAGCCTTATTTTTGCATGCTCTATCGACCTATCACTGTCTTCGGAGACGGTCGAGCAAGCAGCGAGTTGCTGCGCGAGATCTGAAATAGTGACGAGCCCATTATTTTGGACAAGTTCATAAAGAATATAATACCGATCAGCATCAGCTAGAATCTCATAGTCTTGTTGACTGATCATGGGTATTTGATCTACCTCATACACTAAAAAGTTGACCCACCAACACTTGATCCTCAAATAATATGATGAATTCGAACAGCAAATACAAATACTAATAAAATATATAACTCATATCTAAAGTGATTTTTATAATAAGCATTTATAATTGTTTATAGATAGAATCGTCTAAGTAAATATGTCTCATACATAATACTATGTCTGACCCCATAAAAGTGATTCCTGAACGCAAAAATGTCAATCGGAAATGTTAATACAGTGTCGACTAACAAAATACATGGGCGATATTGGCGATAAAATCTCTTCAAAGATAGCTGAGAAATTCTTTGCTAACCAAGGCCATGGAGTTCTTTCGCTCGCAAAAGATAACGACAGCTATGGAATTCCGGTCTCCTATGGCTACGATCTCGAGTCGGAACGATGCATTCTTCAATTTGTAATCGAGCCAGAAAGTCAGAAACAGCAGTTCCTTGAGTCCAGTGACACAGTTACACTGACTACCTACAAATACGGTTCTGATGACACATGGCAAAGTGTAGTTGCTACAGGATCATTGCTGTCACTCTCGAGTGATGATGTTGCGAATTGGGCCGCAGCAATCTTTTTTACTCACGCTTCAAATGTCGAGACTTCTGCTCGGCAAGAAGATAGCGATACTGAGGTAACATGGTATGAACTCGAAATTGAAACTCTCTCTGGCAGAACAAATACAGGTGACGACAGTAGTGGGGCCGCATCTCGACTCGAATAGCGCCTTCAGTTAGTGAATGAGGACCGAGAGTCACAAGTAGTGTATTTTAATCATATATCCTATTCAGAAATAATGATGGAACATTTATTGGTGATGGGTAACATGTATTGACTATGTCGGCTCAATCAACTGCGACTGGGCAGAGCACCTCACTGATCAGTCCTCCATCAAATTCGGTCGGTTATGTCGTGATACTCGCAGCAGTTATAACTAGTGTGATCCACCTTTTACTCGGCCCGCAAGTTATGGGATTCAGTCAACTACTGGGAGTCCTATTTATCTTAAACGGACTTGGCTTCTTCGGGGGAACCATTCTCTACCTCACCAATTACTGGCGTCGTGAACTCTATCTCGTTGCAACGGGCTATGCGGTCGCAACGATCATTGGATTGTTCGCTTTCCAAGGCTTCAGCATTGAGGCGTTCTATATGAATGGAAGTCTCAATCCAATGGCTGTTGTTTCAAAAGCGGCTGAAGCAGTTATTGCCTTTGGTGCTGTCTATCTCTATACAGACACTGGTATGTCAAACAATTAACCGCACCACGGAACGCGTCACATCCTTCTATTTGGAAGTATAATTCGTGCTCGTCACTTACTAACGTGATCAATGAAGGAAATCTAAACGAAAAGCAGCTCGAGTTCCCCGTCCCACCGGGGCTGGGGTGTATTGGTTCCACGCGAGTCCCCAAGGGACGAGCGCGGGCGGTATGAAATTCGCCATCGGCCGTTCCGCTGGCTTCGTGCCAGAGACTACGGCGAAGCCACGGGCCACCGCGCCCGTGGTACTTCACACGATGTCCGCGTTGTCCAAATCTTGGATGAATAGGCCCGTATGAAGTCAATACCCGCTACGTGGCTCTCGCC
Source organism: Natrinema pallidum DSM 3751 (assembly GCF_000337615.1). Classification (GTDB taxonomy): domain Archaea; phylum Halobacteriota; class Halobacteria; order Halobacteriales; family Natrialbaceae; genus Natrinema; species Natrinema pallidum. The sequence goes on from NZ_AOII01000005.1 coordinate 11,502, forward strand.
CAAGTCGGAGATCATCCTCCTCAAGAGGACTGATGACTACCTTGTTATTTGGCCATCGGATTTTTGTATCGCTAATGATTCCCATTACAATGGGAGGCTGCTGCAGAAAGACACCACCCAATCAACTCACTAACGGTTAGGCAGCCTACGCCTCCCCAACCCCACCAACAGTTGTGTCATGATACCCAGGCCACCGACTGCACTAATGTGCGGTGGTCCTTTATTCGAAGACAGATGTGTACCGCTTCAGGGTTACATACGGACCTCACGACTCCTCGTTCGGTTCCACTTCTTGATGTCTGTCTGAAGTGAAAGTTGACTAATGCCCATAGAGACGATTTCTAGACGATCTTGAGACAGATAGTTAGTTGAATGAGTCTGAGTACGGGTCAAAATCATTATTGGAGTTCCATACGAGTAGTCAGAATGTCCATTTATGGTGCGGCCAACGCAGCAGCGCGAACGTGATCAGACGTCGGTAACGGAAGCCGACGAATATGAACATGAACATGAAAATGAGAGTGAAGAGCAGACGTGTCCTGAATGCGATTCAGGCGCTCTCGTTGCTAGCAACGATAGTAACGAAATCATTTGTGAGGAATGTGGACTCGTTATCGAAGAGCAAAATATCGACCACGGACCAGAATGGCGCGCGTTCAATCATGCCGAACGGCAGAACAAAAGCCGGGTTGGTGCACCCACAACCCAGACGATGCACGACAAAGGGTTGACCACCCAGATCGACTGGAAAAACAAGGACGCACACGGAAGGTCGATCTCCTCAAAGAAGCGGAATCAGTTGAATCGACTGCGCAAATGGCAAGAACGGATTCGAACCAAGGATGCAGGTGAACGAAACCTCCAGTTTGCGCTTTCGGAAATCGATCGCATGGCGTCGGCACTTGGTGTCCCCCGTTCTGTTCGAGAGGTCGCATCAGTGATCTACCGACAAGCGCTTAGCAATGACTTGATTCGTGGACGGTCTATCGAGGGCGTCGCAACGAGCTGCCTCTACGCTGGCTGTCGTCAAGAGGGGATCCCGCGGAGTCTTGACGAAGTGACTGAGGTCTCTCGCGTCGGGAAGAAAGAAATCGGGCGCACATATCGTTATATCGCTAAGGAACTCTCCCTCGAGATGAAACCAGCCGACCCCAAAGAGTACGTCCCACGATTTTGTTCTGACCTCGAAGTGGGTGAAGAAGTGAAGATGAAGGCGATCGAAATTATCGATGAGTCTGCTGAACAGGGTCTGCTTTCAGGAAAGTCGCCAACGGGATTTGCCGCAGCAGCCATTTATGCGGCATCACTCCTCTGTAACGAGAAAAAGACCCAAAAGGAAATTGCTGAGGTTGCGCAGGTGACTGAGGTGACGATCCGGAATCGGTATCAAGAGCAGATCGAAGCGATGGGTATCTACTGAGAGGACGATGCACTGCTGCTACGGAACGACTAGCCGCCGAACCAGCTACTCGTTGGCCGCAAACTCGCCGAGAACACGGTCACCGAACGCAAGCACGAGTAATGCGCCGACAAGATCGAAGACGATGTCGAAGAACGTGTCTTTCCGGCCGTACGTGACGAGTATCGGCTCGAGATCCAGGCGTTTCGCCGTTGCGTGAATAGCATACTCGAGGAGTTCCCAGGCGAACCCGAGACTGATGGCGGCGGCAACAACCCGAGGAACAGGATCACGATCCTTCCGGCGGCTGGCTACATAGACGATTCCGGCCAGAATCGACGAGGAATGTGCGTGTGTAAGGTGATCCCACCACCAGACGTCGTCATAGGGACCGAGCATACCGACAGCATGAGTAACCATCGCAGAGTTTACATAGGCTCGCTGCCACGGTCGGAGTTTAACACCATACGCACGCGTGACGACCGTAGGAAGATATGTGCCGATCGCCGCAACGACGGCATTGACGACCGCGCCTGGATCCCGGCGTCGGAGTCCGACGAGGAACACCGTGAGTAGCGTATATCTGGCCTCACGACCCACTCCCTGTTCAGCTGTCGACATTTTCTGTATACAATAGACTGACTACGCAGACCACATAGCAGTATCGTCCTGAAGACGGACCCAGACGCCCCAGATAGTTTTAGTTGTACTCGTCCATCGTTCTCAGTGACAGTCATAGACTCTCGATGCATGCTGACGACGATCTAGAACTGATTTCATCACAGTTGATGCGTGTTCCTGCTTGCGATTACCGGAGTTCGAGACGGAGAGAGAGCCGCCAGAGAGGACTCCTAGTTTTAAGTGATATCCATGACTATCAGTGAGGCAAGAAGATAGGAGAATATACCCACCGCTCGTCGATGTGGGTTGCAGGAGAAGGGGGCGTCAATTCGCCCCCGAGTTGGCTACTCAATCCTGCAACCCGGATCGGTATAAAAGTTTGCCTCTCGAGGAGCCGTGGCACTGTCCAGCATGGTGTCTCGTCTCCTTCGAGAGTCGTCTCTCCCCAGCAGCATCGCGACTGACCGACAACCAGCAGTACACGACCACGACTACAACGACCCTCCATGACAATTGGAAAAGATCCGGACGCAGTTGACGCAGAAACGCCCACTGATCACGACGTTGCCGCAGCTCTTGGCTTTGACACCGTCGAAAAGTACATTAGCACAGATCAGACGGCCAACGACGGTGATGATGACCTCCCGAGTCGCGAAGAGATGTGGGCCATCATCCAAGAACTGGTGCAGATGATCGGCGACCTCCAGCAGGGACAAAACCGCGCCGATCGCAACCGAAAGGAGATTGCCAGTCAACTCAACGAGGTCACCGAGTCGATTGACGAAACCGACGAGACGGCTGACCAAGCAAAGGAAATTGCGAAGACTGCGAACGCAAACGCTGAGCAGGCCAAGTCGATTGCCGAGACTGGTGAGACTGCGTTCGATCGCGAGGATCCAGAGGAACTGCCTGGTGGCCTCGAGCCCTCGAGCAGTCCGTTGGACTTCCTTGCGAACTGCCGCCAGCACCGTGTCAAAAAACATCTCGTCGACCAGGGGACACCGCGGAAGAACCGATTCCGGGCACTTCTTGTGATGAAGCGCTGGGAGGAGTTCGCGACGAAGCGCACGAACGGGGGCGGCATCTTCTGGACGCGAGACGATGTCCGGGATGCGCTTACTGCAATCCTTGGAAAGCGTCCCCACGCACAGACACTCAAGCGTGTGTGGAACGAGATGATCGCGATCGGAAGTTCGGACGTCGATGTCACTGAACGACGTATCTCTGCGAAACAGACACCAAAAGAGATCATTGCGATGGATCTCGAGACTGCTGAGGGACTGCTTGACGCCCGCTACCACCACCTCGAGTTGCTTGATGTAGATGGACAGGTCACTGGTGGCGTCACACCCGTTGTGACTCAGAACGACAGGGCAGAGGTGTGAGAAAGCGGTTGACTTCATCCCGAGAGGGAGCATCTCTCTAACGAGCACACCGAACGGATCTGGTCGTCGTCGTGGTCCGACGACATCGCCGCTACCAATAGCTGCAGGTGTAAGAGAAGATCCTCCCTTTCAGAGACAGTATTTGTCCTTCTAACGCTCGTTCTGGGGGTTCGGCTTTGGATCTACTCACAACGGGTGTGACCATGACCGGTCAGTTATGATCTGCACGATCGCTCTTTCACAGGAGAGGATCGTCGTGAGATCGACATGGTGAGATCCTGTCCAATAGAACGCCATGAATCACTGGGTAATATTGTGGTAATTAAGAAAGTCTGATATGACTTCAATCAAAACGGCGACTTGGGCGTGGGGAGAGTCAGGGGACAACCGTCCTCACGCTCAGTCAGAGGCACATCTCAGACACACGGTCCGTGTCGAATACTCGTCTCCGCACGAGTCGTCTGGGATAGACAGTACAACGTGGAGGGTGGGAGTGGCGTTCGGTAACTCCGGTGGCACCCTGTCCGGGAAGTGATTTCTGGTCAGAGTGTGTTACTCAACGAGTTCTGACTGTTCTTTGACCGTGAGTTCTTAGTCGCGTCGCAAAGCCGTCTCGAGTGTGCCGCTGTGAGTCACAATGGGATCTTCCGACAGACAGTGATACTGCATTAGAATGGCGTGAACTGAGTGCACGTCGTATAGAGATCGTTAGAGATTGGCACTACATGACTGTCTACTCACCCACCGCTCGAAACTCGAGACTGCTTTGAGACGGCATCGAATTCTCAGACAGGCTCTGAAGGGTGTTTATGAATGTGCAGAACCGAGCGGGAGGTATGGAGATTTCTTACGAACATGCTAATCCGAGGACGGGCAACGAATCCTTTCTTCTTCGGGTTCAGAAGGAATATGAGCAGCAGACGCCCTGTATTCTCGTCGATGCGGGAGACGGTGTCGACACATCGGAACTACTCGCTGACGACGAATACTTGGCAGCAATACTTCTCACGCACGCGCATCTCGATCACTATAAATCGCTGGACGAGGCCCATCGTGATGGCGCACCGATTCTCACATCCCCCGGGACAGAAGCGATTCTTGAGGACGTCTTAGCAGAAGGTGTACGACATCATTCGATGTCAGATCCAGATGCGATACTCGAACGGGTCGAAGCGATCGATGGCTGGGTCGATGTCGTCGGTGATGACATTAGCGTGGCTCCCGTACCAGCGGGGCATACACCAGGGGCGTGCGGATTCCTAATTCGAGCCCGTGACGGACAGGAGAGTTTTCGAGCGCTCGCTACCGGTGACTTCACACGGCGTGATGCTGGCGGATACGTCGGGTTCGATTCGGAACAATTTCTCGAGGTCGATGCGCTGTTTCTTACGGCCGCAACAAACGATGACGTTGACGAGACGATTACTGACATTCTCGAAACGCTCGCTGCTCGTGCGAATGCTGGGTCGAAGACCCTCTGTACGGCAAGCGGGCTAACGGGTGTTCACTTAACGACGCTTCTCGGAAGGATCGAACACGAACTCGGCTATTCGATCCCAATTATCCTCGTGGGACAAGTCGCAAAACTCTACGATGCGCTGGAATACGACTATCCGAACGTAGAGACTATCCCTGAGTTTTCGGTTCCTCATAACTGCCTCGAGGCAGGGACTGTGACTCTCGCCGGGCCGGAGGTTCCAGTCGAAGGAAGTAGCGAACGACTCTTCGAGGCGATTCGTGGTGATGGGAACGCAACGCTAGTGCAGGTGCAGGGTGGAAATACGACTGCGAAAGACGCTGGCGATTTCGCTGGAACCGTTTTCTCATTTAAGTTCTCGAATCATCCAACTGAAGCGGTCCTTGACGAGGTCGTCGAAACGATCGCTCCGACTCACGTAGTCATCACCCACCAGAGTGGTCGGTCCCTGACACGGTATAAGGACAAATGGGACGCATATACGTGGGCAACTGGGGATTCCGGTTCGGAACAGTTGTATCAGAACGGGAGTTTCTGTCCCCCGAATTGGATCGGTGATGCCGCAAAGCAGCGCGTGCGAAACCGTGACGAGCAACGAAGTGTGATTGACGTCGGGGACGGGGTCCTGCAAGCAGCAGCGAGTGTTCCGGAACTTGAACGTCGAGAAACGGCTGCCCTCGAACGGGAAGGTGTTGACGTCACTCGTCTCCGTGACGAACTCCATATCGGTCACAGCGAAGAGGAGGTGGCGACTAACACCGTAGAGCCCAAAGCGGGGACAGATCCCACGCAGAACGCATGCGTTGCTCCAACTCATGCGACTGATGGTGGATTGTATCGAACCGTCGGCCAGCCATCGAGTGACAATGAATACATTACACCGGATCCGGAAGAAGTAGCTGACAAAATCGCTAATCCGACCGTCGTTAACGTGTTGTGCGATTCGGCGTCAGCGGAGAGCGATCCCTCCTCGGACGGTACTACTGCTGAGCGGACATCGAAAGACAATAAGATGGAAATCAGTGGAAAAGACGCCGATAGCAGTGAGGAGGATGATTCCGCTACTGAGGCGGAAACCGCCGATGAGACAACGGAGAGCGAGTATACAGAGCAAACTGAGAACAGGGGCGAGGACGAGAATACGTCAGATTCGGATCCAACAATGAGTGAAACCACAGCTGAGATGGCAACAGGAGCGGTGACCGATGAAACAGTAACCGTTCAAATCGATCCCGTGATTCGAACACTCACTGAATATCAGGCTAGTAACGAGGGTGAATCGACCGAAGCGTTCGTCAAGTCTGCAATCAGAACGTACCTCGCAGAAGCGCTGCGCGGCAACGAACCATGGTCTGAAACAACAAGAGTTACCGAGCGAAAACTCACGATCGATGCCGATCCAGCACTCGAACAACTCATTGCAACTACGGCTGCGAACAACGACGAATCAGACGCGAAGTCTTTCGTTGTTCGGACGCTCTGCGATGCAATCGGTCTCGACATCGATGACCGCGAGCTACCGATCGGTGCCCTCGAAGAGATGGACGAACTCATCGTTGCAACGACCGAAAACGATAGCTGTCCCCACGAAGCGAAGGACGAAGTCGTTCAGGCGGCTCTTGAGCGACGAGTGTTATAATTGACGCTTATCCCGAGAAATTGTAACAGAGTCGTCTCTCGAACCAACTGTCTGGTGCGTTGAGTTTTAGAGCACGCTCAACACGATCATGACCGCTCCCGTTGATCCTCTGGTTGCTCACACATAGCGCTGAGACGTGGGTTCTGGGCTGTCGCTTCTTGATATCACGCGATATTACAATCTGCTGTGGAGACTGTTCATTAAATGTGGTACTTCGTAAGTAGTTCTCCTTTCGAGAAGACAGCGGCGTCTCGAGCCGGATAAATACTATTAGTAAGGGCCATGGGAAAGTTTATATAGAATGGCTAATAAGAGTTCTATGCTAATAAGACTCCAAAACAATAAAGCAGAGGTCGCATTCCTATGGACACTATCATCCCACAAATCGACGCAGTACCACGCCTTTCGCACATCGGACCAACTGCGGCCTCCATTAGATCGCAAGACGCACTGGGCGAACAGTTGCCCTCCGCTGAGACTGTCTTTCGTCGTCTTGGAATAGAGTACAATGACTGGATCGGAGCGACCCACTATGGGTGTGAGCTTCGAGGTGCTGTTCGAATCATTGCGGACAGATATCTGTACCATGAACACGGATACATCACATCAGTCGACAGAATCATCGCCGGAATGCCCTGATTCGGTGACTAGGATCCGACAAGCGTGGAGACGAGTCGTGCCAGTAGCAATCACGCTTGCTGTGTGGCTGGCCTTCTTCGCCCTCGCTTCTGGATCAGTAGCTGCCCAGTCAAATGTGGGTGATGTCTACTGTGGTACCGGTGTCGAGACTGGCATTGGCATCGTCTTCGGTGCTGTTGCTGGTCTCGGTCTTCCTGCAACGGGATTCTACGTCGGTCGAGCTGGCCTCTCGTACATGCGTGCCGGTGGAAACCCTGAGAAGAAGAATCAGGCCAAAGAGAGACTCGTGATGTCGTGTGTCGGGTTTGTGATCATCGTCCTTGCGCTGATCTCACCCGAACTGATTGACAAGGTTGGCAGTCAGATGGGATTCGGCTTCTCAGATTGTGTCCAACCATTCTGACCCACCAGAGCAGAGCTTGCGGTTGCCTGAAGCTCAATGACCACACCACGTGCAATCAACGCTGCCCTCATGCTTCTCATCGCGAGCGGAGGCGCTGTGTTCTTGGCTGTCGGTGTTGCTGTTGCCCAGCCGAATCCGAGTTCGGATACAGCGATCCCTGCTGATGGGCCCGATTACGGCGTGAACGAGACACGGTTCCCGCTGTTGTGGTCGGACGATCTCGATCAGCAAAACCGCTCGAGCGATGAATTCGAAGAGACAGTTTCCTCTGCGCCGGAGTTTGCGACCCGGCTTGCAGGGTCGACAGATGTCCCGTTCGAGAAGCCAATCGACGATGTCGAGAGGTGGAACAGCGGTGATCTCCAGGACTTCGACCCTGGCGGCGAGAAAACCTCTGTCCATCCAGAACGGGCACACCTCGAGGATGGGCTCTACATTCGGGATGCATACACAAGTATCGCGGCAGTCCAGCCGTCGACGGTGCTGCACTCGGGGAATACCTCGACGCGGTACGTCACGCCAGACGGCGAGGTCCTTGCGATAGCCGATTACCGGGTCCGTGTCCCAGACGATGACACGAGCGGCTCGGTTCGCCATCACTGGTCGATTGCTGATACTGCCGTTGACACAGTTGTCCTACAGACAGATAGTTGGGTGCTTGACGCTGATCGTGGCCATCGCTCCACGCTCGAGTATAGGAGATTGTCGGGAGCACAGAATCTGACTGTCGAGGCCACAATCACTGCTCGCCTTCGGCATGAAACCCGGACGTGCACTAATTACAATAGCACAATCGGATCCTGTGAGGGCTCGTGGGAGACGGAGGTCGACTATCCAACCGAACAGGTAACAGCGACTGACTCTCGCCACACAGTTGTCTCGCAGATTGACGATAGAGGCGGGAAGCGCGTTACGTTCGAGAGCGATGCGACTCACACTGGTGTCGTCATCCATCCGGGAACTCGGTGGTCTGCAATCGATGTTGGCAGTGATGCGCGCTTGCGTGGAAACTGGCGGTTTTATTCGGCGGGCGTCGACGGCTGGCGGACGATGGTGTCTCGGACGGAAACAGGGACGACTCGGATGAACTCGTCCGTTCGTCCGGCACAACTCCACGCTATCCCCACGCAGAAACGGCCGGATATGCCGAGCAAGGCAACAGAGGATGCTGAGCCGCCGTTAGTGATCGAAGAAGCGTGGGGGAGCAAACACGCTGGCCCGTCCCTCTCGAGCGAGATCGCCATTCCGACGGTTGACAACTATACGAATGCGACATCGATCGCCGTCCGATCAGAGACGCTTCCAGCAGCCACCTTCGACGAGGTGACCGTTCACGGGATCGTTCGTGGCCAGTCAGAGACGATTTCGGTCACCGACAACGGAACCGTTCGTGACACCACTCTCGAGTTGACGGTTCTCGAGTCAAACTCGTCGGGAACGCTCGTGCAGGCCACCGTCACGGAGACGACGACTGGCGATCCGGTCACGACTGGACGAGTCGATGTCGGTAACCAATCGGCTGCGCTGAACGCGAGCGGAATGGCCGTTCTTGAACTCGAGAAGCGGCCGTCGTCGCTCATCGATGGCCAGTACGTTCCCGCAGACTGGTGGCGTGCCGATCAGTTGTACTCAGCAGCCGAGGATCGGGCGACGGTTCCCCCGAACTACCCCAAGTTTCAGAAGCTTGTCCAGCTATTCCTCGTGACGCTGCTCTGGTTCCTCCCGGTTGCTCTGGCTGTCTACGGTTTTGACTACCTGACTGACGGTGCAGTCCTTGGACTACGAGATCATCAATGACAGAAAATACCAATCGAGACGACAGTGGTATCGCTCGCCGAGCAGTCCTTGCCAGCCTTGGTGTGAGTACAGTCGCCCTTGCCGGCTGTACGTCGGACACGTCCACAGACCCATCAAACAGCAGTAACAGTACGGATGGCAACGGAATTAGCGCGGAAGGGAGTGACGTCTTCACCTCTGTCGAGATGGGTGACGCAACCCTCGAGATTGAGGTTGCCAATGATGCCTCAGTTGAGTTTATCAGCCTCATCGATCCGAACGACGAGTTGTTCGACCAACAGCGTCTCGCAAGCGGTGAGACCACGACATCGTTCGAAATTCTCGGTCGCTACGAGGACAGTGTGCCCACTGGGGACTACGAATTGGTTGCTCTCGATGGAGACGAGCAGGTCGATACGACGACACTCACGCTCGAGGCGGAGTGTGCGATTACGGATGTCCTGTGGGCAGCGGAGAACCCCGATATGGAGTGGGACAAGAATTCGCCTGTCTGGGACAAAAATGCAGCCGTCTTGATTGAGAATAAGGGGAATATCCCGTCGCTGCTCACTGAAATCCAATGGACAGGAGCGCCAATCAATCATCTCCTTTCGACTGAGACAAAATCATACTACCACGAAACGCGCTTGCCGCCCGGTGAGACTACCACCGTATATTCCGGTGGGAGAATTTATCGAACCGAGAGTCCACATAGCTCCGTTGATTGTGGAGAACTTGGGACTGAATCTCTAACCGTGACGGCTATCGTCCAAGTTGGCGATAATCCCTCGTATTCACAACAGATTAGATATGGAGGTACAGAACAGTCGTGCGATCTCACCATTACCGATAACGGTTCAGAGGACTCCTTGTCGGAGAATGGTGATCTCTGATGGCATGGTTAAGACAAGAGGTCAAGGGAGCAATCGAGGATGTCGTCGAGGATATGACAGAGATGCTCCTTGGACTCATGAACACCATTTATGAGGGTATCCTATCTCCGATCGTTGGTGTTCCAGCACCGACATCTGATTCGGGATATATGGTTATCGGAACGCCAGATAATGAGCCTTGGGCTAGTATATACCAAGATGTCTATCTGAAGTATGTGATGCCCCTGACTATTATGATTCTAATCGTTGCCTTCGCATTTATTGGGCTTCGGGCAGGCTCGATTAGCGAGTATCGGAGGAAACGACTCCTGCGGCGGCTAGGGCTTGTATTTATGGCGACATTCGTCTGGTTCCCTCTAGTCTCTATTCCGTTGCAATTTATCGACGCAGTCGGAATGACAATTGCTCCAATTAACGACATGACTGCAAATTTCGAGGGGCTGATCAAAGGAGCACTGGGAGGAATCTTCGCCATTCTTGCGATGGTCGTATTGTCCAATGTGGCACTCGTCGTAGCTGGATTTATTGTTGCCTTCCGAGAAATTGGGATCCTTGTCCTGACACCAGTTATGCCATTGTTGGGTGTTCTCTGGGCGCTCGAGATATGGCCATTCACTCCAGCATCCAACATGGCACGTCGTGTCGCTGGGATCTATCCAGGGCTTGTGCTTGCGGGGCTTCCAGCAGCGGTCTTATTTCGAATTGGCTGGGCAATTGACCTGAACACTACGTTTGAAGGGATATACTCCGTTTTTGTCGGACTTGCACTGATCCCTGCAGCGATTATCGCGATGGTCATGACGGTCTACTGGAGTAGCCCTGCAATGCGGACGATCGCCCAGAAAGGAGCATCTACGACGAATCCTGCAGCGGCCAAAGCNGGCCAGACGACACTCGGTAGTGGAGACTCGAGAGCATACAAGCTCGGCTCTTCGGCCCGCTCGACGAAGGATCACGCCGGCCGCTACAACAACTTGCGGAAGTCGAGGACTGGGCGGATGCGCGATAAGGCCGCTGATGACGCTCGGAAAGCCACACAGAAAGCATCGACTCGAGCGAAGCGTGGCCTCAAAAACACGAAAGAGAAGGTTTCGCGGTGGTGAATTCGATGAGTACGAACACCCCTGATCACGACTATACCGCGCGAAAGATCCACCAGTCACTGGGTGGCACAACGGCCTTCTTCCGGGGCTACACGATTGGCGAGCTCATGTTGTTTCTTGCAGTGGCGTTCGTCACGGTCGTTGCAGCGACGTTCGTCCCGGCAGCACTGACGATCCCAGTGCTGGGATTCGGGCTTATGCTTACGACACTGCTGTTCTTGCTCCACAAGGTCAAGCCCCGATATCTGTGGCTGACTGAGTGGCTCGCTGCTCGTCTTAGCTGGGCGATCAAGAACAAGGAGTACACGCACGGTGGCGAGGACAACAGCGAGGTCCGGTATTTGACTCGCCTACAGCGAGTGTACCCGCATGCCATCGAACGAACGGATGGCGCACTCGTTGGGGCGATGAAGGTCGAGCCCGCGAACATGGCCCTCGAGGACGACGATGCGTGGGCGAAGGCTGTCCAGTCGCTCTCGGAGTTCGCCAACTCGACCGTCGACTTTCCAGTGAAGATCTACGTCACTAGCCGCGAGGTCGATGACGACGAGACCGTCCGTGCACACCAGGATCGGCTCGCTGACGCCGACGTTCGCTCACGTCCTGTGTTGAAACGGCTGCTCGAGGAGTACGTTGGAGCGAATACGACTGACAACGGCGAAATCGACTCGGAGACGACCACGATCCGCGAGTACTACCTCATCACTGCAGTGAACGACGACGATATCGAGCACTTCGACACAACCGACGACAGTGTCCTCGCCTATCTTGCTGATCTTCCTGCTATTGGACGGCTCTTCGGTCGGTTCCAGAGTGACGATCTGACCGACGCCGAGCGAGAGCAATTCAAAGAAGAACACCTCGAGTCACGACTCACACAACTCCGTCGTGGTGGATCGTCGCTCTATCGATGTTCGGTTAGCCCTGTTGATGCCTACGACCTCGCTCGGATCACGAAGGAATACTGGACGTGCCATCCCGAAGAGTACGCTGATATCACGAACGCACTCGGCACGTTCCCGATCGTTTCCCACGGGATAAGCGACGGTGTCCCAGCAACACCTGATCCCGATGATGTCCTCGATTCGATGGTTGAGCGCGACAGTGATAGTCCGTCAGATATGGCCTCGAGCGATCGTGGTGAAGACACTATCGACGAGGAGGATGACGCCGGCTCGTCAGACGGAACGGGTGACCAGCTGCCAGACACGTCGACGATGCACCAGTCAGTAATTGCGCCGTCGACAGTCGACTGGGAGACGACCTACGCCGTGATCAACGACGAGACGTACGTTCGCACATTCTGGATTGAACAGTTCCCCGAGGAACCCCCGGATGGCCTCCTCGAGCGGTTGTTACTCGACACGGAGTTGCAGACCGACATCAGCATCCATCTCGATCCGTTCGACAGCCAGTCGGCCCAGGATATGATGGCTGACTGGATCTCGGATTTGAAGATCAACCAGCACGACTCGAACAGTCTCAAATCCGAAGATCTCCAGGAAGACATCGATCAGGCGAAGTACATGCGGTCGCTCGTCCGTGCGAACAAAGCGTCATTCTATCGCGGTGGCGTGTTCATTCGCCTCGCCGCTGATAGTCAACAGGAACTCGATAATCAGACGACGCGTCTCCGCTCGATCATCAAGGATGCGCCGGCGAACTGTACGCTCAAGGTCGCGAGTCGCTGGCAGGAACGCGGACTCGCGACAGTGTCGCCGCTTGGCGCGAACGAACTTGGCCGTGATCGTATGTCGACGCTGACGAACCAAGCCGTCGGCGCGATGTTTCCGTTCTCATCGAACTACTTGATGATGGACGAGGGTATCGAGTACGGTTATCACGGCCACAACGGCTCTCCGATTCACATCAACCCATGGGCGCTCGAGACGGGTCACAGTGAACTCGTCGTCGGGATGCCGGGCGCTGGGAAGACGTTCGGCGACATCATGCGCCACCTTCGGATGATGAAACGCCGAAACGACACAATGCTCGTTCTCGTCGATCCAGTTGGTGGCTTCCGCGGGATCGCAGACGCGCTGAACGCGAAGACAATCACCGTCGGTGGCGATACGAAACTCAACCCACTCGAGATCCGCGAGACGCCCCAGCATGTCCTTGATTCCGGTGACGGGATCTCTCCCCTTTCGGCGAAGAAAGACGAGGTCTACGCCGTCCTCGAGAACTTCCTCAACGCTCGTGATATCGAACTCGGAACCGAGACGGGCGTCCTCTCGTACGTCATCGATGAAGCCTACCGGCAAGCAGGGATCGTTGAAGACGACGTCTCGACGCACACGTCGGCGAATTCACCGACAATGCAGGACGTCCATCGGATCCTCTGTGATATCGCTGAGAACCCGGACGAGCACAACATCGCGAAATCTGACTCCGCTCGCGAGCGTGCCGCACAGTATGCAGATGAACTCGCGATTGCGTTCCAGCCGTTCCGCGAGGGTGGCTCATACGAAAACCTCTCACATCACTCCGAGATCGATATCCTCGAGGGCGACAACAAGGTCGTCTATATCGACCTCGGTCAGATCGAGGGCAGTGCCTCGGGAATCGATCGCCAGACGTTCTTGATGCAACTGCTGCTGTCGACGATCTACCAGCAAGCGAAAAACACCCAGCGAAACGTCGAACTCGCGATCGACGAAGCCCACTACCTCTTTGAGGATCAAGCGAATCTCGACTTCCTCGAGACAGCGTTCCGGCACCAACGCCATGCAGGGCTTCGGATGGTGCTGCTCTCTCAGACGGCCCAGGAATTCTACGAAACTGAGCAGGCGGAGAAGATCATCGGCATGTGCCCGATCAAGGTCCTCCACAAGCTCCCCGAATTGGATGATCGGACAGCCGACAAGATCGGATTGACCGAAGAGCAGCGACGGTACGTCAGGGGTGCCGATGCCGGGAACGAAGATCTCGGCTATAGTCAGGCACTCGTTCGCGTCGAAGAACACGGAACGTACCCGCTGCATATCGTGGCTGACGACTTCGAGAAACGAGTTATCGACTACGAGCCCGAGGACCAGGCCTTCATCGAGCAGGCGATTCGTGACGAGCCAGCGGAGTTGCTCGCCTTCGAAGAATTCGTCGAGAACGAAGCTCAGCGCAACGCGCTTGCAACCCGTCTCGATCTCAGTCCAGACGCGGCCAGCCGGCTTCTCGAGGCAGACCTCACGAAAGAAGAGGTTCTCGATGCGGTCGTCGAGCATTCCCTCGAGACGGACAGTGAGAAATCGTCTGTCCGGCCTGATGGTGGAGAATCAGCTACTGCACAGGATACGACTGAAACGGAGTCTGACACCCAAGACCATGACTAGGTTCAACCAGATCAAGACAATCATAGGTTCGTCGCCACAGTACGAGGCGACGCAACTCAACTTCGGAGAGCACGATTCGTTCGTCCAACAGCAAGCGGATACGCCAGGCACGCTGCTGCGGATCCGCCCCTACAAAGAGAACAACGGTATCGCGGACGGGGCCGGGGTCCTCCAGTCAGTCCACGATGTGACGACGAACTTCCGTGGGAAGAATACGAGCGACCACCACTCTTTCGAGGTCTGGTTTGACGAAGGGAAGATCAAGTTCTACATGCACGCTGCTACCGAGGCAGCTGCCGACAAGTTCAGACGGCGTGTTGGGAACAACTACGCCAACAGCGAGGTTTTCCCGGTCGAGGAGGGCTATGCGTTTCCCGTCATCGACGCTGACGAGTATGTCGCCGGCGCGTGGCTCGAGATGGAGAAGATCCCCTACTATCCGATCCGCCACCACAATAGCGAGGGGTTCGAGACTGATCCCTACGGCGAAATCACGAGCGAAATGCTCTCGCTTGATGAAAGCACGGTTATCACGCAGGTTGTTTTCCGGCCTGCGAAACAGTCCTGGACCGACGGCGACCGGTTCAAGCATAATAGCGTCGACGAACTCGCTCACGCGCTTCGGCAGGGCACATCTGTCGGCTGGCTCAACCCTCGTACGCGACCGCCAAGCGAGAAGGACAAACAGGCCGCGAAAACCATCGAACAGCAACGTGGTCAACAGGCGTTCCACGTGAACATTCGCGTCCTCGCTATCTCGAGCGAACAGGCCGAAGCCGAGGCCCGTGCTCGTGGCGTCGCGGGGATGTTCAGGAAGTACTACAACGCGATCACTGAACAGGGCCTTGACGACAACCCTGTTTGGCATCGGCGAGAGCGCAAACGTGCCACGCAGCTTCGACAGTTCGTTCAGCGAATGTGTGACCGCGAGTGGATCGACCGGCACATGATTATGACCGTCGACGAACTCGCCGGCGTCGCACACATCCCCAATGCAGAGATTGAGACGCCGAATATCGACTGGCGATATACCCGACGAGGTGATCGCGCCCCTGCCGATCTCGGCCAATACGAACAGTCCACCGGTAGCAGCGCTTCCACCGAACACAACGTTATTAACAGAGGACACGATGGTGTTTGATCGATTCTTTGACCGTAGTAAATCCGAAGAGGCAACAGAAGATATGGAGACCGAGCCAGCGACACAAGCTACTGGTGACGGTGACTCTCCGCTCGATTCACCACCGGCTCCCCAATCCCAACTCGGCGAGACATACGATATCGATGAGCAGAAGACCAGTTCCATCGGAGGGAAGCAAGCTATCACCGAAACGGCTCAGGAGGGCACTGTTGCAGGACCATTTGTCCGCGAGATGTTCGAGGCAGGTGTCGAGAGACCGTCTGCACCACTCTGGGTCGGCTACGATAAGGACCCACAGCGGGGCTTCCGTGAAGTTCCACTCCGCTTTGACTCGCTTTTCCGCCATATCTGGATTACGGGCACCACTGGCTACGGGAAAACTACAGCGCTACTGAATATGATGATCCAGTGGGCCTACTCCGGCTATGGCTTCACGTACTTCGATCCGAAAGGCCGAGACTCTCGAGAGCTCCTGCGCAAACTCCCTGAACATCGACTCGAGGACGTGGTCTGGATCGAGCCCGGCTCGACCACCCATGAGAAGACGATCGGGATGAACTTCCTCGAGGTGCCCGAGTGCGAGACGACCGAAGAACTCGAGAACGAGATCGAAAACCGAGTCGAGAACCTGAAAGCGGTCTTCGACACCTCCGACTACTGGGGCATCAACATGGAGGCGATCACCGAGTCAATGGCTCGGGCGATGATGAAATCGGAGAAACCGTTCTCGATCATCGATATGTACTTCACGTTGCTCAACGCCGAGCGGCGCGAAGACTTCGCCCTTGACGTTGAGGATCCCTACATCAGGGAGTTCTGCCTCGAGATTGCGAATATGGAGGAGGAGACGATCCGTCCCCTCCTGAAACGGATCAAGTCATGGGTTGAGAATTCGGTGATTCGTCGGATCATTGCCCATCGTGAGAGTACGATCGATTTCCGAGACATCATCGACAACGATCGGATCGTTATCGTTCGAACGCCCGTCGAGAATACGGACATCAAGAAGATGGTCACGCTCGGAGTGATGCGCAACCTCTGGAGTGCCATTCAGCACCGGTCGTACGAACGCGATACCGATCCAGACCCCTATTTTGTCCTGTGTGACGAGTTCGACGACATTGCTAGCGACAATCTTGATATCGAGTCGATGCTGGCCCGTGCTCGCTCGATGCGACTATCGGTGACGCTCGCTTCCCAGTACCCCTCGCAGTTCGATGAGGATACGCTGAAAGCGATGCAGAACAACTGTGATAACCTTCTTGCCTTCTCGGTCAACGACGTCGACGACGCCCAACTGCTGATGAAGCGGTTTCAGGGTTACACGGCAGAAGATTTGATCTCGACTGATCAGTACAAGGCCTGGACGAAACTTCCGCTCGAGGGTGGGCGCTATTCTGAGCCGGTCCTCATCAACTCGTTCCCGCCGTATCCACCGCTTCGATCAACCGAGACTGTCGATGATATCATCGAACAGAGTTTAGAGCGCTACGGAACTGACCCGCTAACGGACGCAGAGATCCTCCAGAACCTCATCTACAGCGATGCCAATGAAGCCGCCAACCCGACGAAGATACTCAGTACTTCACAAAGCCGTTAGTTGAGAAGTCCGCTTGCTGAGTTGTGACCAAACAAACAGAGCAAGCGGACAGTGAAATCCACGAAGACCAGCTCCTT
>NZ_AOII01000006.1 GCF_000337615.1 Natrinema pallidum DSM 3751
GGAATGGATCTTCAGAACACAAATCCAGCTTTGGTTCGTCGGTAACTCACGATCCAGCATCAGTTAGCTCCGGATGCTTTGTGAGGTACTGAGACTGGCTTTCGTGAGGCTCCGCTCCGATTTGACTCGCTCTTCCGGCACAACTGGATTGCAGGGACGACCGGCTACGGAAAGACGACTCAACTCTTGAATATGATGGTGCAGTGGGCGTATTCGGGCTACGGCTTCACGTACTTCGACCCGAAGGGCCGTGATTCTCGAGAACTCCTCCGGATGCTTCCCAAACACCGTCTCGAGGACGTGGTCTGGATCGAGCCCGGGTCGACCACCCACGAGAACACGGTCGGGATGAATTTCCTCGAGGTGCCCGACTGCGAGACGACTGAGGAACTCGAGAACGAGATCGAAAACCGGGTCGAGAACCTGAAAGCGGTCTTCGATACCTCCGACTACTGGGGCATCAACATGGAAGCGATCACCGAGTCGATGGCTCGGGCGATGATGAAATCCGAGCAGCCGTTTTCGGTCATCGATATGTATTTCATCTTACTGAATGCCGACCGTCGCGAAGACTTCGCACTCGATGTCGAGGATCCCTATATCCGAGAATTCTGTCTCGAGATTGCGAATATGGAAGAGGAGACGGTCCGCCCACTCTTGAAACGGATCAAGTCCTGGGTCGAGAACTCGGTGATTCGCCGGATTATCGCCCATCGCGAGAGTACAATCAACTTCCGCGATATCATCGACAACGATCGGATCGTTATCGTTCGAACGCCGGTCGAGAATACGGACATCAAGAAGATGGTTACCCTCGGCGTCATGCGGAATTTGTGGAGTGCGATTCAGCGGCGCTCATACGAACTCGATACCGAGCCAGAACCTTACTTCGTTCTCTGTGATGAGTTCGACGATATCGCGAGCGACAATCTCGATATCGAGTCAATGCTCGCCCGTGCTCGGTCGATGCGGTTGTCGGTGACTCTGGCTTCGCAGTATCCCTCTCAGTTCGACGAGGACACGCTGAAGGCGATGCAGAACAACTGCGATAACCTGCTCACGTTCTCAGTCAACGACAGTGACGATGCCGAACTGTTGATGAAACGCTTCCGTGACTATACGGCAGAGGACCTCATCACGACCGACCAGTTCAAAGTCTGGACACGGATCCCGCTCTCGGGTGGGCGCTACTCTGAACCGGTCTTGATCCGGACGTTTCCGCCATACCCACCCCTTCGGGAACCAGATGCTGTCGATCGAATCATCAAACAGAGTCTCGAGCGGTATGGGACTGATCCGCTAACGGACG
The DNA here is from genome assembly GCF_000337615.1 of Natrinema pallidum DSM 3751. Lineage (GTDB taxonomy): Archaea > Halobacteriota > Halobacteria > Halobacteriales > Natrialbaceae > Natrinema > Natrinema pallidum. The sequence continues at coordinate 1,310 of NZ_AOII01000006.1, forward strand.
CTGAAATCCTGCAGGATCTCATCTATAGCGATTCGAACGAAGCAGCGAACCCCACGCAGATTCTCGAGGAGACGATGGCGGAAGCCGTTCGTGCAGTTCAGATTCGAGAACGCGTGCGAGCGGAAAACGGCTGGGTCGATGTCACTACCGTCGACGAGGAACTTGCAGCCCGCCTCGAGGATACTGAGCCTGAGATCGACGTTGCACCCGAAGAGTTGCCTGACGTTCGTGAGGAATCCCGGTTACTCGAGGTGACGCTGCAAAGCGACGACATCGTAGCTCGGCTCACTGACGACGGAGAAACACTGGTCCAACCTGAGACGGGCACTGTTCGATCAGCCGGTGGGCCGAGTCATGATGCAGTCCTTCTCGAGACGGAAACAGCGCTTACAGAGCGTGGATTCAGTGTTGAAATCCTCGAGCAGGATGGCAGCGAGCAACCCGATGCAGTCGCGACCCATCCCGATCACGACGTCGTGTTCAACATTGAGGCTGAGACAACGACACCGGAGCGGCCCGTGAAGGTCTTACAGAATCTCAAGCGAGCCCACGAAGCGGATCGAATCCCGATATTCGTCGTCCGTCCCGGTGACTCCGAAACGGAGTGGGCGACTCGAGTTGAGAATATCCTCTCGCCACCGCTGCAAGAGCGGGCTGATGGAACTGAACAGTTCTATAACTGCGACGAGGTTGTGACCTTCGGTGGGGGTGCGACCGCTCACGGTGGCGTTACTGCCGTTCGTCCCAAGACGTCTGAGACGAATCGGACGGTTTGGACACGAGAGAATGGTGAGATAATCCTTTCAGATGGTGAAACAGCGTTTGCTCGCGTCCCAGATGAAGGTCCACTCTCGAAAGACAGTGTGCCAGCCTACTATAGCCATGATCGTGAAGCCGGGCAGTATACTGTCTACGAGGCTGGAGAAACCCATGTCTATGACTCGAGAGACGACTTTGAGGATGAATGGACGCTGATCAAACGACCGTTTGTCCCTGATATCGAGCTACTGGAGACAAACATTTCGCGTGATAGCTATATTGTATTGATTCTCTCAGAAGACGGCAGTCCAATACTCTTCCACCGTGGAGAGACGCGTTCACTGTCGAAGGACTCTGGTGATATGGAGTTATGGCCCAGTACCTCGACCGATGCTTCGACTCACTCTGAGAGGTCGACTTCGAATCAAGGAGCGGAGACCCAACTGGATGGGTTAGAATCAGATGTATCGATGGATATCGATCCGAATAGCGATGGTGTGGAAGCGTTCGCAGCAATGTATGTGAGGGAAATTGATGGAGCGCAAGTGCCGAAGAACGAACTCTTTCAAGCGTACTCCAACTGGACTGATCTCCATGACCTAGATGGAACGAATACGGTCTGGTTCGGACGGAAACTTGCGAACGCTGTTGACTGTGACAGTGATCGCGTCAGAGATGGCGACGATAAAGTGAATGTCTACACCGGAATCGACCTGACAGCCGAGGGGAACCACCTACTCGACCAATGATAAATAACATATTGGTTATAGAAATTGGTTGCGATGCTACGTGGCTCGTTTCCACTTGTGGATTGTTCAGTAATTTGGCCGTATATAGTCCTCTCTACTGTCTATTCCCCTCTTTTGTATCTCTTGTCCGGGGTAATTGTTTGTCCGGGGTAAACCGATCCACGGGTGTCCGGGGTAAAAACCACCAGACGGGGGTACTGTCCAGGGTAAAATCCGGCCAAAAACCAACTAGTATACAACGGGTTGCACCCGTTGGACAGGGTCACGGACAGTCTACCAGCCAATGGCATGTTTATAAGCATACTGATAGGTGGTATGCGACCAGATGGACGCGAAGTACGAGGCGGATCGGCGATGTCTGAACAGACAGTTTCGGTACTCCCCGAGCAGTTACGTGAGCGTGACCAGTGGGTCTGCTGGCGAGAAAAACCTCGAGACGGGAAGCCGACCAAGATTCCGGTGACACCTGGGAATGGCGAGTTCGCCTCCTCGACGGATCCAGACACATGGGCGTCGGTCGAAACTGCGCTCGAGTACGCCGATTCGGGAGATGCGGATGGCATGGGGTTCGTGTTTACCGACGATGATCCCATTGTCGGCGTGGATCTCGATGATTGCCGAGACCCGAAGACCGAGACCGTCGACGATGCAGCGCAGGATATCATTGAGCGACTCGACTCCTATACGGAAATCTCCCCATCGGGAACTGGGTTTCATGTGCTCATCGAGGGAGAGCTCCCAGACGGCCGGAACCGGCGTGGAAGTATCGAACTGTACGACACGGCCCGGTTTTTCACCGTGACTGGTGACTCCCTCGAGGAGATGCCCAGTCGCGTTGCTCGTCGACAGGATGCACTCGAGTCGATTCACCAAGAGTATGTCCAAGATACCGATACTGACGCGAAATCCGAATCCGGGCATCGAGGCACAACTGACGAGCAGGTGCCGACGGACGAGGGAGCCGATATCGACGTTGACCTCGAGGACGAGGAGTTGCTCGAGAAGGCCCGAAACGCGTCAAACGGGTCAAAGTTCGAGCGCCTCTGGAAGGGGAACATTGCTGGATACGACAGCCAGTCGGAAGCGGATATGGCGCTGTGCTGTCTGCTGGCGTTCTGGACCGGCGGCGACCATACTCGAATGGATCAACTCTTCCGGCAGTCAGGACTGCTCCGGGAGAAGTGGGACGACGTGCACTACGCCGATGGATCGACGTACGGCGAGAAAACCATCGAACGAGCGATTACAAGCACGTCTGAGTTCTACGATCCGGACGCTCGAGACGACTCGAGTGAAGCGAGTTCCAGACAGAGCGAGTCGTCGACCGCCGGCAGTCGTGACGAACCAGCGGAAAATCATGCATATCTGGTCGAGAAGAATCGACTGTTGACTGACCGCGTCGACGACCTCGAGGCTGCGCTCGAGGAGAAAGACGAACGTATTGCGGACCTCGAGGCGACCAACGAAGCGCTTCGAGAACAACTCAGAGACTGTCAGGAGACACTCGAGCGTCGTGATCAGGCTTCGAACCCCGAGATGGATGAGGCCAGTGCTAATGAAGGCGACTCGATCTGGGGCCGTGCAAAGCAATTCGTTGGGGACGGCGACTGAAACCCGATTCATCGCTCCCCGCCGGGTTTATCGACTCCCGGAGGGGTGAGGAGTTCAACGATGACTGTAATCAACCAGGGAGACGAACAACGCATTGCGTGGTTGTACGGACCGGTTGTGAGGTGTGGCCATAATCTGATTTCAGCAATCTCGACGGTACTATTTTGTGTATGTACTACGAACGTACAAGCGTATGTCCGAAGCTGAAACCAACAATGGTGATCCTGAGATTGAACGAATCAACCTTCGGATTTCCCAGTCTTTCCGCGAGGTCGTTGATGAGACGTGGCGCGAGCGGGGATTCAATAGCCGAAGTGAGTTTATTCGCTACGCACTACGAGAGTCAGTGAATCATCCGGAGGGTGCTGGGTTCTGGAAGGACCTTGCAATTAGTGAAGCACAGTTTGATGACGGTGAGAGCCGCTCGAGCGAGGAAATCAAAGCAGCATATGGGTCCGACGACGAATGACGCCGATTGGGAGTGGGCATTTTCGTCTCGAGCGGAAAACCAACTTGCGCAGTTACCTACAGAAACACAGGACCGAATCATCACGAAACTCGATGATGTCGTGTCCTCAGAGTGGCGCGAGCCAGCTGACTTCCTTGAGCCATTGACTAATTCGCCGTACAAAAAGTTACGAGTTGGGACCTATCGACTGGGGTGTCGGCTTCGATCGGAAGAACGCATCTTACGCGTGGAGAGCGTTCGGAAGCGAGACGGAGCATATTCAGCGGATGATTGATAAGTTGTTGAGACTCATAGTGTGGAGAGTTCAACTATAATACCTGAATGAAACGTTCTAATGGCTACTATAGTCCTCGCTTCTTGGATCGATAGCTGAGTTGGGCACTCGTAGTATGGAGTGGCAGCCTCTCGAAACACACTCGTTACTGGCATATTCAGGAATTGCCAGTCAACTCAAATCGACGACGTCAGACGAGGACACACTAATGACGCTGCCGCTCGAGTACACACCTATAACCCATGACAACTGATCGTTGCAGCCCCCATATCGACCATACTGAGGAGTTCGCCACTACTATCGGGCTCTACGTGCTCGGTGAAATCTCCCTAGGGAAGGCTGCAGAGCGAGCTGGTATCACCCGCTGGGAGATGACAGAGATTCTCACTGCAGCCGGTGTTGAGATTCGACTTGGCCCACAGACCATGGACGATCTCAAGGACGAGCTCGAGACAGCGCTCGACATCGAATGAGCGAGTCGTCCGCTGTGGTTTTGTCAAGATCTGAGACTCGCTTCTCACGTACATGCTATCCCTGAATCACGTTTTCTTTCACCAGTTCTCGGAACGCTTATAGCTCTATACTCAATAATTTCGATATGTACGATTTGACTGGCTTTCAGCGTGATGTCCTGTATACGATTGCCGGCCAAGACGAACCCCACGGGCTTGCGATCAAAGACGAACTCGAGGAGTACTACGAGAAGGAGATCCATCACGGCCGGCTGTATCCCAATCTCGACGAGGTCGTCGACAAGGGTCTCGTCGAGAAAGGCCAACTCGACAAGCGAACGAACTACTACACGATCACGGCCCGCGGCCAGCGCGAGCTCGAGGCCCGTCGCGAATGGGAAGACCAGTACGTCGGTGGATTCACCTCGAGCGACGAGTAACTAGTTCGACCGGGTATCGGAGGACGGACCCTCCCTCGTCCGAATACGCCGTTTCCTCGGGTGCCGCGCTTGGTCGAATCGAACAGATTCTCCCGTCTCGAGTCTTGTTGTGACGTGTAGTTGATATGGAGTGTTTCTCCTCGCTATCGCTGTAACAAACATCCCAAACAGATATGGATCAACGGCACCAACATCAATCTATGTCGAGCGGCACCATCGATATCGACGAGTTCGAGAACGCCGACGACGACGAATTCGAGGGCCGAAATAACACCGAGCAAATCGTGCTGTTCCTGGACGAGAACGACGACCGAGCGTGGAAGGCGGCGACGATCGCTGAACAACTTGAGCTGGATACAGACGCTGTCAGTGCGATTCTCTCGCGACTGAAGGAACGAGGTCTTGTGCGGCACAAGCGCCCGTACTGGGCGATCACAGACAACGAGGAACGGCTCCGAACCGCCTACCGACTTCACCAGCACCACCAGACTGCAGACGAACAGTACGGCGAAGAGCATCTCGAGGAGTTGAAAACTGACGAGATGGAGGAAGTACGGTGACGGCGTTCGATGAACTGAAACGTGGTGACATTATCTGGGGGACCGATCCGCTCTCGGACAAAGGACGTCCAATGCTCGTTCTGGGAACACCTCAGTTCCCAAACCACGGTGTACAGCTCATCACCGTCCTAATCTCCACAAAGGCGTATCATGAAGAATCACTCACGCTCCGCGACGACGACTACGAGGGCGATCCACTCGGAGAACAGAGTCACGTACTTCCGTGGTCGCTTGCGACCCTCAACAGTGCCGCAGAGGTCGAACTTCATATGACGTCTCTTATCGAGGAACGCACTGAAGACATCGCGACACAATCGATCGGCTACATCTCCTCCTAAGGGAACTTGCTGCCATCAACGATCGTACCGGAACCACATGAACTGCTCTACCAAGGGCTGGGAAACGCCCCGCAGCAAGTACAAGCGGTTTATCAAGACCCGTGCGTCGCTACTAGACTCTCGATATTAAGGGATTTTCGGCTGACGAGTTCCCGTGGGAGCAGAGCTTTCCCGGTGATCAAGATGGCCTCGCCCTCTCTGAGTCCGCTAGGCATCGGTTGTGTGACCGAGCGTCGAATCCGGATAGACGGTGTTTCCCAACGGCCCGCCCCGCTCGCCTCTGCCGCCTGCCGGTGAGCAAAGCTCACCGATGTCTCGTTCGCTTCGCTCACGAGACCTCCGCGTCGCTCGCGACCGACCATTCCGGGCTGCCTGCCTGCAGTCGCGGGCGGGCTGCCGGGCTAAAATGCATGTGCCCTCGGCGCCAGCACCAAGCGCGCTTTCGGTTGCGTCTCTCTCGCTCCTGACGTCGCTCGCTCGACGGACGCGAAACCGGCTTGTGTGCTGGCCGCTTGCTCCGGGCGGACGGCGCGCGGTGCTGGTTGGGTAGCTTCCCTGAGGCGCGCTCTCGCTCGCGCCCAATAGGGCGCTCGCGAAGGCGCGAGCGAGAGCGCGCAGATGGGTCTGTCGGTCAGTGTCGTCGGAAAACCGCGATGTAGGAGCATCGCGGTGGCAGGCGCGTGAGCGCCTTCGGAACTGGTTGTGTTCCAATGTCTAGTAACAACTCGAGTAGCAAGGTCGTTACGGTCGATGAACAGGCACTCAAACAGGCGGACGAGCAGGAAGTCGATGACGACAGCTTCCCGGTCGTCGACGAGACGCCAGAATTCGAGGCAACGGTCAAGCAAGAGGTCCAAGCAAAGGTGGATGCAAACCACCCGGATGGCATCGCCGATACAAACGACAATCGAATTCACGGCGTGACCCTCGAGCAGGAAGAGCGGATTCGGGCTCGGGAAGCAGAACTCGAGCGGATCAGTGCACAAGCCGAGTTCGGACAACAGCAGGGACGAGCGAAACGGGCACGGGACACCGCTGCACGACGAAGTGCGGAGCGGCGTGAACGGTTCCAGAAGCGGGCAGCGAGCGTGGAGCCAATGGCGGATCCAGAGCGGCCGGATCCCCGGAAGAATCTCACACGAACACAACTGGCGGCCGTGAACAAACAGTCGATGCGGTTGGCCGAACGGCTCGATGGCTGGTCTCGAGCGGCGATCAGTCAGCGGCTGGCCGAGGCGGTCGTCGACGGACAGGATCTCACGAGTGCGGTCGTCAGTGTATTCGAGGAGTTGCAGACAGCGCCAGGACAGATCGTGCCGATTGGGAAACTCGAGGACGTGAGCCGACAGAAGGTGAGCATCGAGGGACGTGTCGAGACGCTCTGGGATCCATCGCATCCAAGCATCGCTCAAGTCGGACTCATCGCAGACGACAGTGGCCAGACTCGAGTGACGATCTGGGAGAAGTCAGGAGCGCCGTGGATCGAGGAAGGCGAACGAGTGCGCATTCATGGGGCTGCACGGAACTGGTACGAGGGACGTGTCTCACTGGCCGTCACCGGCTGGTCGACCCTTCAGTTCCCAGAACGCGGTCGGTGGTGGGAGTAGCTGGCTAACGCGGCCTTCTTTTTTGCGACGTGCCAGACCGACCCAGACCCCTCCTCCCCACCCTCCGCTCCGTGCTCGCTCGGGAAGACTCACTCCGTTCGTCTTCCCAGGTCTCGTTCGCTCCGCTCACGAGACCGTCGCTGCGCGCGCAGCAACGACCTCAGAGAGGTCAGCCAAATACNCTCCGTTCGTCTTCCCAGGTCTCGTTCGCTCCGCTCACGAGACCGTCGCTGCGCGCGCAGCAACGACCTCAGAGAGGTCAGCCAAATACTATCCTAGCAGATCATTCCGTACCATGCGGAGGAGATCAGCGACGCTCGCAGCTGGGAGACAAATAGTTACGTGCAACGGGCTCGCTCGTTGCTTGAGGAACCCTGATGCCGTCGCTGCCGCCCACTGATCCAGAGTACGATCCGAGTCCCTAGCTACGGGAGAATCAAGACGATGGCCGAGAGCTCCGCACCTACATCCACAACGATTCGTACACGCTGCAATGGAACGAGCGATCCCGTCTGGAGATTCGCATCGGCATGGATCTCAAAGACAAGTACGAGTTCAGAACGTACGAACGACTTCGGTTGCCAGTTCGGGGCAAGCCGAAGTGGCGTGGAGACGGTGGTCGACTCGAAATCTCGTCCGACTCGGTCGAAGAGAGCAGATCGGATGGCACTGAGGCCGACGAGTTCATCGATCACTGTGAGACACCAGTGCCACCGACCCCACTCGAGGTAGACAGCCGAGCCCGTCGTACCTCTCAATCGAACGTTCCAGTACATCCTGGTAGGGGTTTACCAGTGTCTAGCGCGTATTTCAGATGACGGATCTCGAGACGATTCATCATGAGCACAAATAAACCCCACCAGAATCTGGCCATTATCGGCCACGTCGATCACGGGAAGAGTACGCTTGTAGGACGCCTCCTCTACGAGACGGGGAGCATACCCGAGCACGTCATCGAACAGCACCGCGAGGAAGCAGAGGAGAAAGGCAAGGGTGGCTTCGAGTTCGCCTACGTCATGGACAACCTCACCGAGGAACGCGAACGCGGTGTCACCATTGACATCGCTCACCAGGAGTTCTCGACGGATACGTACGACTTCACCATCGTCGACACGCCCGGACACCGCGACTTCGTCAAGAACATGATCACTGGGGCCTCGCAGGCCGATCACGCCGTCCTCGTCGTCGCCGCTGACGACGGCGTCGCGCCCCAGACCCAGGAGCACGTCTTCTTGGCTCGGACCCTCGGGATCGACGAACTCATCGTGGGCATCAACAAGATGGATATCCCCGATTACGAGGAGTCGACCTACAACGAAGTTGTCGAGGAAGTCAAGCAGTTACTCAAGCAGGTCCAGTTCAATACCGACGACGCATCGTTCATTCCAGTTTCGGCCTTCGAGGGAGACAATGTTTCCGAGCACTCCGACAACACGCCCTGGTACGACGGTGAAACCCTGCTTGAGGCGCTAAACGATCTTCCCGAACCGAAGCCGCCAACGGACGCACCGCTGCGACTTCCGATCCAGGACGTCTACACGATTTCGGGTATTGGTACCGTCCCTGTCGGACGTATCGAGACCGGCCTCCTCAACACCGGCGACAACGTCTCCTTCCAGCCCAGCGATGTAGGCGGCGAGGTCAAGACAATTGAGATGCACCACG
>NZ_AOII01000007.1 GCF_000337615.1 Natrinema pallidum DSM 3751
CCGAGAGCCCCTGGAGCGCCTGCCGACCCTCTTCGAATCGATCTCCATCCAGATCCCACGGAATCGTGTCGTGCTCGGTCTCTCGAGCGACGTAATACTGGGCGTATCTGCGTGCATGCCCAACGTGTTCCCCCTCACTATGGGTGCGTTCCGCCGGTTTGTCCGGGTAACCATCTTGTTCGTGGTATGATATTTCTCCAGTGTTATATTTGATTTCGATCCAGTGCTCAACCCCATTATTGTCGATTACTTCTAGACCGCATCCTTCGTTATCACCAGCTTCAATAGACGATTGCATATCTTATCACCTCATTTGTAGTCTGCGCTGCCCAGTCCAGTGACATCGTCTAGATCGAATTCCTGGTCAGTATTGAGACCGAGTCGGTCTCGCAAGAGCGATTGGACCTCGCCGGCGACGTGCTGGCCGAATTTCGTGGTGAGGACGGCCCCGAGCGGAACGCCAGCGAGGCCACCGGCCACTGCCCCGGCCGGTCCAGCTATCGCCCCGACTGCCGATCCAACCGTCCAGCNGCGACGTGCTGGCCGAATTTCGTGGTGAGGACGGCCCCGAGCGGAACGCCAGCGAGGCCACCGGCCACTGCCCCGGCCGGTCCAGCTATCGCCCCGACTGCCGATCCAACCGTCCAGCCTTTGGTCATCCCTTTGATCGGGCTACTGGCCGCATCTTGCACCCGGCTGGCTACGTCGATATCGTGATACTCGAGCCACTCGGAGAGTCCGGCCGGGGTTTCGACGGACGTAACGACATCCAGGAGTTGCTCCTTGCTGAGCCGGTATCGTTTGCGTGTGGCGTCGTCGACTTTCTCCGTCCCGTTCTCGAGGAGAGTGCCGGCTTTGGCAACCACTCCCTCGCCGGGATACCGCTGAACGTGTACATCTGTCCCCATCCGATTCACNGTCGTCGACTGTCTCCGTCCCGTTCTCGAGGAGAGTGCCGGCTTTGGCAACCACTCCCTCGCCGGGATACCGCTGAACGTGTACATCTGTCCCCATCCGATTCACCGTCACCGGTTCATCACCCGAGAGTGCCTCCGTTGCGGCCTCGTCGGCTTCCCGCTCTAACTGCGGGTCGGGGTCGGATGTGGACACCCTCGAGCGATCTCACTGAGTCGGTCCCGCGTTTGAACCAGTGTACCCGTCGGCGAAGGCCGTCTCCTCGTGTGGATCAACGTAGTTGGGGTACAGGTCCAGACGCTTGTACTGTTCTGCGGCTTCGAAATCACCGTAGCCGAGGATTCGGAACGGTTGGGGCGGTTCGAGTCCCATTCGGACGAAGCAGTCGCGCACCTGACAGGCCAGGTTGTGGTTGATGTACGCCTGAAACTCCGGGAGGCTTCCAGGGTCCATCACTGGAAGTTCAATCCATGCATCGGGCTGGCGATCGAACGGGTCGTCAGCGTTGGTGACGTGTTCTTCGCCGCGGTCGTCGAGGTAGACCGCCCGTAGCGACGACACCCCGGCCAGTTGCAACCCCTCGGAGAGATCGATGTCGGCCGTCTCCGCCAGTGCGCCGAGTTCCGCTGTGGCGGCCCGCCAGTCGTCCAACTCGGCGTCCGAGATGTCTTCGGGTGACATGGAATCGAGCCGATCGGCTGCGAGATCAAGACCGTGGCGGGCGGCGATCGCGTCGGCTTCGGCACCGAGTTCGGTCTCGAGCGGGTTCAGGCCGAGATAGACGTGTTTCCGATAGAGGAGTGAGTCAGCGCTTGTCGCTTCGTCGGGAATGTCGATCGTGCGATTGACCGCTGAGTCGTCGTAACTCCGGAGTTGCCGGTAGAGATCGCCGAAGTACCGCTCGAATTCGGCTTCCGAGAGGGATGCAACGGCGACACGGACGGCGTTGATACGTTCCGGGTGGATGCGTCGTGGGGTTACAGTGTCGTAGCCGCGCTCACAGTAGACGTAGTACTGCGCGAAGCGTCGGGCTTGTTCGTTCAGTTCGTTTTCTTCTGGAGTTCGATCAGCAGGTTTGTCAGCATAAATATCACATTCATGCGTCTGAAATTCTCCGTCAGTTCCAAGCGCAATACGATGCCCAACACCTTTATTGTCAGTTACCGCAACTCCAATACCCCGATCATCTTCTCCATCAATTTTTGCATTCATAGTAAATCAGAATCGGTAGTCTTCGCCACCATGTTCGTTTCCACTGAATCGCTTGCGGAGCTTTTCGTCGATGAGGTCGTCGATTGTCTCTTTGATGCCGTCGAGGCGTTCGGTGCCGATATCGGGGATTTCGGCTTCGGCGATCGCATCTCGGCCTTTCCCCCAGAGTTTGCCATACAATGTCTTGCCGACATCGGAGGCCGCACCCCCAGCGAGCGCCCCCAGAACTGGATTTGCAGTTGCGGCACCGACTGCGAGTCCGACGGTCCCGCCGACGACACCTGCGCCAGCAGCTTCACCGACAGTGTCGACCGTCCCTCGCTCACTGTTAACCTGATTGGACAACTTGGCCTGATTGACCTTGATCCGTCGGACTTCCTCAGCCAACGCTTCGGGCTCGGCTTTCACCTCATCAGCGACTAGGTCTCCCGCTTTTTCCCCGTCTGAATTACTGAACGGATTCAATTTCCCCAAGGCCGTCCGCTGAACGTGTACATCTGTCCCCATCCGATTCACGACCAGCGGTTCCTCACCCGATAACGCCTCGGTGGCCGCCTCGTCAGCCGCCCGCTCTAACTTCGGGTCGGGATCGATCTCGAGGTCGGCGTCCTCTTGGGGCATCATCGAGAGCGGTGCGCTGCCGTCCTGTTGTGTGACGTGGGCGAGTTCGTGAGCCAGCAGGTGTTGGCCGTCGGCCGACCGGGGATCGTATTCGCCCGAATTGAAGACGATCGCGTTGCCGCAGGTAAACGCCTTCGCGTCGATGGATTCGGCGGCCTGAGCGGCTTTCCCGCCGGGGTGG
>NZ_AOII01000008.1 GCF_000337615.1 Natrinema pallidum DSM 3751
CTGTTTTAGCCACGTCGATCCAGCCACCGCAGAAACCTGGCTCCAAGCCCACGCCGTCTGGTGGAATCATGCTTAAGTTAACACGACCGACGACCGAGGAACTTATTCCACAGAGGCCCCTACGAAGACTGGGAGAGAGAGCCTGGCTGCCGCGATGGTGCCACCGGTAACGGCGGCATCACCACAGCCCGGCGCGACTCCTCGAGTCGTGTCAGGCGACACGTGATTCGTCCCATCAGGATGTATCACGCATGCGAGGAAAGTCCCCCCACCTGTTCGGGCAGGTGACCGGGCGCAAGCCCGGAGCGGGAGACCGCTGGCTCTGGAACAGAAACGACACGTCTCGGCCCGACCGATGATGCGCGCGAACCCGACCGAGAGGAAGGGGAGTTGACCCGCAGAGGATGGCGGTCGCGGAGCTGTGGTTCGAACCCACAGGTCGTGGACGCGGTTCGATGTGCCTCGAGCACGAGAACCGCGAGCCGTGAGATGGCGCGAGCCGTCGCACGCACTGTCACGACCGACCGCACACGGACGGCCGAGGATCGATGGAACGGCGAACCCTCACCGGTGCAAGTCCGCGCCGTGGTAGCCCGAACGCACCGCGGCTTCGCCGCGGACGGCGCGGACGCTCAGCCGAATGCCGGGTCGAACAGAAGGGGGCTTACTCCTCTCACCCAGTTTTCGCCCTCGAGCGGTCGCTATCCTCGCAGAAACTCCGACAGAAGTTATTTATTCGCTGTCACGCTTCGTTCTGATATGAACAGCCGCGAAGTCGTCGTCTATCTCGGGGCCATACTGCTGGCGTTCGTGGGGGTACCCGTGGCTGGTTTTGTGGCGTATGTCCTCGGTTTCAACTCAGACATGGTGGAAATCGCAATGGTGCTCGTATTCTACGGGATCGCACTCGGCGGCGGCCATCTGTACCTCGCGCTCCGAAACGAGGGCAGCGACGTGCCACCGTCCGCACGATGGCGATATCTCGCGGTTCTCATCATCCTCCTCGTCACAGGTGCTGTCCTCGCCGTTACCGGTGAGCAGACCATCGCAACGATCGAACTCAGGACGATCGGACGGGCCGTTATCGGCGTGACGATCGTCGGCTACGTCCTGACTGAAGCCGTCGACGGCTATCGGACGGTTCGCTCGAGTTGATTCGCCAATTTCCGCGGACAAGTTTCATCGACATCAGCCGCTCGCTGCTCACGGCTTCGCCGTTCGCTTTCCGTGGCGCTAATGCGCCACGCATCGCTCTCGGTCTGGTGTCGGTAGATGCGTCCTGACGGAGTCCAACGCGAGCGCTAGCGAGCGTTGGGCACGTCAGGACCGAACCCAAGAGCGGGCGCTGAGCAATGCGAAGCGCCCGCGATAAGTGAGCGTCCTGACGGAGATTTGAACTCCGGTCCCTGGCTCCGCAAGCCAAGAGGATAGTCCACTACCCTATCAGGACTCATCTCTTCATACCCCGGTGAACATTAAAGCCCTTTCGAAAGACGCCCGCCGGCACGGGGGTTCGGTGCAACTCCCCGACAGGTCCGTGGTTCGAGTGTCGGGGCCTGGCTCGAGCGACGTGACACGCGGTCCGAGTGCCGAGTGCGTGGAACGGATTCGATGGAGGGGGTCCGAACCGGCATATGCGACGAGTCGACGAGAATCGGGACCGTGATGACCGCGATCGGAAAGCGAGGAGCATACCGATCGCCGCCGGACGTTTATATACGATGAAGCGGCCAGCGTGGCGTATGACTTTCCGCTCGTTCCCCGCCGAAGCGCTGCCGAGACGGTCAATCTCCGCAGGGCTGAACCGAGCCAACACGGCACGCATACGGCTCCTGTCGGCCGATCACGACCGGGTGCCGAGACACCCAATGGATAACGCTTATGCGCGGGCTGACCATGCACGAGCATAGAATGAGCGACATCGAGGGCGTATATGAGGACCTCGAGGCCGACGTTTCTCTCGAGGAGTTTCGCGAGGCCGTCGAGGCGAAAGTCGAGCAGATGGGTGGACTCGCGGACGAGGAGACGGCGGCGATGCTCGTCGCTCACGAAGTCGGCGAGAGCGAGGTCGGCGGCATCGCCGATATCGAACCCGGGATGGAAGAGGCGAAGTTCGTCGCGAAAGTGCTCTCGATCGGCGAGAAACGGACCTTCGAGCGCGACGGCGAAGACGAGGACGGGCAGGTCGTCAACGTCGAGGTCACGGACGAGACCGGCTCCGTTCGAGCGGCCTTCTGGGACGACCACGCCGAAGCAGCCATCGACGAACTCGAGGAGGGACAGGTCCTGCGGATCGCGGGCCGCCCGAAGGAGGGCTTTTCCGGCGTCGAGATCAGCGTGGATAACGTCGAACCGGACCCGGATACCGAAATCGACGTGCAGGTCTCCGATACGTACACCGTCGAGGACCTCTCGCTTGGCCTCTCGAACGTCAACCTCGTCGGCGTGCTTCTAGATACCGACAGCGTCCGCACGTTCGACCGCGACGACGGCTCCGAGGGGAAAGTCTCGAACCTCGTCCTCGGGGATTCGACCGGCCGCGTTCGCGTCACGCTCTGGGACGAGCAAGCGGACCTCGCCACGGAGCTCGAGGCCGGGACCACCGTCGAGGTGATCGACGGCTACGTCAAGGACCGCGACGGCAGCCTCGAACTCCACGTCGGCAACCGCGGTGCCGTCGAGGAAATCGACGCGACGGTCGAGTACGTTCCCGAGAACACGCCGATCGAAGACGTCGAAATCGATCACGTGGTCGACATCGCGGGCGTCGTCCGGTCGGCCGACCCGAAGCGGACGTTCGACCGCGATGACGGTTCGGAGGGACAGGTCCGCAACATCCGTGTCCAAGACGCGACCGACGACATCCGCGTCGCCCTCTGGGGCGACAAGGCCGACCTCGATGTAGGGCCGGGGGACGAGGTCGCACTCGGCGACGTCGAAATTCAGGACGGCTGGCAGGACGATCTCGAGGCCTCGGCGGGCTGGCAGTCGACGATCACGGTTCTCGAGTCCGAGTCGTCCGGCTCCGGCACTGCCGACGACGGATCGAGCAACTCGACCGACGAAAACGCCGGTCTGTCGGCCTTCGCCGGCGACACGGACGACTCGGGCGAGGAGACGGCGGCGGACGGTACCGGCCGGACCGACGCGACGGAGTCGGCCGACACCGCCGGCGCGGCTGCCGGCTCGGACGATCCCGACGACGGCGAGGAACTCGAGTTTACCGGCGTCGTCGTGCAGGCCGGCAGCCCGGTCGTTCTCGACGACGGCGAGACGACGATGAGCGTCGCGACCGACGCCGACGTCGGTCTCGGGGAGGAGGTAACCGCCCGCGGGGTCGTCCGCGACGGGCATCTCGAAGCAAACGACGTATTCTGAGGTCGCGAGCAACCTCATCGTCCGCCTAGGAAAAGCGTTAAGGGAGTCAGCTTCGCCTATGATTATATGAACGTCGAACTCCCGTTCGCCCCGGTGGATACGATCATCCGTCGAAACGCGGGCGATCTTCGGGTGAGTGCCGACGCGTCGAAGGAACTCGCAACGCGGATTCAGGAACACGGGAGCGAACTCGCCATCGACGCCGCCGGGGAGGCCACGGCCGACGGCCGCAAGACGCTCATGGCCCAGGATTTCGGCGTCGAGACGGTCGTCGACAAGGACGCCCTCGAGTTGCCGGTCGCTCCGGTCGATCGCATCGCCAGGCTGGAGATCGACGATCGATATCGGGTTTCGATGGACGCCCGCGTCGCGTTGGCCGACATTCTCGAGGACTACGCGGACAACGTCGCGCAGGCGGCCGCGATCCTCGCACACCACGCCGACCGGCGAACGATCACCGACGACGACATCGAGACGTACTTCTCGTTGTTCGAGTGAGTAGATGCAGTTCGGCTACAGCGAGCTCTGTCTCGCACACGACCCCGGTTCGCGTCATCCAGAGTCGCCGGACCGGCTACGGGCGATCCGAGAGCGGCTGAAAAAGAAACACGGCGTCGAGTACGTCGAGGCCGACCCCTGCGACCTCGATCGGATGGCGGCCGTCCACGAACGCGACTACCTCGAGTCGGTCCGGGAGTTCTGTGCCGACGGCGGCGGCAGTTGGGATCCCGACACGACCGCCGTCGAGGAAACGTGGGAGGCGATCCGCCGCAGTGCCGGGCTCGCCTGCTGGGCCGCCGAGGCGGCCCTCGAGGGTGCGACCGGTCGCGACACGCCGTTTTCGATCGGCCGGCCGCCGGGACACCACGCCGTCTCCGACAACGCGATGGGGTTTTGCTTCGTCGACAACGTTGCCGTCGCGGCTCAGCACGCCCTCGACCACGATGCGTACGACGTCGACCGGGTCGCGATCATCGACTGGGACGTCCATCACGGGAACGGCACGCAGGACATCTTCTACGACAGGGGCGATGTCTTCTTCGTCTCGCTTCACGAACAGGGGCTCTATCCGGGCACCGGCGACGTTGACGAAACCGGGACGGGAGAGGGCGAGGGAACGACGATGAACATCCCGATGCCCGCCGGCACGGACGACCGCGACTATCTGGCCGCACTCGAGGGACCGATCACCGCCGCGCTCACCGACTTCGATCCGGACCTGCTGTTGATCAGCGCCGGCTTCGACGCCCACCGTCACGATCCGATCTCGCGGATTCGCCTCTCGACGGAGGCCTACGCCCTGCTGAGTGACCGCGTTCGATCCCTCGCTGCCGACACCGACGCGGCACTGGCGTTCGTTCTCGAGGGCGGGTACGGGCTGGACGTCCTCGCGGACAGCGTCGCACTCGTCCACGAGACGTTCGACGGGCGGGAACCGATAGCACCCGACGACGAACCAGGCGACAAAGCGGAATCGGCGCTCGAGGACGTTATCGACGCCCACGACCTCGATACCACGCCGGAGGAGTTCTAGCCGTTTTCAGGGACGCGGTGCGAAGTAATCGGCGAGCTCCGATCCGAATTCGTCGAGCAGCGTCACGATGTCGTCGCCGCTCAGTACCTCGTAGCCGTCTTCGAGCGCCGTTTCGACGTGTGCGCCCAGTCCCACGTCGAAGAGCCGGTCGCTCTCGAGGAACTCGCGGGCAGTCGTGAACGCCCGGTTGCGCTCGGTGACATAGCGGCCGCCCTCGATAAAGGGACCGTAGGCGTCGGAATCGTCGACGTAGGCGTCGTAGAACCCCTCCGCGTGGTTGCGGACGTGGACCGGCGGCCCCTCGTGGCGCTCGACGGCGGGTCGCTCGCTGACGGCGAGTTCGACGAGGACGGCTGCGGTCTCGTCGGCGACTGCCGTCGCACGGAAGACATCGAATCCGCGGCCATCGAGGCCGGTCGTGATACCGTCGAGGGACTTCTGTAGCTGCGGGTACAGCTGGTCTTCGACGAGGTCCGGGGCCTCGAACCGGACGGCGACGGGCGTGGTCCCGCGGCGCTCGAGGTGGTCCCGCAGGTCGACTTCGGTCAGCGGCTCCGGGTCGTCGGGTTCGAACACGTCGATTCGGGGACGCTCGAGGAACGACCGGGCGTAGTGTTGGAACCGGGCGACGTTGTCGGACGCGCAGACGGCGGCGACGTTGCGATCGGGGTCGGTCGGGTCGATAACGACGAGCGGGTCGTCGAACGTTTCCCGGCCGTGCTCTTCGGGATCGAGTTCGACCGGTGGCTGCCAGTCGGCGACGGCGGCGAGCAACGGTCGAAACCCGCCGTACTCGACGACGAGCAGTTCGGTGAGGTAGCCGCTAAAGCCCCGCGTCCGAAGGTCGCTCCCGTAGGCACCGATGCCTTTCAAGAACTGTTTGGTGAGCCGAACGTCGGCGGCCAGTTCATCGTCCAGCCGTTGCTGCAGGTACCTGGTGTGGAACGGCGTTCGGTCGACCGCCGAGCGAATCTCGCTCGCCGACTCGAGGCGAAAACAGGGGACGACGTCGATCTCGAACCCCTCGACGGTCCCTTTGACGTAGGGATGTTCGGCGTACTCCTCGTGGCCGTCGGGGATGGTGGCGTGGCCGACCTCGAGACCATAGTCCGCTAACGTCTCTCGGTCGAGCGACGGTGGAAAGCGGACGAAAATATCGATGTCGCGGTCGCCGCTGATCCAGGTGTTGCGGGCGGTCGAGCCGACTTGTAGGACGTCGGTGTCGGCACACAGTTCCGCCGCCGCCGTTTCGGCCCGTTCCATGAGCCGATCGGCGACGTCGCGAAGCCGCGTCCGTTCGTCTTCGTCCGGATCGACTCGATCGCGAACCGCCGCCACGACCTGCTCGAGATCGCGAGTACCGTCCCGATCGTCGGTCTCGCCACCAGTGTGGTCGCCGCAGTGGCTGCTCGTGGGACCGTGATCGACGCCGTCGCCGTCCTCCTCGCTCATTGGGCGTGCGTACTCGAGCAGTGCGTGAAAGGGTATCGAACCCGATGCGGGGAAAACGAAAGCCCTATTAAATACACCCGACTATCCGATGATGGGCCGAAGTAGCTCAGATGGTAGAGCACCTCGCTGTTAACGAGGTTGTCCCAGGTTCGAGTCCTGGCTTCGGCGCTTCTTCCCGATTTACCGGCCGTCGCTCGTTCCGACGGCTTGGATTCCCGTCCCGATCGAGCAGTGAACCCGTCCGCGGTCGATCGCGGCCATCGGGGGAGAGATTATCCCCCTCCGCCGGCGTTATGGATATATGACTAGCGATACTGACGACCGACGGAGTACCGACGACCACGGCCACGACATCATCGATCCGCTGTACGTCGGGATCGTCACGGTCTCGAGTTCGCGGGCGGGCGACGAGAACCCGGCCGATCCGGGTGGAGATACCATCCGTGACTGTTTCGAGGCCGCGGGCCACGAGGTTCGAGAGCGATTGCTGGTCCGGGACGACTACTCGGCGATCCGGACCGCGGTCCGCGGACTGGTCGCACGTCGGGACATCGACGTAGTCTGTACCACCGGCGGGACGGGGGTCACCGCCGACGACGTCTCGCCGGAGGCGGTCTCGTCCCTGTTCGAGCGCGAACTGCCGGGCTTTGGCGAACTGTTCCGGTCCCTCTCGTGGGACGAGGTCGGTACTCGAGCGATGGCTTCGCGTGCGACGGCCGGACTCGCGGTCGAGACGCCGGTCTTCTGTCTCCCGGGTAGCGAAAGCGCCTGCGAAACCGCCTGTAAGGAACTGATCGTTCCCGAAGCCCCACATCTCGCCGGGTTAGCGACGCGACATCGCACGGACGGGACCGATCAGTCGCTGGTCGAGTACGGGATCGAAGACTGAACGACCGTCCCGTCCCCCATTTTGGCCGTGGCGGGTAGTAGCCGTCCGCGCCGTCACACGCTCGATCGATGCCGAGCAGCGCGTGTCACCGATCCGAACTAATCTCAAAATAATATTTTACTTGTCCAAGTACACCTTTACAATCGGAGCGCGTCGGAAGCGGCGACGCCAACGGATCGAGTCGCTCCTCTCCCTCGTCGGACTCGACGAGCGCCACGCCCAGTGCCGTCCTCACCAACTCTCCGTGGGCCGAGCGGGTCGCGCTTGCGCGTGCGATCGCGCATCGAGCCGTCGCTGATCGTCCTCGACGAACCGACGGCCGCGCTCGACGTTCCCGTTCGTGCGCAGGTGTGAAACCTGCTTCTCGACCTCCAGGCGCGATTGACTGTGCGTTCGTCCTCGTCAGCCACGATCTCGGTCTTGTCCGCCACCTCGCCGATCGCATCGCCGTGATACGTGACGGTCGACTCGTGGAGTCGGGTACCGCAGAGTTGTACAAATCCCGAGCGCGCGTACACGAAGCGACTCCTCGCGGCAGCGATCGGGCTCGCGTATCCGGAATCGGACCCACGGGACGACCGCTGCGAGTTACTGAGGGACGCTCCCAGCCGCGACGGCCGTTGATTCAGCCCTCGTCTCGGTCTCGACTCGCCCCTTTCCGCTGCCACCGACAGTGATTCGCCGCTTCCCGGCTCGCACCGCGCACGTCGAAGTGCAGCCTCACCACTGACTCCGGCTACCTGCTCCGTCACCCCGCGGTGCGATCGCTCGAGTTGAGCGACTCGAGCGCGACAGAGAGTAAGGGTTAACTATATTCCACGGTTTCCTTCAAGCGCAAGGGCCCTTAGCTCAGTCTGGTTAGAGCGCTCGGCTCATAACGCGACCTGACTGTGTGAGGTCGTGTGAGACACCGAGTGGTCGATGGTTCGAATCCGTCAGGGCCCATGGAAGGTAATTTCCCTTTTCGAGAAACGTTCCACTTGCAGGGCCATTTGACCGCTAGCGACTGGTATGAAACAGACGAACCGGACCATCACTCGATCCGACACAGTGTTCTCGATTCGACTGCAGTACCTCAATTGTGTTTATCAACCGGCCAGCTATCCGATAGCGACCCAGCCAACGTCGGTATCGGTGGAACAGTAAGTCGTTCGCTCGGTGTGTGTTACTATCTATCTCCGGACCTATGGTTCGTAGGCCTTAAGTAGTAACCAGCGATTGTGATTATATACGAAGAAAGAGGCGGCGTGCGTGGTGCACTCCGCTGCTTTGGATGGGTTCAGTCCGAAGGGGTTATGTACCCCAGACGGCCTACGAATACATCCGCACGAGATGAGGATTCCACCCCTGCGGTCCGCCGTACAGATGGGATCTGATGTTAGCCTTGGTAGTTCGGTGACGCCCGATCGGTCGACGATCCGTGTGTCATCGAACGTGGACCATTGTGTGAGTGTGTACCAACATTCACCGCCAACAGACCCTCTCCC
>NZ_AOII01000009.1 GCF_000337615.1 Natrinema pallidum DSM 3751
CCGGCAAAGCCACACATTCATACATTACATCGCATTGGATCCGTGACGCGAGAACGGGTCCGGACGTAAACTGGACTACACGTACACACGGTCTTAGACACACCAACCGATACTGGTATTGCAACGGTTCGATTCCGTTGATCGGCGTTACGGCGGCCATAGCGGCGAGGTGCCTCCCGTACCCATCCCGAACACGGAAGATAAGCTCGCCTGCGTTACGGTTAGTACTGGAGTGGGCGACCCTCTGGGAACTTCGTTTCGNCCCATCCCGAACACGGAAGATAAGCTCGCCTGCGTTACGGTTAGTACTGGAGTGGGCGACCCTCTGGGAACTTCGTTTCGCCGCCACCATTCATACTGAAACCCCACATAGCATCGGCTATGTGGGGTTTTCTGCGTATGTGGCTCTCACTCATGAGTTGTGCCGTACCGCTACGCTTAAACGAACGCAGTAACAACGATATAACGCGCCAAGGTGGCAGAGTCCGGCCGAACGCAGCGGCCTGCAGAGCCGCCCACCGCCGGTTCAAATCCGGCCCTTGGCTTGATTTTGCCGTGCTCAAGGCATCTAAGGGCATTTTTGCCAAAGGTAGTCGTGGTCGCAAAACCCCGAAAGGGGCGTTCACGGTAGGATTGACCACTATGAACCGCGACAAACCGCAAGACGGCGAGGCAATGGTTCAGGGAACCCCAACGGCCACCCAGCCTCCAAGGTTCAGTTGAACGAGAAGCAGATCACCGACTACCAACACCACCGCAAGCGGATGCTCCGCTGGTACCTCAACCTCGAGAAGGACCTCGATCACTTCTACCGATGGGTCTGGCTATAATCGCACATCGCAGACGCTCACAGTCGAGTCTATTACGGGAGGTCGGTGTCGAGAGTGCACGCGAGAGCAGCGAGACGATGACGACGATGAGTAACGGGGGTTCAGGAGACCTCTCCGCGGCGGTAGTGAACGTATCGCAGTTCCGGCAGATGATTGTTAGCGACTGATCCTGAGTGAGGTGGACATCACCATTCCCGCCGGGGAGACAGGCTACCCAACCGTCGAGCAGTCGGTCGATAATCAGATCGCAGACGAATGCCCTCTTATCGCACGATCCCAGAACTCTTCCAGTCTGTCGCACTTGTCTCGGTGAGAGTTTCCAATACCAATGGCCGATCGATCAGGGCTCAAAACAGATGGCTGCAGACATCGCGCACGACGCCGTCGTTCTCACGGTTGACGAGAGGAACCGGCTCTACGAACGAGGGACGGTGCTCATCGAGGATGGTCGAATCACGGAGGTGCGACAGTCTCGAGGCGATGATGCGGACATCGAGGCCGCTCGCATCATCGACGGCAAGGGGATGTTGGCAATGCGGGGGACTCGTCAACGCGTACACGCAACTCGAAATGACAGCGCTCATCGGTGCATTCAGTGAGTTCGGTCTGATGGGGATAATGGGCTACATGACGGCTCTCGTCGTGAACCTTGAGAACAGGGAATACGATTACCTCGCGGAAGCGGGGTACGAACTCGCCGCGCTCAACTTCCTCGCGGGCGGTGTCATCACCGGCAATTCACAAGACGTCCGCCCGGACGCAGGTGCGGAGACGTTCGGAGAGGTGGGGTTGCGAGGGGTCTTCGGGCCAATGCTTTCCGACCTCGTCTGGGATGTTCCCGAAGATGAGCAGTTCGACCGTGCTCGTACGTTCATCGACGAGTATCATGACACGTACGACGGGCGCATCAGAGCTACGATTAACTCCCACGACGACTGGTCGTGTACTCGCCAACTGTGGGAACGCACCGCCGATCTCGCCGAGGAGTACCCTGACCTGCTCGTTCATACCCACTTACTCGAACTCGAGGAGAGCAACACAATGGCGCGCTCGAACGGAGCTAAGGACTCAATCGCCCTTCTCAACGATGTCGGCCTCCTTGACGACCGGTTGGTGGCCGCCCACTTTCGACTCGCGGACGACGAAGACATTCACGGTCTCGAGCGTGAATGGGTGATCACAAGCCGTCCGAATCACTGCACTGCACGCGAGTGCTCGCGGGACGGATCACGCCGGTTCCGGGACGAGCCGCGGACGAGTTCGGGTCTGAGCGAAAAGCGGGCCGAGCGCGATTGTGAACTAGATCGGAAATGCTCGCTTCGCTGCGCCTGTCCGGTCTAGTTCAAACCGCTGTCGCCGCCTTACTCCTCACGAAAGTGTTCGTCGCAAAAGCGGGCCGGGCGCGATTTGAACACGCGACCGTCTGGTTAAAAGCCAGACGCTCTGCCAGACTGAGCTACCGGCCCTGTAGTTTCCCTTTTTGGGGAGGAGCGGTTAAACGTTTCTTTCTCTCTTCACGCGAACGGGGGTCCGACCCGAGGATGTCTCAGTCGAAGTACTGCTCGAGCGCATCGGTAACGATGGCACCAGGTTCGACGCCCTCCATCGAAGCACGCCGACGGAGATCGCGGTAGGTCGGCGGCGAGAGGATGAGTTCGAGTTGGCCGAGGGTGACGTCGTGGTCGGCGAGGGCGTGGTCGATCGGGGTGCCGTCGTTGATGGCACTGGCGACGCTGCGGACATCGCGGACAGTGAGGTTGCCATCGAGGATGGCCCATGCGAGGAGGAGTCGCGCTTCCCCGCCGACGCGGGCGATATGCTTGGCGGCGGTCGGGGCGATCCGGCCGATCGCGACCTGTTTGCGGACCGATCGCGGGAGGTCGTGGACGCGAGCCCACTTCCGGATAAAGGAGACGGTGGCATCGCCGTCGGCGCGTTCGGCGGCGGCCTTATAGGAGCCTTCTCCGCGGACGAGGGCGGCGCAGGCGGCTGCACCGCGGAGCATATAGAGGTGATCGTCGTTGGTGGTGTCGACGGCGAACTCGCGAACGGTTGCGGCGGCGTCCGCGAGGCTCTCGGGGTCGTCGGGATCGAATTGAACGGCCTCGCGGGCACGGGTCCCGGCGACCGATTCGTCGCCCCGGATAACTGGTGTACCGACGGGTGATTCGCGGTCCGTCGGTATCGATCGACCGTTCTCGCCACGGCGGTTCGAACGATCACCGGGCCGGTTGTCGGTCATGCACCTGCATACGGGGTTCGCCATCAAAAAGGTCGTTGCCGGGGCGAAATTCTCGTCTCACTCGTCGCGTTGCTCGGCGAGGTGTTCCCAGATTTCCGTACAACCGGCCCCTTCTTCGAGATCGTCGAGGTGGGCGTCGTCGCGTTCCTCCGGGTCCTGCTCGCCCGGCTCCGGGTTGCAGTCGGCTGTCTCAGTCATTAGCGACCATTCGAACCCCGTCGGGATAAGTATCGCTTCGGCTGCAAACGATACCCGTGCTCTGTCTTATGGGTGTATTATGCCGCTATCTCTGACGGGACTGCCGTTTGACACGTCCGATCGCTCGAGAGATCGAATCGAAACGGAGCGCACGCGACCGACCGGAGTCGGCGAGTCGGAGCCAGGAGCGACCGGTACCGCCTGACTGGAGCGGCGGATTCTGGGTGGATTCGATTGGGGATGTTGGTCCATGTACCCGCCGATTCGGGCTGGGACCGATGTCCCCGGCATGCGGCCGAACGAGCGGGAATCCGATCCGGGATAGTGGTGGCAAGAACGGCCGGTACGTACGGCGAGTGCCACCGACCCGGAAACGGATTCGCGGTTCGGGGCCGTTCGGAGCGTCATGCACTTGACCGAATCCGCCCGGATAGTGGCAGTTGTCATCCGCAGTCGGTGATCGCCGTCGGTTTCGTAGCGCGCGTCGGCGACCGTGCGTCATGATCCACGGGACCGAGCGATAGCCACCACATAAGTGAGCGGGCCGTAACGATCGAATCGACATGTCCGATCGACTGATGACGGTCAATGCGTACACGACGCTGGATTACGTCGAGGGAAAAGCGATCGGCGAGGGCTTCGAATGGGAGTCCGTCGCCGTCGTGAACGCGACGGCCGACCGCGAGGACCCCGATGCGGTTCGTCTCCAGGTCGAACTCGACAATCTCTCCGAAGATCACGTGCCCAAACACATGGCGGAACTCGCGTTGACGCCGACCCAGGCGCGTGCGCTCGCCGCGGAGCTCGAGACACACGCCGACCGCGTCGAAGACGCCGGGGACTGTCGGAGCCACTGAAACGAGTGACACACTGGCTGCAACGCCGTCATGGGTCAGGTATGCAGTGACGTTCAGTGGCGACTATCGCTGCGTCCGACAGGGAAAGCGACGAGCCGATCCATCCCAGCCGCTGCGCCGCGTTCGTCCGGCCCGGATGGACGTTGGCTCCGTCCCTCGAGGGAGCGCTGCCGAGACGCGTACGGCTTTTACTGTTCGGCGCGTAATTCCTGCGTGTGACAACGCCCGTGCCGGATGTCGGCGACGAAGTAACGGTCCGACCCGCGGAGCGTGCGGATTTGCTCGCGGTCGTCCGTATCGAGAACGAGTCGTTTCCACAGCCCTGGCCCTACGACGCGTTCGAGCGGTTCCTCGGCGAGCCGGCCTTTCTCGTCGCCGAGACCGACGGTGTGATCGCCGGCTACGTCGTCGCCGATGTCACCCAGCAGATCGGCCGTGCGCTGGGCCACGTCAAGGATATCGCCGTCCATCCGGACTACCGCGGCGACGGGATCGGGTCGACGCTTCTCTCCCGTTCGCTCGGCGTACTCGCGGCCCACGGCGCGGGAACGGTCAAACTCGAGGTGCGGCGCTCGAACGACGGCGCGAAACAACTCTACCGGGAGTTCGATTTCGATCCGCTCCGCCGGGTGCCGGAATACTACGCCAACGGCGAGGACGCGATCGTGATGATTCGGAAGCTCGGTTAGCCGGGTTGCGGGACGTTTTACCGTTCGCAGCCGGTAGCCTCCCCTATGGGATACGCCTGTCCGGTCTGTGATGCCGAGGAGGCCGACGCGGTTCATCTCGCGAACCACCTCGCGATCACCGCGTCGCTCGGTCGCGCGGACCATCGCGAGTGGCTCGAGGAACACGCCCCCGACTGGGGAGACTGCAGTCCCGAGGAACTCGGCGAGATCGTCAGCCCGCACGCGGCTGAGATCGAGACGCCCGCGTTCGAGGACGCCGGCCACCACGACCACGGACACGACCCCGGCCGTCCCGACTCGCTCGAGGAGGGGATCGCCCGGCAGAGCCGCCAGCCCGGCCGCGGGTCGATGACCGCAGAAACCGAGACCGTCCTCCGGGAGGCCGCGGAACTCACTCGCGAAATGCAGGCCGCGAGCGACGAGCCTGCGGACGAGGGAGACGACGCGGCATCGGACGCCGACGCCGAGGAGGCGGACGGCAGCCCCGACGGGAACGAAAACGCGTAACTGCCGGTCGCCCGACTAGCCGGGTATGCACACGGTGGGGACGTTCACCTTCGAGTCGATCGATGACGCACGCACACAGTACGAGTCGGTCGGGCCGGCGGCTCAGACGGTCGTCCGCGAGGTCGCGAAGGCCATGGAGTTCGACCGCGAGGAGTACGACGAACGCGTCACCGGCGATGTCGTCGAGACGGCTCGAGATGCGCTGTTCGCGACCTTACTCGAGGTACGGGTCGGGAGCCGAGGGGAGTTCGACGACTGGTGTGAGAGCTACGACGGCACGGTGACGACGGTCGGCCACGAGAACGTCGACCGCGTCGTCTGGCACGCAGGGCCGGACGGCGAGGCCGTCGCGGCGACTTTCCAGACCGAGGAGGATGCGGCGGTGGCGACGCTTCGCCGACAGGCGTTCGGCCGGTTGTATCGGGACCGCGTCGATCGCTCGTAACTGCACCCGACGCGCTCGAGCGACCGGTACCCATCACGACCGTCGGGCAAACGGCTACCTATTACCGCGTCGAGCCCACAGTGTGACGCGATGACTGCACCCGACGAGTGGGACTTGCTCGAGGAACGGACCGAGTACGAGACGGGCTGGTACGACGGCGGCTACGACCTGCTCGAACAGCCCGATGGAACGGAGAAACGGTACTACTGGGCGGAACTGCCGGCCGCGGTCGTCGTGGTCGCGCGGATCGACGGCAGCGTGCTCGAGGATGTGGACGACGGTGAGACCGCCGACGACGATCGGCTCCTGTTCGTCGAACAGTACCGGCCAACGATCCGCGAGACCCACCTCGAACTCCCCGCGGGAATCGTCGAGGACGGCGAGTCGTATACGCAGGCGGCAGCGCGCGAACTCGAGGAGGAGACCGGCTTCCGACCGTCGAGTACGGCCCTGCTGCAGGAGTACGCGGTCGCGACCGGCGTTTTGCGCCACGACCGTGCCATCGTCTACGCCGAGGGGCTCGAGCCGGGCGACCGGGAACTCGACAGCAACGAGTTCCTCGAAGTGACGACGGTGCCGGTGAGCGAGGCGCTCGAGCGTGCTCGCGAGCAGCCGACGAACGACGCGACGCTCTCGGGGCTGTTGCTCGCGACGGAAGACGGCCTGCTCTGAACGGTGTGGAGGACGTGGGTCCGTGGATTCGATGACCGCCCGTTCTAGAACTGTGTCTGGTGGCTCGAACGCCCCCGCCGCTTTTCTCTCCCAACGAGGATATAGAGCAGCAGGCCCAGACGCCCGCCGAAGAAGACGACGAGCGTCCGGAGTGCCGCACTATGCGGGCTGTTCATTTGTGCATCGGTGTACACCCACACTAGCGCACCGATCTGGATGACGACGAACAGCAGGACGACGAGCAGTATTCCGCCGCTACTGGCTTGCAACGGGAAGAGGGTAGTCGAGAGGACCAGTACCGGGACTGTATGACAATTCGCGTATATGTTTTCCGTTCTGACTATCACGCCCTGATCTATCGATTGGACCCGGTTCACGGCCGACTCGCCACTGATCCGACTCCTGGCTCCGAACCCCTGTTCTTATTCGCGTCGACGCGCAACCGCACGGTAATGGACGGCGAAATCTCCACGGACGAGGTCAAGGAACTCCTCGAGGCCGATGCGGACGTTCGCATCGTCGACATCCGGGACGAACGGAACTTCGAGCACAGCCACATTCCCGGCAGCGAGAACATTCCATTCCACGAACTCACGGACCGCGTCGACGAACTCGAGGGGGAAGACCACATCATCACCGTCTGTCCCCACGGCAAGGCGAGCGTCCAGGCCGCACAGCTTATCGGTTCCTACGAGGGGACTGCCGATGCACGCGTCGAGAGCATGGCTGGCGGTCTCGACAAGTACGGGATGAAGTTCGGGCTCGTTCGCGAGGCGGACACCGAGGACGAATCGGCCGACCGCGAGTCGCCGTTCTGACCCGCCCTCGGCGCGCAGTCGCTCGACGGCGGTGTCTCAGGGGGACGGCGACGCGGCTGGGAGATCGACGGTCGAAAAAACGGATCGAAAAACGCGACGCGGTCGTGGGTTCGGAAGTCGTCTCAGAGCATCGCGGGCATTAGGCGACGTTGAAGCCGCGGTCCCGAAGGAACTCTTCGATGCGGCCGGTGTGGTTCCCTTGGAGTTCGATCTGGTCGTCCTCGACAGTCCCACCGCAGGCGAATTTGGACTTGAGATCCGATGAGAGACTGTCCAGATCGACGTCCTTCGGATCGAATCCTTCGACGATCGTTACCTCTTTTCCGTATCTGCGCTCGTCAATGCGGATGTTGAGTTGCTGTTGGCCCTTGGCCACGTCTTCGCAGACGCAGAGTTCTTGGGGCAGCCCGCACGTCGAGCAGACTTCCGACATTACGTTCGTAGCTATGAAACGGGCATATTAAACACTATCGGGACTCGCATGCTCTCGCGTGGTTCTTTTTCAGTGCTCGACGGGATGAACCGCCGTAACAGTGAGACCGACCGAACGTGCCCGTCCGATGACCGGAGTCGCTTCGCTCGGAACGGGTCCACCGTCAGCGAAGTCGACCGATGATCGGCAACTGGTTGCGGGCGAGGTCGTCGACGATCGCGATCACCTCGTCTGCCTCGGCTCGGCTCACGCCGTCGCCGTACGTTGCCCGTTCGTAGCACTCGAGGACGTGCCAGACCCGTGGATCGAGCGCATCCGCGTCGTCCGCATCGGTCTCCGGGAGGGACGTTACATACGCGCGGGCCGATTCCGACGGACGGCGCGGCCGGTACCGGCGCGCGAGGAGTCCCTCGAGTCGGTCGAAGGCGCGTTCGGCGTCGCGGTCGGGGTCTCCACGGAACCCGTGCCAGTAGCGCCCGATCCCCTGACGGAGGTGCGTCGCCGCGCCGGTTCGGTGTGCGCCCGCGACGAGCGCGACGAGGAAGACGAGCCCGATCGCACCCGTCTCCCGGACGACGGTAACGAGGCGTTCGGAAAGCGTCTCGTCGGTATCGCTCGTTCCGCTGACCGCGGGATCGCCGCTGTCGGTCGGGTCGGTCCCGTTGTCCGTGCCGTTAGAACCCGGGTCGTCGGTTGAGCCGTTGCCCGGCTCCGTTTCGTTCGGCGGGGCCGGATCGGACGGTGGATCGCCCGGACCGGCGGGATCGGAGCCGGGCGAATCGATCCCGTTCCCGTCGTCGATCGGGACGTCCTCGCTGTCCTCGGTGTCCGCCGCGTCGTTGCCGTTCGCCCGCGCCTCCTGGAGGCGGTCAGTGTGTACGTCGGCGCGCCCGCCACCCGGCGTCGGGTCGAACTTGACCCAGCCGTGGTCGGGGACGTAGACCTCGACCCAGGAGTGGGCGTCGAGTCCGCGGACGACGTACTCGTCCTCGCCGATCCGCTGGCCGGTCGTGTAGCCGGTGACGTAGCGGGCTGGAATCCCCTCCTCGCGAAGCATCTGCGTCATCGTCGTCGCGAAGTAGACGCAGTACCCCTCGTCCATCCCCAGCAGGAACTCCTCGGCGACGTTGCCGGCGGGCTGTGAGACCTTGAGCGAGTAGTCCTTCGAGGTGCGGAGGTGGCGCTCGATCTCGGTCGCCGTCTCGTACGGGTTGTCGGTGCCGGCCGTAATTTCGTCGGTCCGATCGGCGAACTCGCTCGAGGAGTCTTCCGGCAGCTGGAGGTAGCGCTCGGTGATCTCGTCGGGGTAGTCCGTCCCCGCAGCCCGGAGTTCGGCCGGACTCGAGTCGATGATCGCGCTCTCGACGGTATAGCTGTCCCCCTGTTCGAGAGGCGCTTCGGGCCGCGGCTGGCCGTGTCTGGAGACGGCCGTATCCCGGGTCACGTCGCCGTCGACGGACAGCGGCTGCGGTGTGACGGGCATGATCCCGAGTCTCGTTTCGGCGGTAACGGTTTGCTCGACGGTGTCGTAGGTCCCGGGCGGGTTCGAGAGCCGTCCGTCGTACTGCTGGCTCTGGCCGGTCCGAACCCACTCGTCGCCGGTAAACCGATCGTAAACCCCGGTTCGCCAGTAGGTCCCCCGATCGGATTCGACCGTGAACCGTACCTCCGGCGAGAGGTCAACCTGTCCCGAGATCCCCGATCGCTGGGGCGCGGAGTCGATCGTCGCCTCGAGCGTGCCGGGGCCCCCCTGGACGAGATGGGTCGGTCCGGTCGGCTGGCCGGGGACGACCGTCACCGACAGCGAGAGTGCGATGGTCACCGCGAACAGGACCGCGAGCAGGTCCGCCTGCCCGATCGATCCGCCCCGCCGCTCGAGGTCGCCGAAGGCGATGGCACCGATGGCGCCGAGGATGCCGGTCAGCGTGACGATCGTCCCCGCATCGCCGGTCAGGACGAGGAAGCCGAGCGCGGCCCCGCCGGGAACGACGCCGAGTCCGTACCGCCCACGGACGGCGAGATACCACGAGAGGAAGACGGGCGCGGGCGCGAACCCGAGCGTCCAGATGCCGGCCTGCACCATCCGGAGCAGCGGCAGGCCGGTCGCCAGCGCGACGGTGTCGGACAGGAGCGCGTCGGTGCTCGAGAGGACGACGCCGAGTTCGACGCCCGCCGACGTGAGATAGTAGGCGAATCCGATTCCGGCCGCCGATAGCGCCAGCACCCCCGCGGTTCGAGGGCGGATCACGCGGGCGAGTACCGTCGCCGCGAGCAGCATGAGCCCGACGAGTGCGAACAGCGAGCGGCTGCCGCCGACGACCTGCGTGATGTCGTACAGCACGGCGACGTACGACCCCGTCAGGACGAGGATACAGGCGAGTGCGAGGAGACGGATGCCGCCGGTCCCGACGAGTCGATCGGTTCCAATCGATATCGTTCGCTGCCCGGTGTGACTGGACGGGTCCGTACTCATGCGGTCATCCCCGGCTGTCCGCCGATCTCGTGATCGCGTCGGCCGTTGTTTGTGGTTCGGTCCCGGTCGGTTCGTCTCCCACCGTCCGCTCGGCCGTGGCCACGGAGCCGGGCGAACGGAATTTCGTGGTCGTCGACGACGACCGTCGTCCCGTCGCCGTCGGTTCGGACCAGCACGTCCGCGTCCCGCCGGGTTCGGTCCGCGAGTTCGCCGGGATCGGCGACGGCTAGTAGCTGTAGTATGTCACGGTGGTGTGCGCTCCCCGAGCCCGGCGGTCGCGTTCCGTCCGGGACCGTGACCGCTACCGCTGCGCCCTGCTCGAGGAGGAAGGTCGCGACGGTGGCTGCGGCCGACGCCATCTCGTCGTCGCTGTCGGTCAGACACTCGGCGGCGACGGTGACGGTCCCGGCGTCCTCGTCAGTCGCGTACTCCGTGACGATCAACTCGTCGTCGGGTCGCTTGGCTGCGGTCTTCCAGTGGACGTCGCGAAGCGGATCGCCCCGGTGGTATTCCCGGAGGTGGTCGAACTCCTCGTCGACGTGCCGATCCGCGACGCTGGCGAGCGTCTGTCTATCGACGGCGGGTCCGCCGCCCAGGTCCCGGACGCGTGGATAGACGACGACCGGCGTCGTCTCCTCGTACTCGAACCGTCGCTCGACGAGGCCGACGATATCGCTGACGGCGATCGAGAGCGGCCCGATCCGGTGTTCGCCCCGTGCCTCGAGTCGTACGTCGTAAGTGATCGTCTCTTCGCCCGCGAGGGTCGTTTCCGTACGCGAAGCGGTGGTCGCCGAGAGCCCGTCGCCGACGGCATCGTGGACGGTCGCCGCGGCGGTTCCGTCGGTTTCGATCGTGACCGCGACCGTTCGGTGCTCGCCGATGAACCCCTCCTCGACGGGGCGACGGACGACGTGCGGCCGGTCGGTGCGACTGACCGTGATCATGCCGGCCAGCAACGCGACGACGAGCGGGACGACGACGGCGTTCAGCGCTCGCGGGCCGGATCGCCAGCTCAGCGCGACGGCCGCGAGCACGACGGCGACGACGGTCCAACCGCGACGGGTGAGCCTCATTCGACGGGTACGCGCTCGAGTGCGTCCTCGACGACCGCGGTGCCGTCGCGGTCGCGGCCGTCCGTTTTGATCCGGTGGCTCAGCACGACCGGCGCTTCGGTCTGAACGTCGTCCGGAATCGCGTAGTCCCGGCCGTTCGTGACGGCGCGGGCCTGGGCCGCCCGAAGCAGCGAAATCGTTCCGCGGGGGCTGACGCCGATGTGGGCGTGTTCGCGGGTGTAGGCTGCGAGCCGGGCCGCGTACGTTCGGACGGGGGCCGCGACCTGTACCGTCGAGACGGTTTCCCGGGCGGCGACGAGGGTCTCGCGGTCGGTGACCGCTTCGAGGGAGTCGATGGGATGGTCGCCGACCGTCCGGCCGAGCAGTTCGGCCTCCTCGTCGGGGGAGGGGTAGCCAAGATGGAGTTTCTTCATGAAGCGATCGACCTCGGCGAAGGGGAGGTCGTAGGTTCGGTTCGGTTCGACGGCGTTCTGGGTCGCGATCACGGTAAAAGGCGTCGGGAGGTCGCGCGTCGTGCCGTCGGTGGTGACCTGTTCTTCCTCCATGGCCTCGAGCAGCGCCGCCTGTGTCTTCGGCGGGGCGCGGTTGATCTCGTCACCCAACACGATGTTGCCGAAGACGGGGCCGGACTGGAACTCGAATTCGCGGGTCTTCTGATTGAAGACGTTTACGCCGGTGACGTCGCTCGGGAGGAGGTCCGGGGTAAACTGGACGCGGCTGAACGTACAGTCGACGGACGTCGCGATCGAGCGGGCCAGCATGGTCTTCCCGACGCCGGGCACGTCGTCGAGGAGGACGTGGCCACGCCCGAGGACGGCGGTGATAACGTGCTCGATCACCTCGTCGTGACCGACGATCACGTTCGAGACGTTCGTCTCGATCTCTTCGCACAGCCGTTCGACGGTCGAAATCCGGAGGGCACCGTCGGCCGGCGAGTCGGTACTCCGTTCCGGTGTCGGGTTGGCATCAGTCATAGTCTCGCAACGGCCGGTGGGGACCCGGGCGAACCGTTCATTACTACGTCATCAGAGGCTCCCGAACATATGTTTTGTGTCATCTGAAACATTGGTGCTTCGAGACGTATCCGTACACACTGCGCGGACCGAACGGCTCGGCGCTCGCATCGCTCTCTCGTCTCGAGTCGCCGTCCTCACGAAGAACACGCGTTCGGCACGACGGTGCCGCCGCTACCAGCGAAGTAATCGGAAAACGATACCCCCTTCGGAACAGCTTAGACTCGCTCGAGGTTCGTCGCGCGCGGGCCCTTCTCGGCCTCCTCGATGTCGAACTCGACTTCCTGACCCTCCTCTAGGTCCGGACCGCCGATGTCCTCCATGTGGAAGAACACGTCCTCGTCCGCGTCGTCAGTCTCGATGAATCCATAGCCGCCAGTGTCGTTGAAGAAGTCGACCGTACCTTTCGCCATTGCATCTCAACAAAGCCGCGACGAAAATATAAAGCTTCGGGAGTGCGCTCGCAAGCATCCCGCCGGAAACACGTTGGGACCCACACCGATCGCCGGTCCGATTACCAGTCCTTACACTCCGGGCAGACCAGCGAGCCATCGCCGCGCCAGACGCGATCGGTCGATTCTCCGCACCGGCTGCAGGTGTACGCCCCCCACGCGTACGTCGACCGTGCGGTTTCGACGGCCGGCGACGCCGTCGCGTCGTCGGTTTCGTCCACCCCTGCGATGGTATCACCGTCCGCGGGTGCTGTCTCGGTGGCCGCGGATGACGAGCCGTCGTCCCCCCGAGCCGCCCTCGCCGGTTCCTCGTCGTTGTTCGCGGTCGCGAAATCCGAGAGCCTCGCGTCGTCCGTCACGGGTCCGGCTACGACTGCCGGCGGCTTAATCCCCACTCATTCGGGACCGGCACGGCCAAGTAGCACCGGTAACAACCCCCGCATATGGACACCATCACACCGTTGAACCTCGTCGTGGACAATGTCACTGAAATGGTTCGCATCTTCTCTGACGTCGCGATGGGCGCGGGAGCCGCGCCGCTTTTGATTCTGGTCGGCGCGCTCCTCGTCGCCTTCTCGATGGGTGTCTTCGGCATTCTCACCCTCGGTGCCGTCGGAAGCCTCTTTACCTCGAACTGACCGTTCGATCCGTTTTCGGCCTCAGGCTTCGGTCGCGCGAGCGAACGCCTCGCTCGCTCGTGATATCGCGCCCTCGAGATCCGGCCCCAGCGGCGAGCCCACGACGATCCCATCGACGTGGGCAAGCGCTGCCTCGAACCGTGCCGCGACGGTCTCAGTCGTCCCGGCGATACAGAAGGCGTCGATCATCTCGGGCGTGACGCGACCGAAAGCCTCGGGGAGTTCCCCTCGCTCGAGCGCCGCGCTTACCGCACTCGCCGCCTCCCGGTCGATGTCGTGGCGCTCGAGGACCGGCTCGGCGGCCCCGCCGACGATGAAGGCGACGGGCGGCCGCGCCGCCGCTCGGGCGTCGCTCTCGTCGCCGGCCACGCTGACGCTCGCGAAGGCCAGCGACTCGAACGCGCCGTCCGCGTCGGGTCGCTCGGCCAGTCCCTGCTCGATCTGGCCCGCGGCCCACTCGAGGTCCCGCGGATGGGCGGCGTTTATCAGCACGCCGTCGGCGTGTTTCGCGCTCATCCGAAGCATGTGTGGCCCCTGCGCGCCGACGTAGGCCGGTATTTCCGAAACCGGCTCGAGGTTCAGCGCCGCGTCCCGCGCGGTGAACGTTCCCTCGTGGGTGACCGTCTCGCCGGCCCAGAGGTCCCGAGCGAGGTCGAACGTCTCGAGGACGCGCCGAAGCGGGCTGTCGCGCTCGATCCCGAGATTCGAGAGGGACGAGCGGTCGCCGGCACCGACGCCGAAGACGCCGCGGCCGTCGCTGAGTTCGTCGATCGTCGCCGTCTGCGCCGCGAGTTTCACGGGATGGGTTTCGTAGGGGTTGACGATGCCCGGCCCCAACTGGATCCCCTCGGTGGCCTCGGCCATCCGCGACAACA
Organism: Natrinema pallidum DSM 3751; assembly: GCF_000337615.1. Lineage (GTDB taxonomy): Archaea > Halobacteriota > Halobacteria > Halobacteriales > Natrialbaceae > Natrinema > Natrinema pallidum. The sequence continues at coordinate 14,216 of NZ_AOII01000009.1, forward strand.
CGACGAACGGGTCGCGATTGAAGTAGTGGCTGCTCGCGAACGCGACGTCGAACCCTTCGTCTTCGGCGAGGGCGGCCAGATCGGCCACCCGGTCGGGCGGATGCTCGGGCGTGAGTTCGATGCCGAGGGTGGCGTCTCCCGCCGCCCGCTTCTCGCTCGTCATCCGTCGACCCTCCACGTTCGTAGTGCCTGCCGAACCAGATCGTCGTCGACCGAGCGGAACAGTTCGTCGCTGCCCTCGTGAGTACCGAAGTCCCAGTCCCGGACGACGACGGCGGGCGTCCCGCCGTCGCCCTCGCCGGTCACGAGGTTCGCGGCGGCGGCGAGTTCGTCGACGACCGACTGGACGGTGACGCCGAGTTCGTGGCCGTCGCGGTCGCGTTCGCCGCGCCAGTCCCGACTCGCGGGCATGCCCGCCCACCCGATCGCAACGCCGGTCTGTCCGTGCCGGAACGGCCGTCCACAGGTGTCGGTCACGACCACCGCGACGTCTTCGAGCCCGCGCTCGGCGAGCCCCGACCGAATCCGTTCGGCGCTCTCCGTCGGCCGCTTTGGCAGCAACAGGAGGTCGTGATCGGGCACGTTCGAGCGGTCGATCCCCGCGTTCGGGCAAATGTGCCCGAACCGCGTCTCCGCCAGCAGGAACGGACAGTCGATCAGCAGTTCCGAACTCTCCTCGATGATCGCCTGCGCGAACCGTGGGTCCTTCTCCTCGCCTGCAACCGACTCGAGTCGGTCGGCGATCTCCCGTGCCCGTCCGCTGACGGGGTAATCCTTGAGATCCGCCGTCCGGCCCTCGGCCTTCGAGACGATCGTACTCGCGACCGTGAGTACGTCGCCGGGCTCGAGGGTGGCCCGATCCGCGACGAGGGCGGCGATGTCGTCGCCGGGGCGGATTTCGGGCAGGTCCGCCACACCATTGAGTTCCATACCGGTGGGTGGGGAAGCGGCGTCAAAAGGGCACCGTCACCGGAGACTTCGGCCAGTGGCGGTGGGTCGGTCGACCGGGTTCGGGCTCCGACCGCGTCCGATTACAGCGGCTCTCGATCGCGATCGAACAGCGCCCCTGGCCCGTCGAGCGCGTCCTCGAGCCCGGCCGCTCCACAGGCGTCCCACAGCGTCGCGCCGTTGCTCGTGATCACCGGGACCCCGAGTCGCGACTCGAGGTCGTCGACCACGGCCAGCGACCGGTAGTTCGTACAGGAGACGAAGACGGCGTCGATGTCGTCGCCGTCGACCGCCTCGAGTACCTGCCGGGCGGCGTCGTCGGGGGTCAGCGCGCCGATGGCCGTATTCGCAGCGAGCCCGCGGCCGTCGATCGACGCGACGTCGATGCCCGCGTCCTCGAGGAACGCCCGCTCCCGGTCGTCGAGTTCCGTGGTGTACGGCGTCGCGACCGCGATCCGCTTGGCCTCGAGGGCCTCGAGCGCGCGGACGACCGACCGAGCGGTCGCGACCGCGGGGACGCCGGCCGCCTCCTGCAGTCGGGCCTCGAGTTCGATGTCGAACCCGGGGCCATGCAGGAGGCTCCCGGTCGTACAGGCGTAGGCGACCGCGTCGACGTCGGCGTGGCCGAGGAGTTCGGCGGCCCGCGCCGCGTCGTCGCTCATCGCGTCGAGTTCGTCGACGGTGACCGACTCGAGGGCCATCCGCGCGCCGTGGACGGTGATCCCGTCGGGGAGGAACGCCCGGAACTCCGGTTCGGCCGTCGTGTTCGACGAGGGGACGATCAGCCCAAGTCGGCCGCCGCGGTCGGCATCGGCGTCAGTCATCGGCCCCACCGTTGCCGCGATCGTCCGGATCGCCGTGCCCGCCGCCGCCGGGAGTCCGCACCGTGACGGTCGTCCCGGCGTCGACGTCGACGGTGGTCTTTGCGGGGGCCGGCTCGCCATCGAGCAGGTTCTCGCCGGTCGCACCGTTTTCGCCGCCGGCGACACCCTTGGGCGCGTGGCGGCGGCGCTCGGTCAGCAGCGACACCGTCGCCGGTTCCTCGACGGTCACCGTTCGCTCGAGGCCGAGACCGCCGCGATGGCGGCCGCGGCCGCCGCTGCCGTCCCGGAGCGCGTAGCGGTCGACCCGCAGCGGGTACTCGGTCTCGAGGGATTCGACGGGCGTATTGAGCGTGTTGGTCATCCCGACCTGGACGCCGTCCATGCCGTCGCGGTCCGCACGCGCGCCGAAGCCGCCGCCGATGGTCTCGTAGTAGGTAAAGGAGCCGTCCCGCGCGCCGATAGTCAGATTGTTCATCGTCCCCTGTCCCTGTGCCGGCACGCGGTCGGGCGCGGCCCCGGCGAGCGCGGTAAAGACCACGTCGGTGACCCGTTGACTGGTCTCGACGTTGCCGCCGACCACGGCGGCGGGGGGGTTCGGATTCAACAGCGTCCCCTCGGGTGCGCGGACGCGTACCGGCTCGTAACAGCCGTGGTTCGGCGGAATCTCGGGATCGGTGATACAGCGAACGACGAAGTAGACGGCGCTCGTCGCGACCGCAAGCGGCGCGTTGAGGTTCCCCGCGACCTGCGCGGCGGTGCCGGCGAAGTCCACGTCGATCGTCTCGCCGTCGACCGTCACCTGCACCGCGATTTCGATATCCGCGTCGGTGACGCCGTCACCCTCGAGGACGTCCGTCGCCTCGTAGACCCCGTCGGGCAGCGTCGCGATCTCCTCGGCGATCCGCTCGCGGGAGTAGTCGATTACGGCGTCGAACCCGGAGAGGACGGTCTCGCGACCGTGTTCGTCGAACAGATCGGCGAGGCGTTCCTCGGCGCGTTCGTTCGCCGCCTGCTGTGCGCGGAGATCGGCCCGCCGCTCGTCGGGGTTGCGAACGTTGGCGAGGACGAGCGAGCGGACGTCCTCCCGAAGATCACCGCCGTCGACGAGTCGGGTCGGTGGGAGTCGCAGCCCTTCCTGATAGATCTCCTGTGCGCCGGCGGGCATGCTCCCGGGAGTCATGCCGCCGACGTCGGCGTGGTGGGCTCGAGACACCGCGTATCCGACGATCTCCCCATCGCCGGGTTCGTCCTCGGGACCGCCTCGACCGGGTGCGATCGGCGAGACCATCGTCACGTCCGGGAGGTGCGTGCCGCCGGTGAAGGGGTCGTTGAGCAGGAACACGTCGCCCGGCTTCGGATCGTGCTCGCGGACCGCGTCGACAGCCGCGGGCATCGCACCGAGGTGGACCGGGATGTGTTCGGCCTGTGCGATCATCCGCCCCGCGGCGTCGAACAGCGCCGTCGAGCAGTCCCGCCGCTCCTTGATGTTCGGCGAGTACGCGCCGCGGATCAGGGTCTGTCCCATCTCCTCGGCGATGCTCTCGAGTTGGTTGCGCAGTACTTCCAGGGTCACTGGATCGATGCCGTCGGCCGTCTCCGCGGTTCCGGTCGGTGTCATCGTTCGTCACCCTCCGTTCGCGTCATCACGAGCGTGCCGTCCGCCAGAATCCGCCCCTTCCAACTCGGCGGCACGACGGTCGTGCTCTCGGCTTGCTCGAGGATCGCCGGCCCCGTGACGGACGCGCCCGCCGGAAGCCGATCCCGGTCGTAGACGGCCGCGTCCCCCGCGCCGCTGCCGGGGAAGTGTGCCTCGCGGGTCCCGATTCGTGCGTCGCCGGCCCCCTCGTGGCGGATGGCCGGCTCCGATCCGGGGACGGTCGCCGTCGCGCGGAGATTGACGATCTCGATCGATTCGTCCATCGCGTAGCCGTAGGTCCGCTCGTGGGCGTCGTGGAAGCGATCGGCGACCGCCGCCGCGTCGAACTCGTCACCGACGGCGACGGTCAACTCGAAGCTCTGGCCCGCGTACCGGCAGTCGGCCGCGCGCTCGACCCGCGCCGCGTCCGGATCGGACGCGTCCGCGAGCACGTCGGCCACGAGGTCGTCGTAGACGGCTTCGAGGTCGGCGGGAGCCGCTCCCTCGAGTCCCACGCCGACCGTCCGAACGGCGTCGTAGCTCTCGTCGGCCGCGAGCAGCCCGAACGCGGAGAGGACCCCGCCCGGCCGCGGGACGACGACCCGGTCGACCGACAGCGAGTCGGCCAGCGCCGCGGCGTGCATCGGGCCCGCACCGCCGAAGGCCACGAGCGCGAACGCGCGGGGGTCGTGCCCGCGCTCGACGGTAACCGACCGGATCGTCCGCGTCATCGTCGCGTTCGCGACGCGGTAGACTCCGCGGGCCGCTTCGAGCGCGCCGTCCAGTCCAGCCTCGTCGGCCAGTCGCTCGAGCGCCTCGCGGGCCGCCTCGACGTCGAGGGTCATCTCACCACCCAGCGCCGTTTCGGGGCCGATGTAGCCAAGCACGACGTTGGCGTCGGTGACCGTCGGCCGCGTTCCGCCGCGACCGTAGCAGGCGGGGCCGGGGTCCGCACCTGACGACTCCGGCCCGACCCGGAGCGCGCCGCCCGAATCGACCCACGCGATCGAGCCCCCACCCGCGCCGACCGTGTTCACGTCGACCATCGGCGTCCGGATCGGCAGGCCGTCGATCTCCGCGTCGGTCGTCCGTTCGGCCCGGCCGTCCCGGACGAGACTCACGTCGCTCGAGGTGCCGCCCATGTCGAAGGTGACCAGGCCCTCGACGTCGGCGTCGTCGACGGTCGCCGCGGCACCGACGACACCCGCCGCGGGCCCCGACAGCGTCGTCGTCACGGCGTGGTCCCGCACCGTCTCGGGATCGGCGATCCCGCCGTTTGCCTGCATGATCCGCGGGGCCGGTATCCCGGCGTCGTCGGCTTCGTCGACCAACTGGCCGACGTAGCGGTCGATCGCCGGGCGGACGTAGGCGTCGACGGCGGTCGTCGAGGTCCGCTCGAACTCGCGGAACTCCGCGAGGACCTCGTAGGAGGCGGAGACGGGAACCGCGAGCTCCTCGCGCAGCGTCTCGGCGACGACGCGCTCGTTTTCCGGGTCGGCGTAGGAATGGAGGAGACAGACCGCGACCGCCTCGACGTCGCGCTCGCGCAGCGTCGCCGCCAGGTCACGGACCTCGTCCTCGTCGACCGGGCGCTCGACGCCCTCGGTCGTCGTCCGCTCGTCGACCTCGAACCGTCGGTCTCGAGGCACCAGCGGTTCGGGTTTCTCGGCCTCGAGATCGTACAGATCGGGTCGGTCCTGTCGGCCGATCTCGAGGACGTCCCGGAACCCTTCGGTCGTCACGAGCGCCGTCGTCGCGCCGCCGCGCTCGAGGAGGGCGTTGACCGAGACGGTCATCGCGTGGGCGAAGCCGTCGATCTCGCCCGGCGAAATGCCGGCGTCGTCGCAGGCCTTCTCGATTCCCTCGAGGACGCCGACGTGCTGGGGATCAGTCGAGGGGACCTTCGCGGTGACCAGTCGGTCGTCGATCGAGAGCGCCACGTCGGTGAACGTGCCGCCGACGTCGACGCCGATTCGCGTCTCGCCGCCGTCTCGAGTCGATTCGGTTGCCATTGCGTCTGCGTTTACGTCGCGTGCGTTTGAACCTGTCATTCGAAGTTATACGAGGAGGACATCGTAGAGCGTTCGCAGGCCGATACCGACCACGACAAGCGTGACGATCCCGCCGAGCACGTTCTGGAGTGTGGTGTTCGTGTGCTCGCCGAGCAGGTCGCGGTTGTTCATCGCGTAGATGAGGAAGACCGCCAGGATCGGCAACAGGAGACCGTTGGCCACCTGCGCGAAGACGATCACCTGTACGGGATTGTAGTCGAGCGCCGAGAAGACGATGCCGACGCCGAGGATCGTCATCCAGATCGCTCGGAACCGAGTCGAGGTCAGGTCCCGCTCCCAGCCCAGTGCGCCGGCGGTGGCGTAGGCACCGGCCAGCGGCGCGCTCATGGCGCTCGTGAAACCGGCCGCGAAGAGACCGATCGCGAAGAACGTGAGGGCGTAGCCCCCGAAGACCGGCTCGAGCTGGTCGGCCATTTCGCCGACGTTGTCGATCTCGGTCCCCGCGGGGAACACTGCGGCGGCCGTGACGACGATCGCCGTCGTGATGATCCCGCCGACGACGACCATCCCGATCGTGTCCGCGCGACACTCGGCGAGGTCCTCGGGGCCGTCCCACCGCTCTTGGACGGTGCTCGCGTGGAGGAACAGGTTGTAGCCGACGACGGTCGTCCCGACGAGGCCGGCGATGAGGTACGCCGACCCGTCGGGAACGGTCGGGACGAGTCCGCCGGCCAGCGAGCCGAGATCGGGTCGGACCATGAGCGCGTTGAGCAGGAACGCCGTTCCCATGATGCCGACGAGGCCGACGAAGACCCGTTCGATCAGTTTGTAGTTCCCCGTCCACAGCAGTCCGGCGGCGACGAGACCGATGACCGGTCCCCAGACGTTTTCGCTGACCCCGGTGATCGTCGACAGGCCGGCAGCGCCGCCGACGATGTTGCCCGTCTGGAACGCCGCCGTCCCGATACCGATCGCGCTCACGACGAGCGCGACGGTGATCGCCTGCGGAACCGGATTATCGAACTCGTCGCGAAACGCCTCACCCAGTCCCTCCTGCGTGATCAATCCCAGCCGCGCGCTCATCTCCTGGAGGACGATGGTCGCCAGGATCGAGAACGCGATGGTCCACACGAGCAGATACGCGTACTCGGCACCGATCACGCTCGCGGTCGTTACCGTTCCCGGACCGATGAACGCCGCTGCGACGAGCGCGCCCGGTCCGATCGCCTTCAGTCGGTCAATCATACCCATGATGTGTACTCACATATGCCACTCCCTGACGGCACTAAAAGCGTTGTTAAGACACGAACATACGGCTGATTCCACGGCTCGAAACGCGACGATATCCCATGTGAAATCGTATGAAACAGTATGAACATCACGGTTCGGCTGCTTTCCGCCGGCCGCGTTCAGTCCGTCTCGTCGGTCCTCGAGCGACGGTCGCTTCGAGCGCCCGCTACTCGGCCGGCCGTTCGGTGACGATTACTTTCGAGACGCCGCCGTCGAGTTCGATCTCCGCCGGTAACTCGACGGTGCTGCGTTCGATGAACCGGGTCATAAACCAGCGAACGGCCTCCGATGGGAAGACGAGGTGGTAGACCCCTTTGCCTTCCTCGCGGACGTCGAGGAACCCACAGAAGGCGAGCCACTCGAGGAGGTCGCCGACCTCGTCGAACCGGGCTCCGTACTCCCGAGCGTGATAGTCGGCGACGCGGTCGGCCGCCTCGACGAACTCCGGATCGGGATCACCGCCGGCATAACAGTACTCGAGGAAGGCGTGCAGGAAGTCGATGTCGAGCAGGACGTGCTCTCCCGAGGAAAGCATCCGGTAGTATCGCTCGAGGTTCTCGCTCGGCCGCTCGTTTGCTGCTTCGAAGTTCGCCGCGTAGAATGTGAGTGCGTGGCGGACGACCGTACTCTGTCCGTTGCCCGTCTCGGCGACCAGCGTCTCGAGCGCCGTCGCCGAGTCGTCGTCGAGCGATACCGTTACGCGCTGTGTCATGATTTGACGGGGGTTCCCGAGACGGGTATAGTTCACGCACTCGGGCAGGGACGTGGCCGATCGCCGTTGAGGAGCTTACTCGGTACGCAGGTCGACAGTCAGCGTCCCGTCAGCGACGGTCGCGACGTACATCGTCGCGCGGTCGGCCGGAGCCGCGCCGGTCGCGCTCCCGGGGTTGAGTACCCGGATTCCCGTGACAGTCGTGTCGACGACATCGTGGATGTGGCCCCCGACGGCGACCGGCTCGTCGGCGGCCGCTTCGGAGCGAGCGGTCTCCGCGACCCGCTCGTGCCATCCCGTCGGCGAGCCGGTCCCGTGGGTCACAACGAACGTCACGCCGCCCGCCTCGAGCGTTGCGGTGTGTGGAACGTCGATCGTCGGGGGATCCGTGTTGCCGCGGACGGCGGTCAGCGCCCCGTTCGCCAGCGCATTGATCCGATCGTGGGCTCGCCGCGAGTCGAAATCCCCCGCGTGGATCGTCCGGTCGGCCGCTCGGAGTTCCTCAACGACCCAGTCGGGAAGGTCGCGTTCCCGGGACGGAACGTGCGTATCGGCGATGATCGCGATCCGTTGCATGGGCAAGCGTACGGCGACCAGTCCCGAAAGCGATTCCCTGCGAGCGGTCGTGGCCTCGCGTATGAGTGACTCACCGACGGCTCACGACGAGGCGAGCGCGAGCCACGTCGTCACCGCGTTCCTCCGCACCCGCGGCGAGGTACTGCTGTTGCGCCGCAGCGATGCGGTTGGCACCTACAAAGGCCAGTGGGGCGGGGTTTCCGGCTTTGCGGAAGGCCAACCGGACGAGCAGGTTCACGCCGAGATACGCGAAGAAACCGGTCTCGAGGCCGCCAGCGTCTCGCTGGTCCGTGCCGGGCGGCCGGTCGAATTCGTGGACCCGGCCCTCGAGCGCGAGTGGATCGTCCACCCGTACCTCTTCGACTGTGAGACCCGCGAAATCGAACTGAGCGAGGAACACGACGCCGCCGAGTGGGTCGCCCCGACCGAACTCCTCGAGTCGGTCGGGACCGACCGCGAGACGGTGCCCGAACTGTGGACCGCCTACGACCGCGTCGCCCCGACCGTCCGCTCGATCGCGGCCGACGATGACCACGGGGCGGCGTCCCTCTCCATGCGCGCGCTCGAAGTGTTGCGCGATCGGGCGGGGGTGATCGTCGACGACCGATCCGACTCCGAAGCCGATCCGGCGGTGGAGTGGGACGAACTCACCGCCCTCGCGGATCGGCTGCTCGAGGTCCGGCCGTCGATGGCCGTCCTCCGGAACCGGGTCAACCGGACGATGGCCGACGCCGACGGTCGGGACCGAGCGGCCGGTGCGCGGGCCGTCCTCGAGTCGGCGCTGTCGAACATCGACCGCGCGCTGTCCGCCGACGCCGACGCCGCGGCGACCGCGAGTGACCGCCTCGACGGCACCGTCGCGACCCTCTCGCGTTCGGGCACCGTGCTCGAGGCGCTCGAGACGGCCGAGCCGTCGCGCGTGTTCGTCGCCGAGTCGCGACCCGCGTGCGAGGGAGTCACCGTCGCGGAACGCCTGGCCGAGACGACCGCTAGCACCGTAACGGTCCACACCGACGCGGCGGCCGCGCACGTGCTTGCACGCGACGCCATCAACCGAGTGGTGGTCGGCGCGGACACCGTCCGTCCCGACGGCTCCGTCGTGAACAAGGCGGGGACGCGAGCGCTCGCTATCGCCGCCGACCGCGAGGGGATTCCGGTGTCCGTCGTCGCGGCGACGGACAAGGTCTCGACCCGGGAGGACGTGAACCTCGAGTCCGGCGCACGGTCCGCGGTGTACGACGGCGACGCGCCGATCGACGTGCTGAACCCGATCTTCGACGTGACGCCCGCCGACTGCATCGACGAAATCGTGACCGAACGGGGCGCACTCGACCCCGACGACATCGCGGCCATCGCCGAGGAGGTCCGCGACCTCGAGACGTGGCGGTCGCCGTGAGGTCCGGGTCGCGCCGTCGCCGTCGGCCGCTCACTCCGGTGCTGTGGTCGCGAGAAAGCCGACGGCGACGGTGCCGACGTTGACGAGCGACTCGACCAGGAGACGGAGCGTGCCGAGCCAGGGAACCCTGACCACCGCTTTGCCCACGATCCAGTCCGGCCGGACGACGGTCGTTTTCGGCCTCCAGTCGAGTTGATCGTAGCGTACTGAACCCATGCACATGAACGCATTCGTATCAATGGGGTTGAACGTGTACCTATCCGCCGCGCGTTCGTCCGTGGACGACGAGATCGGCGGCCGGTTCGTGGGGTTTTTGCGTGAGTCACACATACCGTATCACGGTGGCGATGACGAGAGTTACCCCCGCTTAGCCCCGTGTGATGAACTCTTTCACCGAGCCACCGTCGTTTTCCATCCGGAGCCGCGCCGCCCTGCAGCCGCCGCGTTGCTCCGTCCCTCGATGCGACGGGACCGCCGCGGCCGCGATCACCGACGCGGAGTCGCCGTTCTCGATCGGCCCCGAGCCACGGACCCCGAGTTCGGTTCGGACGGGCAAACGTTCACTTCCGGTTCGTGCGTACCGACGCCCATGGGTCTCAAACTCGAGCGACTCGGCATCCACGAGTCAGTCGAACCGGTCTTTCCACCGGCGGAGCTTGCCGACTATCTCGCCGCCCTGCCGGTCGAGATAGCGGTCGTCGACGACGACATGCCATCCTGCGACGCGATCGTCACCCTCGAACACCGCGAGGCCTTCCTCGAGGTGGACTGGGTACACTCGATCCAGGCGGGCGTCGATCGGTTCCCGTTCGACGAGTTCGAGGCGAACGACGTGATCCTCACGAACAGCACGGGTATTCACGACACCACCGTCGGCGAGACGATCGCGGGGTATCTCCTCATGTTCGCCCGGCGCTTGCACGACCACGTCGCGAACCAGCAGGAGGGCCGGTGGGAGCGCCCCGACTGGGACGAGGCCTTCACATTGTCCGGCTCGACGGCCTGCGTCGTCGGCACCGGCACGCTCGGACGCGGCGTCGCGGAGACCCTCGGCGGCCTCGGCCTCAACCTGCGGGGCGTCCGTCGCTCCGACGAGCCGGTCCCCGGATTCGACGAGATTTACACGACCGACCGGCTACGCGAGGCGATTTCCGACGCCGAGTTCGTGATCGTTACCGTGCCCCTGACCGACGCGACTCGCCACCTCTTCGACGCGGACACGTTCGACGCCATGCGCGACGACGCCTACTTCGTGAACGTCGCCCGTGGCTCGGTCGTCGACGAACCGGCGCTGATCGATGCGCTCGAAACCGACACCCTCGCGGGGGCGGCGCTGGACGTTTTCGAGACGGAACCCCTCCCCGAGGACTCGCCGCTGTGGGGGATGGACGAGGTAATCATCTCGCCCCACTGCGCCGCGTACACGCGGGACTACGTCCGGGACACCGGCGATATCGTTCGGGAGAACGTCGACCGACTCGAGGTCGGGGAGGCGTTTCACAACCGCGTCGTCTGACCGTGATGTCGACTCGAGGTCGAGTCCACGTCCGGGCCGCAACCCCGGCGGACGCCGAAGCGATCGCCGACGTGCACACGGCGTCGGTCCGGGGAACGCATCGGTCTCGGCTTGCTCGAACTCAAGTCGTACGGGTACGGTGGCGATTCGACCGGCAGGACCGGGGTCGTTTATATCGATCCCGGCCACGCTCGCGGGGAATCAGTTTTTCCATTTTCGAAGCACTCGAGACCACCACTCGTGACAGGACCCTCGAGAACGAACTGGACGATTGATGTTACCGTCCTTGGAATCAATGGTGTTCAGGCACTGTCTAGTTGAGTCAGTTTGAGAAGTGAGCAGGACGTAACGATGAGTTCGTTGATGTTCGAAAACCCCCTCAATGAGGATATAGAGTTAGAAAAATTGTATGTGTTTACCCCCAGAAATCGCAGGAGGACAGTAGGTTCAAAATCGGGGAATTCAATTAGAAATCCGTAAAATTCGACCGCCNGAGAGATATATAAATCAAATAGAGGGTGCTGTTTTCAGCCGTCTCAGTGGCTCAGCCAGGAACTCTATGGGGGTAAACACATGCGAAAAATTTAAACAGATCGTCGCGCTCCTGCTCGTGGAGGTGGCTCCGAACGGCCTCGTGCAGGGGCTCGAGTTGCCCCCGTTTGGCACTGATGGGTGCGATCGTGTCCTGCCACTGCTTCCACGGAGGATAGAGACCGAGGCGGTCACAGAGGGCGTCCAGCCGTTCGTCCTCGTCGTCGACCTTGTCCATCTTGTTGACGGCCACGACCGTCGGCACGTCGAGGTCCCGAAGGAAGTGAAACATCTCGACGTCGTAGGGAATCTCGTCGGGACCGGAGTGGCGGTCGATGATGTCGATGACGCTCTTGCCGTCGACGACGAGGACGGCGACGAGGACGTTGTCGGCGTACTCCTCGAGGTAGTGGACGATCTCGGTTTTGATCTCCTCACGGAGGTCCTCGTCGACGCCGCTCATGAAGCCGAAGCCGGGGAGGTCGGTGATGACGAAGTCTTCCGGGGCCCAATCGTAGTGGTTTGGCGAGCGAGTGACGCCGGGTTTGCCGCCGGTATCGAAGCTGTGGCCGGTCAATTCACGCATGAGCGTGGATTTCCCCACGTTCGAGCGGCCGACGAGCGCCACTTCGGCGTCTCGGTTGGGCCGCGTATCGAACTCGATCATAGACGGTGTACGGCCGACCGACGTTTATACGCATTGTAACGGGAGTCGGCCGTCGGCGGACGGGCGCTCGAGATGGCCCGCCGATCTGGCCGGAGAGAATCAGTGTTAGACGTTCGTCACTACGAACAGTCCGAGACCATCCAATCGATTAGGTATCTGCTTGGACCACAGCATTTCTTGTTACCTCTGTGTCTAAGAGATTGGGCACCGGATAAAAACAACAGTGGGGAATTGATTGGTGATGTCGAACTTGACAGCATTAGCTTCGGCGCGGATGGTTCCGGTCCTTATGGCGAAGTATCTATTTCCCCAAGTTCAACAAAAGTAGCTAAGCAGTACGACGAAACAAACTTTGCAGATGATGGTCCTGTTAAAACGGTCTATGATATCTCTGGTGCCGATGATGAAGTTAAACAGCAACTGGGGAACTCTGCTGCATTCGTTACAAGCCCAGATGCGAGAAAAATTTGTTCGGCAAGAGTAATTGTTCTATGGCCGCAAGTAGCTCGGCTAACTATCCCTATAGTGAGACTCTTTTGGACAATATCCATCGGTCGAATTTGCACAATTAACTATCTATAGACTTTATAAAATATATTATATTTGGAATTAAATTGTGTGAACCATCATAACTATATATTGATTGGGCTTTAGAATGCCAGTATGAGTTTACCCCGAAGTCTCGACAGCCGGCACAGCGTGATCCCGTGAGAGCATCTCATTGTTGTTGACGACTCGACGAAGTTCTTCGT
>NZ_AOII01000010.1 GCF_000337615.1 Natrinema pallidum DSM 3751
TGAGAGATATATAAATCAAATAGAGGGTGCTGTTTTCAGCCGTCTCAGTGGCTCAGCCAGGAACTCTATGGGGGTAAACACATGCAATTCCCCGATTTTGAACCTACTGTCCTCCTGCGATTTCTGGGGGTAAACACATACTAATATTCAAATACCAAACAAGCACAGTCTAGTTCTACACTTGCTCGACCGACATCTTTCCGTCGAGAGTTTGCTGCGGTCTCTGACGATTGTAGTAACGCATGAACTGTTCAAGCCACTTTCAGACACTCGATCGATCTCCCACCCACGAATTATGGAAGCGGCCGATCCCTATTTGAGTGTCTGAGACCGGTCTCCGATGACGTTTGTAGTTGACCGGACTGCTCAACCCTACTCGAGAGATGGCAGTCCGATAGCCGAATCGATCGACGAGAAATACTGTATCCGAAAGATCGTGTTTCTCTTGGCACCGATAGAGAAACGCAGCCGTCGGACCGGTACTATGCCGACCAAACAATGCGATCTCAAGGACCAGTTTCATCTCAAGTTCCGAACCGGCCCATGAGACGTTACGGGTGTGAGATGGGGAGGACCGATTACTCGAGTCGAAATTGACCGCCTGCGTTGGACGGAATGCCCCGAAGTTATGACCCCGGGGAATCTCACAGTCCCATGTGCGGCTCGTACAGCTGACGATCCCGACCGGGGAGCAGGAGGCGATCTTCGATGTCCTCGACGGACGGGAGATCGACTACGTCGTCACCGACGAAACGCGGAGCCGGGAGTACACGGCGGTCGTCTACTTCCCGCTCCCGGACGCGGCCGTCGAACCGGTCCTCGACGAACTGCAAGACGCGGGGATCGACGACGATGCCTACACCGTCGTCGTCGACGCGGAGACCGTCGTCTCCCGTCGATTTCAGGCGCTGCGCGAGGAGTACGAGGAGAACGATGTCGGCTCCGACCGGATTTCGCGCCAGGAGCTGCAGGCCGAAGCGGACGATCTGACGCCGACGTTCCCCGTCTACGTCGTGATGACGGTCATCAGCGCCATCGTCGCGACCGCGGGGCTCCTGTTGGATTCGCCGGCGGTCGTCGTCGGGTCGATGGTGATCGCGCCCCTGATCGGGCCGGCGCTGGGGGCCAGCGTCGGCACGGTGATCGACGACGAGGACCTGTTCGTCGAGAGCGTCTCCTACCAGATCATCGGCGTCGTGGTCGCGATTGCGGCGGCGGCGATCTTCGCGATGCTGGTTCGCTCGCTGAACATCGTCCCGCCGGACCTCGTCCTCTCGAGCGTCGGCGAGATCTCCGAGCGGCTCGCGCCGGACCTGCTGTCGCTCGCGATCGCACTCGGCGCGGGGGTCGCGGGAGTCGTGAGCATCGCGACGGGAACGTCCGTCGCGCTCGTCGGCGTGATGATCGCGGCAGCGTTGATCCCGCCCGCCGGCGTCGCGGGGATCGCGCTCGCGTGGGGCCAGCCGACATCCGCGATCGGCGCGACGGTATTGGTCCTCGTGAATCTCCTGTCGGTGAACCTCGCCGGCCTGTTGACGCTGTGGTACGCCGGCTACCGGCCGGAAAACCTGTTTTCGCTCGGCGAGACGGAACAGCGCCTCCGACAGCGAATCGTCGGCCTCGTCGTCATCGTCCTCGTCTTTACCGTGTTTCTCAGCGGAATTACCTACGCCTCCTACGAGGCGGGTAACTTCGAACAGGACGCCCGCGACGATGTCGAAACGGTCCTTTCACAGGACCGGTACGAGGACTATCAGCTCCTCGAGTTCCAGCTCGTGATGGACGACAACTACCCGTTCCGGAACCCGGAGCGGGTGGTCGTGACGATCGGCGGCCCGCCGGGACAGTCGGCACCGGATCTGGCCGACATCCTCCACGACCGGATCAACCGCCACGCTGACGGCTCCGTCACCGTCGAGGTCAGATACGTCGAAGTCGTCGAGCGCGACGCCGGCTAGCTGGGGGATTGCGAGACGCGCCGAAGACGCCGGTCGCTTGCGCTCGTTTCGGGGCGTTGCGTTCGCGTTCGAACATGAGTGGCTCCGACAGCAACAGCCCCGCGTCGCCTGCTAGCCAGCGGAATCCGATCCTCCTTTCGGCTCGGTCGACGGTCCCCGTGTCGTATCGACGGCTAGCCGTCGAACGGCAGCTCCGGCTCGTAATCGATCGCATCGACGGCGGCGTCGAGGACCGTCTCGACGTTCGCACCGGTCTCGACGCTCATGGTGTAGTCCGCCGCGACGGCCTCGGTCAGGTCGCCATCCTCGAAGCGGTCTTCCTTGTTCGCGATCGTGAGCACGGGGATCGCCTCGAACCGGGCCGAGATCGCATCCCGAAGCTCGAGTTGCGAGCCGATCGGATAGCCGCACTCGCCGGTGGGATCGACCATGACGAGCATGCAGTCGGCGAGGTGCTCGATGGCGCTGACCGCCTGGGATTCGATCTCGTTGCGCTCCTGCGGCGGGCGATCGAGCAGGCCGGGGGTGTCGACGATCTGGTAGCGAATATGGTCGCGTTCGAAGTGGCCGACGCCGATCCCCTTCGTCGTGAAGGGATAGGAGGCGGTCTCGCCGCGGGCGTTGGTGACGTCGTTGACGAACGAGGACTTGCCGACGTTGGGGTAGCCGGCGACGACGATCGTCGGCTCGTCGGGGTTGATCTCCGGTAAGTCGCGGAGGTCGTTACGCGACTCGTTGATGTACAGCAGGTGGTCGTCGATCTGCTCGACGATGTCTGCCAGCCGGGCGAAGGCCTGTTTGCGGTGCTTGCGCGCCGTGTCCACGTCGGTCTTCCGCAGGCGTGGCTGGTACTCCTCGTGGATTTCGCGGGCCTTCCGGCTGGCCCACATCACTTCCGACAGCGCCTGCCGGAGTCGGTCGACGTCGACGATCGCGTCGGCCAGTTCGTAGTAGAACGGATGGACGTCGTCCTCGTACTCGAAGTCCGGCCACGCCGTGACCACGTTTTCCAAGTTGTCCGAAATGATGTTCGCCGCCGTCTGGAGCATCGACTGCTGGGCCTCGAGGCCGCCTTTGGCCTTGCCGGCCCGTGCCGCCCGCGAAAACGCCTTGTCGATCAACTCTTCCGACGTGGGCGTCGTCGGAAGGTCTTCGAAAATCATGTCCAAGGCTAGAGCCCCCGATCATAAAGGGCGTTCGTTATAGGCCGGGGCCAGTCTGTGATTTCGTCGCCCTCATCCGCACGCGTCGCGGGTACGGTCTCCGGTGTCGCCGGGATCGGTATCTTCGCGCTCGCCGTCGACGCGCTCGCGGACCACAAGTCGGATCGCCGCCTCGAGACGAACGTCGAGTTCTATACCGCCACACTGCTCGACGGTGTCGGGCTTCCACAGGCCCTCTTTACCGCAACCTTCGGCGTCTCGCGGGTTGGCAGTTGGATGGCCCACTGCCTCGAGCAGCGAGCGGACAACCGCCTGATTCGGCCGGTGTCCCGGTACGTCGGTGACAGGGACCGGACGTGGACGCCAGTGTCGGACCGATAGAATAGGGGTCGGCTGGGATGGAGCCGCTGTCTCGCCGCTCGCGTTCGACTTCGGGTCGTAACTCCCCGTGTCGGACCCCGCCAATCGACCGCGTTCAGGCCGAGGCCATCTCCCGACAGCTCTCGGCGCACTCCGGCAGCACCTCGGCGCAGGCCTGACAGTGCTCGTGGTCGTATTGCTCGCACTCCGCGGCACACTCCTCGCAGAGGTCCGCACAGAGTTCGCCCAGTTCCCGATGGTAGCCCGAGTTGCGAGCCATAAACCGGGCGTGCAGCGAGGCGATGTCCGCCACGTCCCGGCAGAGCCGGATGCAGCGGGCCATCTCGTCGCCCTCGCCTGCACAGGCGTCCGCACACCATTCGCAGACCTGTGTGGCTTCGAGGCAGTTGTCGATACACTCCTGCATGTGGTCGTCGGCGTGCTCGAGTTGTTGGAGCGCCATGGTACGAGCACCGACGCCAGTAGGAGACATCAACCTAGTACGGGCGGCTGCAAGCAGCACGCGGCCGCCGGGTTCACGGCGGCCGACTCACTCGCCGTGCCACGACTCATCCCGTCGGTCGGCCTCGGTAGCGCCACCGTCACCGTGCGGGCCCGTCGCGTCGCAACCGGACGTGACATCGGCGCTGTCGCCGTTCGCGGCCGCCGATTCGGTCCCGGAATCGGTCGTCGGCTTGGGGTCGTCGGGACCCGGCGCGACCGCCGGCACGTCGACCGCGTTCACCGCGTGGCGGACGATGGCGCTCCCGTCGACTCCCTCGACGGTCGCCTCGGTCGTGAGCACGATCCGGTGGGCCATCGTCGGTCCTGCGAGCCGCTTGATGTCGTCCGGCGTCACGTACGATCGCCCCTCGATCAGCGCCGCGGCCCGGGCCGCCTCGAACACGCGCTGGACGCCGCGGGGCGAGACGCCGATCTCGGCGCGCTGGTCCGCCCGCGTCTTCCGGGCGATCTCGACGATATAGCGGCGGACCTTCTCGTCGACGGTGACCTCCTCGGTCAGAGTCTGCAGGAGCCGAACCGCGTCCGGACTGGCGACCGACTCCACGCTCGGCGAGAGCGAGCGACGGTTCGCCCGGCGCTCGAGCAGCCCCATTTCGCCCTCGAAGTCGGGGTAGCCGAGCGAGGTTTTGACGCTGAAGCGGTCGCGCTGGGCCTCCGGCAGTCGGAAGGTCCCCTCCTGTTCGATCGGGTTCTGGGTCGCGACGACCAGAAACGGTTCCGGCAGGTCGTAGGTCGTCCCGTCGACGCTGACCTGTCGTTCCTCCATGGCCTCGAGCAGCGCGGCCTGGGTCTTCGGCGGCGCGCGGTTGATCTCGTCGGCGAGGACGACGTTCGTGAACACCGGTCCCGGTGCGAACTCGAACTCGCCGGCCTGTTCGTCGTAGATCGTCGACCCGGTCACGTCCGAGGGCAACAGATCCGGCGTGAACTGGAGTCGCGTGAACTCCAGTCCCATCGCCTCGGCGATCACACGCGCGGTGACCGTCTTGCCCGTCCCCGGCACGTCCTCGAGCAGGACGTGTCCGCGGGCCAGCGTCGCCGACAACATGGCGTGGAGCACCTCGCGATCCACGACCGCGGCCTCTTCGATGCGGTCGACGACGCGCCGGACGGTGCGTGCAGCGTCGTCGGCTGTCGCGTTCGTCGCGTCCATACACGACAATCCAGCTAGATACCCAAGAACCCTCCCCATCGAGACCGTCGGAGCCGTCCGCGATCGGGTCCCGCCGACGTCCCTAGCCGCGCACCGGGAGCAACAGGAGTAACGCACCGAGCGCGACGACGACCGCACCGCCGGCCGCGCCCCCGCCCGCGAAGACGCCGGCCCGGAGCACCTCGAGACCGGTGACAATGACGACGGCACCGATCGCGACGCCGACGGCGACGGCCCCGTGGAACAACTCGAGTCGGCGAGTGTCGGGCAGGTGACCGAGCTCGGCCGTCAGTCCGAGCCCGAACGTCGCGCTGTCCCAGACGAGGATCGCGCCGGCGATACAGGCGAAGACGACGAGCGGATTGGCACGACCCACGCCGATCGCGGCCACGACGAGTCCCGTCGCAGCGACCGCCGGCCCGGTGGCCCGTGCGGGGAGCAGGCCGAGTCCGACGCCGACGGCACCGCCCCCGACGACGATCAGGAACGCGAGCGGTCCCAGCACCAGCGCGACGACGAGGCCCAGCCCGATCAGGACGGGGCCGATGGCGAGCCCGGTCCCGGAGACGATGAGTACCAGCCCGAGCAGCAACGGCAGGGAGAGACAGACGCCGACGACGGCCGCGGCGGTCCGCCGCGTCGTCTGGGCGGAGTCGTCGCGGGTCAGCCGTCGGAGCAGGACGGCGACCGCGCCGGCGAGGAGACTCACCGCGCCGACGGCGACGATCGGCCAGACGAGCAGCGGCGAGGACAGCGACGAGAGTAGCCACGCGAGCAACGGGACGCTCGTCACCACGGTATCGACGCCCGCCAGTCCGAGAGCACCGATCCCGATGAGGGCACCGATCGAGCCGACGGCCGTGTACAGCAGGCGTTGTCGGACGGCGGTGAGTCGCCGCTCGATTGCCGGACGGCGGTCCCGCGGCGTCACCTGCCGAATCGGGAGCCACCGTATCGACAGCCGAACGACACCGGCCGTCCCCGCGACGAGTAGGAGGACGCCGGTCACGGACGCGACCGGCGTCGAAAACCCGGTTATACTGGTCAGAACCGCCCAGCAGAAGTAGACGACGGCCGTCATGACCCCCGTCAACACGAGCGAACACAGCATCGAGGCGTAGCTGATCACGCTGCCCGCCGCGGCGGTGCCCAGCCCGTCGCCGCCGATATCTGCCCAGGCGGCCCCGATCCCGGCGAGCGCGAGCGCACAGCCGCTCGCAGCGATCCCGGCTCGAGCGACGAACGGGGCCGCGAGCACGATCAGCGCGAACGCCGTCCCGAACGTCACCATGAGCGCGTGGGCCACGACCAGGCTGACGAACCCGTCGCGCTCGAGCAGGCCCACGCCCGCGACGGTCAGCCCGACGACCGGGCCGAGCGTCGGCAACAGCGACGGCTCGCCGATCTCGAAACCGACGACGCCGACGATCGCGACGACGATCAGGCTGGCGAGCCAGAGGCTCGCTGCCCGTGCTCGTCCCTCGTCGCCGATCGCGGACGGCCGGTCGAGGCGCGGTCCGGCGAGGGACATCTACCCGCCACCTCCCCATCGCTGCGAGCCGTCGGCCGGGGCCGATCCGGCCCCGTCGTCAGGGCCGCCGTTCCAACTACTGTCCCTCCTCCCTCCGACTCCAGTGCTCGAGTTGCCGGCGCTGCCCCCGGTCGATCGACGACTCGAGAGGCGCGCATCGACGGCGAAGGCCTGCTCGATGACCACCGGCAGCGGCGTGCCGCGCCGCCAGTCGACCGTGCGCGCACCGGTGGCCTGACAGCGGGCGAGCCGGGTCCGCCGCCGCGTCTGTTCGAACTGGCCGCTGACGGTGTTCGACGGAACGATGTCCGGCGAGAGGAGGACGACCGGCAGCCCCGCGCCCCGCCACGTTTCGACCGCGGCCACTGGCGGGTCGTCGAGAACGGGCGAGAACAACGCGACCTGTGCGGTCGTCGGCGCGAGTTCGAGCACCTTCCGGACCTGTCGCCTCGTCCGTCCGCCGGCTGCCCGTGGCGCACTCGAGTCCCGGTCGGCCGCGGCTTCGTCCGCGACCCGCCGGAGGAGGTCGAGCGCACGCCGTCGCTGTGCCGGTCCGTTCGCCGGCTCGAGCCAGCGGCAGCCGGCGGGGCCGGGACCGTCCGTCCCGATGACGGCGATGCCGACGTCGTGGCCGTGGTCGAGCAGGTCAGACAGCGCACGGGTCGCGGCGTACGCTCCGTATTCGACGGCCGTCGGCCGGCCGCGGCCGGCGACGACGCGGTTCGCCGGTCGCGCGTCGACGACCAGGACGACGGTCGCCGACACGTGTCGGTCGTAGTTGACCGTCGCGAGCGTCCCGCGTTTCGCGTAGTGTCGCCAGTCGATGCGGTCGGCGGGGTCGTCGCGATGGTACTCCCGGATCGAGTGAAACGAGATCCCCGTGCCGGGTTCGTCGGTCGTCAACTGCCCGACCCGCGTCGAGCCGTCCGCCTCGATCGGTGGCGCATCGGCCGCGAGCCGACAGACGAGCGCCCGGTCACCGGACACCGGCAGCGTCGTCGTGGCCGTCGCACTCACGCCAAGTCCGCGGACGCGACACTGGGGCGGTTCGAAGTCGTACTCGCCGTGGCGGGCCACGACCACGTACTCCACGGTATGGCTGTCACCGGGCTCGAGCGTCGCGCCGGCCCGCGGCGATCCCTCGAGGACGGCGATCGACGCGGGGACGCCGTCGGCGATTCGGAGGTCCGTGATCGTTCGATCGGAGCCGTTGGTCACCTCGAGCGTGACGGTGACCGGCTGGCCCGGCGGCGCGGGCGTCGGCGTCACCGATCTGGTCGCGACGAGGTCGGCCGGGACGCGAACGCGGGACAGCGAGCCGTAGGCGACGAAGACCAGCGGGATGACCGCGCCCAGCAGGAGGACGGGGTTCCCGTCTGCGACGCCGGCGACCGTAAGCGCGATCGTCGCGGCGATAGCCCCGCGCCAGCGCACCCGTCGGTCGATCACGCGTCGGTCACCTCCGGGTTCCCGTCCCGTGGCTCGTCGGTTCGGTCGGCATCGGTTCCGTCTCCGTCGGCTCGCTCCCCGGCCACCCGATCGCGGTCGTTCCCGACTCGAGGCCGAACCGGCTGCGGTCCGCGAGCGGTCGCGCGCGGCTCGACGGCCCGCTGGAGACGGCCGTCCGCTCCGCGCTGGAGGTCCTCGAGACTGGGCTCGAGCATCGGGACGGCCCGTGGGGCGGTCTGGCCCGGAACCGTCGGCAGGGCGTCGTCGGCCGCTTCGGCGACTGCGTTCGTCGCCCGTCGGGCCCGTCGGCGTACGACGCGTTCCGGGTACAGCCATGCACGAACGCGTTCGCGGAGCGGCCGCGGCGGCGGCTCGATCTCCGGTGCGAGGACGCTGGCGACGACCCGATCGCCGGTCCAGTTGCCGTCCGCGAGCGCTTCTTCCGCCGCCGACCGCGGCCGGCCGCCCTGCTCGAGGGCGTCGAGCAACGCCGTCCGGAGCGGGGACCGAACGACCTCGATGCCGTCGTCGACGGTGCCCGAATCGCGGGCCGTCTCGCAGGCCGTCTCGATCACCCCGGCGAAGGCGTCGCTCGAGAGCGCGGGGTCGCGGTCGGTGCGCTCGGGAGCCGGGTTCGCGAACGGTTCGTCGGCCGCCCAGGGCACCGCCGGCGCGTCCGCCGTCGTATCGAGCGACCCGCGAACCGTCCAGAGGCCGAGGCCGAGCGCGACGAGCGTGAGCAGGGCAACGAGACCGACGGCGTCACCCGACCCGTTCGGGGTGCCGACGCCGACGATCGTTCCGATCGCGACGAGCGCCACGCCACACAGGGACACGAGTCGCTGCCGACGCCGGCTCACGGCTCTCCCTCCGTCTCGGGGTCCGACTCGCGGGACGGGTCCGTCGGGGACGCCGATCGGGTTCCGCACTCGTCTCGTTCGGCCGCCGCCTCGGCTGTCGTTGCCTCCGTCTCGGCCGCTCGAGCGCGTTCGACCGCGTCGTAGGCCTCGGCCGCCCGTTCGCGACGACTCGCCGAGCGGGGGCGATCGCCGTACTCCACTTCCCGGAAGAGCGTCGTCAGTTCGCGAACCGGCGTTCGCGGATACCCCTTCGAGAGCGCGCGGCGTTCGATCTCTCCGGGGGTGCGCGTTCGCCACCGTCCCGGCGCGATCTGGCGTGCGAACGCCCGCCACAGGTCGCGAAACGAGCGCGTCTCGGCCGCCGTGTGACTCGTGTCCGCCGTCGCCGTCTCGGCAGCCGGCTCCGCGTCGCTGTCTCGCGCGTCCGTCTGCGGGTCTTCCCCGTCGGCGCGGACCGCTATCACGCCGGCAGCGGTGAGCGCCGCGGTGACGAGGATCATCCCACGGAGACCGTCGACGGCGTAGCCGCCCGCGAGCAGCGGGAGCGCTCCGACTCCCGCCGCAACCGCCCGCAGCGGCAGCGTTCGGGCGGTTGAGAGCGCCGCCTCGAGCCCGGATCGGACGCGCCCCGGCGCCGTTCCGAGCCAGGCCACGAACCGCGCCCACAGCCTCCGTCCGGACCGTGGCAGCGATCGGACCCACTCGTGGACGGCCCCGGCCAGCACGTGCAGCCACTCGAGGAGGACCTCGAGTCGATCGACGAGTCCCAATCCGAGGGCGACGAGTCGGGACAGAAGCCGGTCCAGCCAGTCACGCGTCGAGGGGCGGTCGCGGACGCTGGGACTGGGCAATCCCCGCCCGGATCGCGACAGGCCGACGCCGAGACCGAGCAGACAGACGCCGCCGAGGACGGCGACCCCGGCCCACGTTCCATAGAACGCCTCGACGACGAGTACCGCAGCAAGTCCCGCCGTTCCGCCGAGGACGGCCATCGGCCCGCGTCGGCCGGCGTAGCGATAGGCGAGCACCATCAGTCCGGCGATGATACTCGAGAGCACGAGTGCGGACCCGCCGTAAGCACTGACGAGCGAGACGCTGGCGGTTTGGCGTTCCGTGCTGACCGTCACCGTCGCGGTCGGATCGAGCGGGAGTCCGGTCACCAGCCGACCGTCGGCATCCGTCGCTCCCACCCTCTCGCCGTCGACGGTCACCGTCGCACCCGCGACGGGCTCGCCGTCGATCGTCGCTTCGACGGCCCCGGGGCTGCCGGGGATCGGCGCGATACCCGCGGGGGCAAACGCCGCCTCGAGCAACAGGACATCGACCGTCGTCGTCCCCGCGAAGTCGCCGCGGGCGACCTCGATCTCGAACGTTGCGGTGCCGTCATCGGGGACCCGCACTGCGGCCCGCCCGCTCCCGTCCGTCTTTCCGACCGCGGTGCCGTCGACGGAGACGGTCGCCTCGCGCATCGGCACGTCCGCGACCGCTGCGTCGATCGTGATCGTCTCGCCAGGGGACGGCTCGCCGTCGATGTCGATTGTAACCTCACCGTCGACTGCGTAGGACCCGGTAGCGTTCCCCGACGGTCCGTCCTGGCTGCGCGCCGCGGTGACGGCCGACGACCCGAGAACGGGCGTAGTCGAGGCTGCTCCGATCTCGGCTTCCAACCCACCTAATCGCCGAGCGTCGTCGGAGCGGTAACTTGCGACCCCGGTCGTCGACGACGAGGGCAGCGACGTCGACGTCCCGGCGCGACACGTCGCGTCGGTCGCCGTTCCGACCCGGATGACCAACTCCTCGACGTACGGCACCTCGCCAGTCACCCGCCCGGCGTCGTCCGTTTCCCCGACTCGCCGCTCGTCGAACCACACCGGTGTCCCGGCGAGCGGGTCGCCCTCGTACCGGATCGTCGCCGTGAGCCGGCTGCCGGGGACCGGCTCCCGATCCAACATGATGACACACCGTGGCTCCCCGTCGGTCTCCGCCGGCGGCTCGACGTCGTCGTCACGATCGAGGTTGAGCCACTCGAGCAGTCGTCGCCAATCGAAGCCACCGCCCGGACCGTCGCCCGGCTCGCCGTCGGCGTTCCCGCCGTCATCGGTCCCGTCGATGTCGGGGTCGAAATCGATGTCCGGCACGATGCCGTCCCAGTCGACGTCGGCCCCGGGGCTCGAGTCGCTCCCGCCGCCGGTGAGGCCGGGCGCGAACGTGGCCGTCAGTACGAGCGCGAGCGCCGCCAGCGCGACGAGCGAGACCTGTCGGTAATCGGCTCCGCCGGACGCGGCCTCGTCTGCGTCGTCGGGTGTGGCGTCGTCGGACACGTGGACTCACTCCGTTCGCGGTCGGGGCGGCGACCGAACTGTCGATACCGCAATGAGTGCGTATGGGACCTACCCCACAAAGAAAGTACACGTTCGCGGCCGGTAGTCGATCGCCCCGCACGCAGCAGTCGCCCGATAGTGGGACTCGATCTCGCCGCCGAACCGCGGCTCCCGTCAGCGCCGTGCCTCGAGCTCGGCCTCGAGAGCCGACAGTTCCATGTCCTTCATCGCCAACAGGACGAGCAAGTGGTAGACGATGTCGGCGCTCTCGTGGGCGATCTCCTCGTGATCGTCGTCTTTCGCGGCCAACACGAGTTCGGTCGTCTCCTCGCCGAGTTTTTCCAACACTTCGTTCTCGCCTTTCTCGTGGGTCAACAGCGAGGCGGTGTAGGAGTCCTCGGGTAGCCGTTCCTTCCGGTCTTCGATGACGGCGAACAGTTCCTCGAGTACGTCGTCCATCTAGAGCTCACCCGACACGTTGCGGATGTCTTCGAGTTCGTCGAACTTCTCGCTGTCGTCTCGGCTGTCCTCGAAGACGTCCTCCGTGATCTCGATCGCCGCGTTCGTCCGGGCGGCCAGCGCGAGCGAATCGCTCGGCCGGGCGTCGATGATCGTCTCGCCGCGGGGCGTCTGGAGGTGGATGTCGGCGATGTAGGTACCGCCCTGACCGTCGTCGCGCTCCTCGATCCCGGTGACGACGATCCGATCGATCCGGCTGCCCAGTTCTTCCATG
Source organism: Natrinema pallidum DSM 3751 (assembly GCF_000337615.1). Taxonomy (GTDB): domain Archaea; phylum Halobacteriota; class Halobacteria; order Halobacteriales; family Natrialbaceae; genus Natrinema; species Natrinema pallidum. The sequence continues at coordinate 12,054 of NZ_AOII01000010.1, forward strand.
ACATCGAGCAGGAGGTCGTGCGTCAGGGGTCGTCCGATGTCCTCGGCCTCGAGACCGCGAGCGATGCTGGTCGCCTCGCTGAACCCGATGAAGATCGGTACGACGTCGCTTTCGCCCTCGACCGCGAGGACGACGACCGGGACCGGTCCTTCGGGGGTCCCCGCGACGCGAACGGCGTCGATGGATGCCTGCATAGCCACATCCTCGGGGGGAAGGGGGAAAACATATCCGGTCGCGAATGCATGCACAGCGGGCTCGGCCGCCGGCTCCGATCCCCCGGCCCGCGGCGAGGACGAGCCGATACTGTTCGCCCTCATCCGCGACGACATCTATGAGGCCGTCTCGAGTGCGTCCGTCACCCAAACGCGATTCGGATCGGCCGTCTCGTCCATCCACTCGACCAGTCGGTTCCGCATGTCTCGCCGCACGTCGGCGTAGGCGGGATGGTCGATTAGGTTTTGTAGTTCCGCCGGATCGGCTTCGAGATCGTACAGTTCGTCGATATCGGGGCCGTTGTAGACGTACTTGTAGCGGTCAGTACGGACCATCCGCTGGCTGTAGAGGCCGAACTCGTCGCCGTGATACTGGGCGAACGTCGAGTCACGCCAGTCGGCGCTTTCGGGCAGTTCGCCGCCGTTCTCGAGGACCGGAACGAGGCTTCGGGAATCGAAACTGTCGGGGGCCGGCACGTCCGCTAATTCGAGGATGGTCGCCGCGAGGTCGTGGAGGTGGACCGGGACGGAACAGGTCGCGCCGCCGTCGGTGACCCCCGGCCAGCGAATCTGCAGCGGAATCCGGTAGGTGTCGTCGTACATCAGGGGCCCCTTGTTGAACTGGCGGTGACTGCCGGCGAAATCGCCGTGATCGGAGACGTGGATCACGACCGTTTCCTCCGCGAGCCCCTGATCGTCGAGGGTCTCGAGGATTCGTTCGAGTTGGTGGTCGATCAGTGTGACGAACCCCCAGTACTTCGCGATCGCTTCGGCCCAGTTGTCCCAGTCGAAGTCGGTCACGCCGCGGTAGGCGAGGTAGTTCTCGTGGACCTGCGGTTTCCCGTCGTAGGTCTCCGCGTAGCTCGCGGGCGGGTCGATCTCGGCGGGGTCATACAGCGACGCGTACGGTTCCGGGACGACGTAGGGGTGGTGGGGGCCGTAGAAGTCCGTCCGGTGGAAGAACGGGACGTCTCGGTCGCCGTCGGCGTGGGCCTCGATGGCGTCGATCGTCCGCTCCGCGAGAAAGAAGGCCCGCGTGTCCTCGACGTCGACCGATGTCTTCGCGGCGACGAACGTCCCGTCGGAGCCGTCTCTCGGATCGTCTCCCGTGTACAGCGCTGCCTCGAGTTCGGCCTCGCCAACGGGGACGCCACGCTCCTCGCGGTACTCGCGGAACGCCTCGTCGATGTCGTCGTGGTGGTCGTCGCTGCCGCCCAGATACGAGAAGCCGAAGTCGGCGGGAGCCCGATCGCGGCCGACGTGCCACTTCCCCGTGTAGGTGAGGTCGTAGCCCGCCGCGACGAGTTCCTCCGAGAACGTCGGCAGGTCCGCGGGCAGGTTCGGCTGGATGGCGTCCGGCTCGTGGCAGTTGTTCAACATGCCGTGGCCATGGGGGAACTGCCCGGTCAGCAGCGATGCACGGGCGCTCGAGCAGATACTGATCGGCGTGAACGCTCGGTCGAACCGGGTCCCGTCGCTCGAGAGCGAGTCGATCGCCGGCGTCTCGACCGGCGGTCCCGCGGGTGCGCTACAGTCGTATCGCTCCTGGTCGGTGAGGACGAGGAGGACGTTCGGACGGGTGTCGGCGTCGGCCATCGGGCGAGCTACATCGTCGCCGTAGTTAATGATGGGACCTGCGGAGGGGTTCAGTGGACCGTCGCATAAGGCAGCCCACTGTGAACCCCACCGTTCATTAGAGCGCCGTTCGAGGGACGACGCGTGCCGAGCGCGTACTGTGGTGAGTGCGAGTGGCAGTGCCAAACCGACGGGACCGATACGAGCGAACTCAGCCGGGCGATGATCGACCACTTCGTCGAGACCGGTCACTCGCCGGTCGAGCGGTCCGACGCGGACGAGCGCCTCGCTGACCACGGTGACGAGCGGACATCGGACGCGAAGCCAGGCCCCGAGTGACTCAGGCGAAGTCCTCGAACGTCGGCCGCTCCCGGTCGCCCGGGAACTCGTCGACCGGGAGCTGCGTCTGGTCGCCCGATGCCATGTCCTTGATCGTTACCTCGTCGTTCGCGAGGTCCTGCTCGCCGACGATGACGACGGTCTCGGCGTTGATCGAGTCGGCGTAATCGAGCTGTGCACCGAACGATCGACCGGCGATGTCGGTCTCGACGACGTGGCCCCGGTCGCGGAGTTCGTGAACGATCCGGGCCGCTTCCGAGCGCGTGTCCCCGATCTGGAGGACGTAGTAATCGGTCGTCACCGACTCCTCGGGCCAGACGCCCGCCCGCTGGCAGAGCAGCGACAGCGTTGCGTGGCCCGGTGCGACGCCGACCGCGGGCGTCGGCTGCCCGCCGAAGCGCTCGATCAGGTCGTCGTAGCGGCCGCCCCCGAAGATCGCCCGCGAGACCTCGCCCGCCGAGTCGAAACACTCGAAGACGACGCCGGTGTAGTAGTCCAGCCCGCGGGCCGTCTCGAGCGAGATCGTACAGTACTCTCGAGCACCGAAGTCCTCGGCCGCGTCCAGGACGTTCCGTAGGTTCTCGACCGCTGCCGTCACGCGCTCGGTGTTCGCGAACGCCTCGACTTCGTCGAGGTCCCCGCCCGCGATGAGATCGCCGAACTCGGCGGCCTGCTCGGCGGTCAATCCGGCGTCGATCAGCAGATCGTGGTACTCCGCTCGCGAGAGTTTGTCCGATTTGTCGACCGCGCGGATCGCCGCTTCCGTGTCGACCTCAGTCTCGTAGCTCTCGAGGACGCCCCCGAGGATGTCCCGGTGGGAGATCCGGAACTCGAAGTGGTCGCCGGTGAGTCCGAGGCCGGTCAGGGCATCGGCGGCCCACGCGAGGATCTCGGCGTCGGCCTCGGGCTCCGCGGAGCCGAAGATGTCGACGTTGGTCTGATAGAACTCCCGGTACCGACCCTGTTGGACCTGCTCGTAGCGCCAGAACGGGCGCGTCGAGACCCACTTGATCGGCTTCGAAAGCGCCTGTTGTTTCGCGACGACCATCCGGGCGACGGTCGGGGTGAGTTCCGGCGTCAACGTGACGTGGCGGCCGCTCTGGTCCTCGAACGCGTAGAGTTCGTCGACGATGTCGTCGCCACTCTTGTCGGTCCACATCTCGGCGCGCTCCAGCGCCGGGGTCCCGATCTCGCGGAACCCGTACTCGCGGGCCGTGTCCTCCAACACGTCGATCGCCGCCCGTCTGGCGGACATCTCGCCGGGGTAGAAGTCACGAAAGCCCTTGATTCGGTCGTACATGGAAACCCGTTCGGGGACGGCGAACTTCTATCCTTTCGTTCGGGGGCGGTCGTCCGACCCCGCGTTCGACAGGCCCCAGTCCGCAATCGGAATCGATGGCATTGCCACCGATCCGGTGACCGTCTCCAGCGTTGCTACTGGGCCGTGAGCGATCGGAGCAACTGAACCGATTGACACACTGATCGTACTGCCATCCTGCGATCAGGTGTGCATTGCCTTTCAGTTACTCCGCTAGCGGATGTTCGTCACGTACGTCTGCTCGTGATCGGGGAAGTAGTCCGCGATCGCCGCCGGTCCGTCCTCGTCGGCGATGAGCGCGCGGAGTTCGGCCTCGTAATCCGCCCTCTCGATCTCCTCGCTCGGGCCGACGGTCACGTCCAGTCGCGCCTCGACCAGCCGATCGACGGCCGACCGACCGAACCCCGACAGCGGCGCGATATAGTCGACATCGTGGCGATCCTCGAGACTCTGTGCCTGTGCCCGCGAAATCGTCGGGACGCGGTCGTCGCGGCGGGTCCCGTCCGCAACGGCATCGAACTCCCGGGCCGCGAGTTGCTCGAGGGCGTGCTGGTGGACCAACTGAATGCCGTTGCGCGGATAGCCGTCCTCGCGAATCCGGTCGACGGCGTCGCGGGCGACTTCCGGGTCGCACTCGAGTCGTTCGAACGCGAAGCCGGCATCCGCGGCCGTCGCGCGGGCGTGTTTCCAGTCGTCGCTGATGCCGAAGTGGGCCGTCAGCAGCGTCACGTCGTAAAACTCCTCGAGCAAGAGTGCGGCCAGCGTCGAGTCCTTGCCGCCGCTGTAGAGCAGTCCGAGCTCCATTACCGGCGCTGAATGTCGAAGCTCTGCGAGTCGGGTTTCAGCTCCTTGAGGAGCTGTTTCATCTTGGCGTCGTCGATCTTGCCCTGAATGCGGCCGCTCCGGGCGAGACTGACGACCTGGCGCTCGACTTGCTCGCCGAACTGGGGTTTGCTCATCTTGACCGTGTTGAGCCGCTTGCGGGCGTCGTCGGTCAGGTGCTGGCGCAACACGGCTTTCTTCTGGGCCTCGGCCTGCTGCTGGGCCGCTTCCTGTCCGCCCTCGCCCTGGGACTCGGCGCGGTCCTGTAGCTGCTCCATTTTCTTCTGTCGGAGCTCCTCGAGTTTTTCCTCGTCCGGTGATCCACTCATAGTTATACCGTACTTGTCCGGCACGCCGGAAAATGATTACGGACGACGGGAGCGATGGCTCTGGGCGGCGAACGCGACGTGAAAACTGGAATCGCCAATTACGCGTATCGCTCGAGTTCCGGACGGTCGAGGTCGTCGAGCACCTGACCGGCGGTGTCGTCGAGCAGGCTCTGTCCCTCGGCGGTGATCCGACGGCCCTCGCCCTCGGCGGTCTCGACGAGGTCCTCGTCCTCGAGTTGCTGGAGGATGGTCCGGATCAGGTTCTTCGAGCCGTCCGCGCGCTTGTCGGGCGCGACCTGGTAGCGGTTGGAGCCACCCTTCGCGCCGCCGTACTCCGTCGAGAGTCGCTCGACGCCGATCGGGCCCCGGTCGGAGACCTTTCGCAGGAGGCTCGCCGCACGGGTCGCCCAGAAGTCGTCCTGTTCCGGGGGGAGTTCCTTGTCGACGCCGCTCTTGGCGAACGCGCCCCACTCCGGTTCCTCGAGTCGATCCGCGAGATCGTCGGCGAGCGCCTCGATGAGGTCGTCCGCCGGAACGTCGTACATCGTAGCCATTGGCGTGTGATTTCCGTCCGCGGCATTTAAGACCATCGTATCTGTGCAGCCGACGCCAGCCCGGACCGTTTTTCGCTCTCGAGTCGAAACGGGAGGTATGGACGAACGCGCCGCCCTGCGGCTCCTTTCGGACGAACTCGCGGCGGCCGGCGACGACGCGGCGATCGTCGACGGGCTGGTCGTGACGACCGACATGCTCCACGACCGGACCGATTTCCCGGACGGAACGACCCGCTACACGGCCGGCTGGCGTGCCGTCGGCGCGTCCCTCTCCGACATCGCGGCGATGGGCGGCTCGGCCACGGCCGCGGTCGCCGCCTACGCCGCGCCGACATTCGACCGAGACGAACTACTCGCCTTCGTTCGCGGCGCGAGGGACGTCTGTGAGCACGTCGGGGCCGAGTACGTCGGCGGCGACCTCGACGGCCACGACGAGTTTACCGTGTCGACGACCGCGATCGGTCGCACTGCCGACCCCGTTCGTCGGAGCAGGGCCCGTCCCGGCGATGTCGTCTGCGTGACCGGGACGCTCGGCCGTAGCGGGGCCGCGCTCCGGTTGTTCGATCGGGGCCACACCGACCGGGCGAACGCCCTCTTTCGGTTCGAGCCTCGAATCGCGACGGGCCGGGCGCTCGCGGCCCGTGCAAGCGCGATGATGGACTCGAGCGACGGACTCGCCCGCTCGCTCCACCAGCTCGCCGAGGCCAGCGACTGCGGCTTCGCGATCGACGCCGACCGGGTTCCGATCGCCGATGCCGTCCACGACGTCACCGACGGTGACGGGGACGCGCTCGAGGTCGCGACGACGTTCGGCGAGGACTTCGAACTCGTCGCGACGCTCCCCGAAGACGCGCTTCCGGCGGTCCGGGAGGCGGCCGATGTCCCACTGTCAGTGGTCGGGTCGGTTCGCGATGCCGCCGACGGAATAACCATGGACGGCGAGGCGCTTGCGGATCGCGGATACACGCACGGATAATCCGGCCGCGGTCCGACTCGAGTCGGCGACCGAACACCGCTCAGTCGATGATCATGACCGGAACCGGCATGAAACAGAGCAGGCCGACCCCGAACGTGACGATCCCGAGGAGGAGCCGGCCGGAGCCGAGTCTGTCGTCCCGAATCGGGGTTGCCGCTCCCATCGACGCGAACAGAGTCGCCAACAGCCCCCAGAGGACCCAGACGAAGACGGTGTTGATGCTGTAGTCCCGGAAATAATAGAGGTAGCCGGCGAGCGCGAACAGCGCGCCCGGCACGAGCGCCGCGATGGTCTCCTGATAGTCGCCCACCATCGCCCGGAGGATGTGGCCGCCGTCGAGTTGCCCCACCGGGATCAGGTTGAGGAAGGTGACGAACATGCCGACCCAGGCCCCGATGACGACCGGGTTCACTCCCATCGTCGGATCGTTCCGGTACAGCGGCTGATCGAATCCCGCCGCGAGCAACTCGAGCAACGGCGGGTAGCCCAACTCGATCCGGATGGCGTTGGGGTCCTGTACCACCGCATCGGAGACGGCCACGGGCGGCAGGTGGAGCCCGATGACGGTTACGACGACCGTGGCCACGAGGCCGGCCAGTGGCCCGGCGACGCCGATATCGAACAGCGCCTTCCGGTCCGGCATCCGGCCTTTCATCTTGATCACGGCACCCATCGTCCCGATGAGCGTCGGGACCGGGATGAAGTAGGGCAACGAGGCGTCGACCTGGTGGTATCGACTCATGACGTAGTGACCCATCTCGTGGACGCCGAGAACGCCGAGAATCGCCGCGGTAAACGGCCATGCCTGCCAGACCGAGGCTGGGTCCGCGAACGGATCGAGTTGATACCAGAACGCGCCGGCGAACAGCGTCGAACACACCGTCGCGAGCAAGAGCACGAGGTTCGTCCACGGTATCCCGTCGATCCCGACGCTGGTCGGTTCGGCGACGAGCACGTACTCGCCGTGGCGTGTCTCGAGTTCGGCGTCGTAGCCGTGCTCGCGGAACGCCGCCCAGAGCTCTCGCATCACTCGCTCCGGGTGAGTCAACGGGTCGCCGTAGTACACCAGCCGCCCGTCTTCCCGCTGTACCTCGTAGACCGCAAACACTGACTCGATGCGATCGATCGGCGGCCCGTCCTCGAGCGAGGGTCCGTCGCGTCCCGCCGTACCGAATCCGGACCGATCGATGTCCTCCATCATCCGAGGTTCACTGTCTTCGGGTATAAATCGACTGCCGTCGGCAGGCCCGGCCGTTTCTCATCGCGGGGGAGACGCGAACCACCAGTCGACGTGTAACTGGACTGTCCGGCAGGGCCGACCGAAAACGGGGACACGGTAGTACGAATCCGTCCGCGGGCGGTCGTGCCGACGAGTCGGTGTGCCGGCACTGGAAGCGGGGACCGTCGTCCGAGCGGTTCGGGAGACGGTCGCACGTGGGGGAGGGGTGAACGCGACGATCAGGCGGGTGCGACACGCCACGTGGTCGCGCTCGTGTACGACCACTTCTCGATCTCGAGGTCGTTGACCGAGTCCGAGAGCTTGACCATCATCGCGCCGATCTCCTTGGGGGACATCCCGACATCGTCCGCGATGAACTTGCCTTTGAAGTACATCTCACCGTCTTCGGCACGGTCGCGCAGGTAGCGTTTCAGGCGGCGTTCCTTGCTTTCCGTGGAGGAGTGGGCTGTCGTACTCATCGACAACCATCCATTGGTGGGGATATATGTTATAAAGGGTGGATGATTAGCGGCGTTTCGCTTGTCTTCAGCGATCTGGGGGGTAAAAGACGTTTTATTCTCGATTAAGAGACTATTTATCGATCCACGAGAGGCCTCGAGACGTTTTAAAACCGAATCTAACACATTATAATCCGTATAATCAACGCGATTCGGTTACGGTCGCGTTTGCCGACCGGTTCGATGTTTGCACGCCGACTTCGATGGAATGTAACGATCAGGGTCGGTCGTGGACCCAGAACTCGTCCTCGACCGTCACCTCCTTTTTGAACAGCGGGACTTCGTCTTTCAGCCGGTTGATCCCGTCCTCGACGGTCCGAAACGCCTCCTCGCGGTGGCCCGCGAGCACGACGACGAAGACGATGTCCTCGCCGTCCTCGACGATCCCGGTCCGGTGGTAGAGTTCGACCTCGAACACCCCGTCCCGAGTCTCGAGATCGGTCTCGAGGGCCGCCATCCGCTCGTCGGCGACGCCCTCGTACTTCTCGAACTCGAGGTACTGGGTCGGAGCGTCGTCCGCGCTGTCCTTCGCGCGGACCCGGCCCGTGAACGTCGCGATCGCGCCCGCCCGGTCCGCCCGCGGCGATCGTTTGACGCGAGCGACCAGCGACGCGAGGCTTCGGTAGGGCTCGGCCGACTCGAGGGCCGGGACGAGGGCGTCGAGATCGAGGTCGGCGGGGCCGTCGACGGCAGCGATGACCGTCTCCCCCGCCTCGCGTTCGGCAGCGGCGTCCGACCCCACCGCGATCGAGGGGTACTGCAGGGACGGGACGCCGACGACGACCGCGTACCCGCAATCGGTCGCTAGGCTCTCGAGCGCGTCACCGACGGACATCCCCGTCCCCGATGCGGTCCAGTCGCCGTCGACGCCGAGGTCGTAGGTGACGTCGCCGCCGAGCGTCGTCGATTCGCGTGCGTGTGTCCCGTCAGCGATCGTCGCATCGTATCTGACGACGCCGACGCGTCCCCGCTCGGCGAGCCGATCGACGACCCGGTCGACGACCGACTCGAGCGCGCCGTCGTCGGCTCCCGCCTCGCGAACGCCGAGTACGTGCATGTGCGAGCTATGGTCCGGTCGGACTTTGTAGCTGTCGCCGGGCAAGCACCGCGATCGGCGATCGTGACCCGGAGTTTTGCAGTTGGATGGTGACCGTTCGCATATGCCCCTCCGCATTGGCTTCACGGGCGACGTGATGCTCGGGCGGCTCGTCGACGCCCGTCAGCGTGACCGGCCGGTCGACGCCGTCTGGGGGACCGTCCTCGAGCGCCTTCGCGAACTGGACGGGCTCGTGATCAACCTCGAGTGCGTGCTCTCGACCCGCGGACGGCAGTGGCAACGTACGTACCGGCCGTTTCACTTCCGAGCCGACCCCGACTGGGCGATCCCCGCCCTCGAGCGCGCCGGCGTCGATATCTGTGCGCTGGCGAACAACCACGTGCTCGACTACGAGGAAGTGGCGCTACGGGACACGGTCGACGCGCTCGACGACGCCGGGATCGCCCACGCGGGTGCGGGAGCGACGATCGACGAGGCGCTCGCACCGGCGGTGCGGACGATCGGTGGAACGGCCGCTGCCGGTGATCCCGCGGCCGGGGAGTCGGACGCGGCACCGGCGGCGGGAGACGACGGTCTCGACATCGCGCTCGTTTCGCTGACGGACAACACGCCGGAGTACGCGGCCGATGACGCCTCGCCGGGGACGGCCCGGATCGAAATCGATACCGATGACCCGGCCACGCGACGGCGCGTTCGCGAGGCGCTCGAGCGCGCCAGCGAGACGAATCCGGACCTGCTGGTCGCCTCGCTGCACTGGGGGCCGAACATGGTCACCGAGCCGCCGGCGTCGTTCCGGGATTTCGGCCGCTGGCTGGTCGACAACGGCGTCGACGCGATTCACGGCCACAGTGCCCACGTCGTTCAGGGGATCGAACACCACGACGGGAGTCCGATCATCTACGACGCGGGCGACTTCGTCGACGATTACCGGGTCGACGAGGCGGTGCACAACGACCGGAGCTTCCTGTTCGTCCTCGCGGTGACGCCAGAGGGCCGACCGGTCGACCTCCGATTGCAGCCGACCGTCATCGACGGCTGTGCGGTTCACGAGGCCGGTCCGGAGGCCGCCGCGTGGGCCCGCGAGCGGATGCGAACGCTATCGGCTCCGTTCGGGACCGAGTTCCACCAGGACGGTGACGCACTGGTCCTGTCGCTCGAGGAATGAGACGGGCTGTTGTGCCGAGCGACCGGCAACTCCACGCGCCGCCCGTCGGATCGCCGGCACGGACTGACAGCGATTCATCCGAGAGCGGTCCCCGTTTCGCGGGGCCGGGCGTCGAGTCGGTCGCGCTCGAGAGGGATGTCACCACGCCGTCCGGGCAGTTGACAACCCTTAAGATAGCAACTCCGCTACACCGGGGTAGTATGAAAGTGGTCGTCTCTATCGGCGGAAGCGTCCTCGTGCCCGAGCCCGGCGCGGACCGGGTAGCCGAGCACGCGGCCGTCATCGAAGACCTCATTTCGGAGGGGTGTCGAATCGGTGCCGTCGTCGGGGGCGGCGGCGTCGCCCGCGAGTACATCGGGGCCGCTCGAGACCTCGGGGCAAACGAGATCGAACTCGATCAGCTGGGTATCGATGTCACGCGACTCAACGCACGGCTGCTCATCGCCGCGCTGAGCGAGGAGTCCGTCACCGCGCCGGCGCTGGATTACGAGGAGGCCAGCGAGGCGCTTCGGCGGGACGACATCTGTATCATGGGTGGCGTCGCGCCGGCCCAGACGACCGACGCGGTCGGGGCCGCCCTGGCGGAGTACATCGACGCCGACCTCCTGATCTACGCGACGAGCGTTCCCGGCGTCTACAGCGCCGATCCGAACAAGGACGCCGACGCAACCAAACACGACCGCCTCTCCGCGACGGCCCTGGTCGACGCCATCGCCGGCCTCGAGATGAACGCCGGCGCCTCGGCACCCGTCGACCTGCTGGCGGCCAAGATCATCGAACGCTCGGGAATGCGGACGATCGTCCTCGACGGCACCGATCCCGACCGGATCGCCCGCGCCGTTCGTCACGGGGATCACGAGGGGACCGACATCGTCCCCGACGGTGCCGGCGCGGAACCGACCTACTGGGCGAGCGACGAACGATGAGTGGCGACGGCGATGCCGACGCGGAAACGGAACCCGTCGCGGAATCGGACGCGATCAGCCCCTACACCCTCCAGCGCGAGGAAGCGAGCGAAACGCGACACGCGTTCTGGGCGGATACCGTCGCGGACCGGATCGAAACTCGAGAGCCGGACGAGCCGATCGTCGTCAAGGGCGGCATCTCGCCGTCGGGCGTTCCCCATCTGGGCAACGTCAACGAGATTATGCGCGGTTACTTCGTCGCCGAAGTGCTTCGGGATCGGGGCTACGAGGTCCGGCAGGTCTTCACCGCCGACGACCGCGACCCCCTCCGGAAGCTCCCGCGAACCCTCTGTGACCTCGAGGGGAACCTGGTCGATCTCGGCGAGGTCGACGCCGGCGCGCTCGGTCGCAACCTCGGCGCGCCCTACACCGACATCCCGGACCCGTTCGGTTGCTGCGATTCTTACGGCGACCACTTCTCGACGATCATTCAGGACAGCGCCGACGCGATCGGCGCGCAGATCGACCTCGTCTCGAACACGGACCTGTACGAGTCCGGCGAGTTCGAGGCCGTGACCCGCTTCGTCCTCGAGCATCGGGATCGCGCACGCGACGTGCTCTCGCAGTATCAGGACAAGGTCGATGCGAACGCCGACTACGTCCCGTTCAACCCGATCTGCGAGGAGTGTGGCAAGCTCACCGAGACGGTAACGAGCGTCGATCTCGATGCGGGAGCGGCCGGCACCGTCGACTACCGCTGTACCGACATGGACGCCGGCGATCGGACCATCGATGGCTGTGGCCACGAGGGCACCGCCACGCTGCGCGAGGGGAAACTCCCCTGGCGCTTCGAGTGGCCCGCCCAGTGGCAGCTGCTGGGCGTCGATTTCGAACCCTTCGGGAAGGACCACGCCGAAGGCTCGTGGCCCAGCGGCCAGGACGTCGCGCGAACCGTCCTCGAGATCGAGCCGCCGGTGCCGATGGTCTACGAGTGGTTCACCCTCGACGGCGAGCCCTTCTCCTCCTCCGAAGGAAACGTCATCCTCGTCTCGGACGTACTCGAGTTGCTCGAGCCCGACGTGCTGCGCTACTTCTTCGCGAAGGACCCCGCGAAGGCCCGGGACTTCAGCATCGAGCGCCTCGACCAGTTGGTCGACGAGTTCGACCGGCTCGAGGCGACCTACTTCGGCGAAATCGATGCCAGCGAGGACGAACAGGCCTTCGCCGATCGCGTCTACCCCTTCGTGGTCGAGGAGCCACGCGAAGAGCGGATTCGGCTTCCCTACACCTTCGCCGCGGTACTCGGGATGACCGACGATCCCGACCTGCGCGAGGAAATTGCGCGCCGCGAGGGCCACATCCCAGACGACGCGCCCGAGTGGGCCGTGGCGGACGCGCTCGAGCGGGTCGAGCAGGCCCGCAACTGGGCGCGCCGGACGGGCAACGAGTTCGATTACGAGCTCAAGCGAACCGAGATTCCGGCGCACGACTTCGACGCGGAGACCGAAGCCGCGCTCGCGGACCTGGCCGACTTCATCGAGGCGGGTCACGACCCCGAGGAGATTCAGGGCGAGATCTACGAGGCCGCAAAGCGCCACGACATCGACACTGGCGACTTCTTCGCGGCGGGCTACCGGCTGTTCTTCGACGAAGAGCAGGGGCCGAAGCTCGGCCCGTTCCTCGCGAAGGTCGATCGCGCGTTCGTCGTCGGACGATTGCGCCGGGAGCGGTGAGCGGGCTCGAACGGCCGCCCGGATAGACAAAAGTCATTTGAGAACCCCGCCCGGAGATAGTATCGATGGACCACGGCTCTCTCGCTGTCGTCTCGCCGCCTGCAATCTACGGTTCGGAACTCCTGACGTGGGTTCTGATCGGTCTTCTGCTCTACTGGATCGCGGTCATCGGCCTCCGAAACGGTGGGTATCTCCCGGACTACATCGGGACCCAAGGGCCGATCCTCACGTTCCACACGAAACGCGGGCGGGTGCTTCTGGACCGGCTCGCGCGACCGAAGCGTTTCTGGCGGGCGTGGTCGAACTTCGGCGTCGGAATCGCGCTCGTCGTGATGATCAGCATGTTCGCCGTTCTGATTCGCGTGGCGGTGATCGCGCTCTCATCGCCGCAGTCGGCGAGTTCCCCCGCCAGACAGCCACACAACGTGCTCGTCATTCCCGGTGTCAACGACTTTCTGCCGTTGTCGGCGACGCCCGGCATCGTCTTCGGGCTGCTCGTCGGCCTCGTCGTCCACGAAGGGGGCCACGGGCTGCTCTGTCGCGTCGAGGACATCGATATCGACTCGATGGGCGTCGCGATGCTCGCGTTCCTCCCCATCGGCGCGTTCGTCGAACCCGATCAGGAGAGCAGCAAGTCCGCCTCGCGGGGTGGTCAGACCAGAATGTTCGCCGCCGGCGTCACGAACAACTTCGCGATCACGCTGCTGGCGTTCGCCCTCCTGTTCGGCCCCGTCGTCGGCGCGATCGGCATCGCGCCCGGAGCCGCCGTCGGCGGCGTCGCTCCCGACTCGCCCGCAGCCGACGCCGGGATCGAGCCGAACGACCGCATTACCGCGATCAACGGCACCGCAGTCGAGGGCAACGACGACCTCGCGACCCGACTCGAGGCCGTCGACAGCGAGCAGGTCGCCATCGAACTCAACGGCGAGCGGACGGTCCCCGTCGATCGGTCCCTGCTCGTGTCCACCGCGATGGAAAACGGCCCGACGGGACTCTCCGTCGGCGACAAGATCCGCGCGGTCGACGGCCGGACCGTCGCGACCGAACGCGGCTTCTACGACGCCGTCGGCGACAGCGAGCGGGTCACGCTGACGATCGAACCCGCAGACGATACGACCGACGACCGGATCGAGCGCGAGGTAACCGTCGGTGCGGCGGTCTCGGTCGCCGCTGACGGCCCCCTCGAGCGCGAGGCCGGCCCGACCGACGAGACCATGGTGATCACCCGCTTCGACGGCGAACGGGTACAGAACTACGGTGAGCTCGCCGCCCTGCTCGAGGACAGCGAGCCCGACCAACGGGTCGCGGTCGCGGGCTACGTCGGCGACGAACGCGAGACGTACACCGTCACGCTCGACGAGCACCCGCGGGAGAACAGCGGGTTCCTCGGCATTCAGCCCGTGCCGGGCATGTCCGGCGTCGCGGTGAACGACATCGGCGTCCAACTCTACCCCGCGGACGAGTATCTGGGGCTGCTCGGGGGCGACGGCGAGACGCGATTCGGCCCGATTACCGAGAGCTTCCTCGGGAAGATCGGTGTCGCGCTGATGCTGCCGGTCATCGGCGTCAGCGGCGCGATGCCGTTCAATTTCGCCGGCTTCACCGGCGGGGTACAGAACTTCTACCAGGCCCAGGGGATGCTCGGTGCGTTCGGCGACGGGACCGTCTTCCTCCTCGCGAACCTGCTGTTCTGGACCGGCTGGATCAACGTCCAACTGGGCTTTTTCAACTGTATTCCGGCGTTCCCGCTCGACGGCGGGCACATCCTTCGGACGAGTACCGAAGCGATCGTCTCCCGACTCCCTGTCGACGCAACCCGCGGGATGGTCCGGACGGTGACGACGGCGATCGGAGTGACGATGCTCGTGAGCTTCATCCTCCTGTTGTTCGGCCCGCAACTGCTGGGGTGAGAAACGATCTCGGCGGCGTCTACGAGTCGTCGGGATCGAGCCCGTGGCGATCGGAGAACTCCTCGTGGGTCTCCTCGATGCGCTCGAACTCGGTATCGAAGTAGTGTTCGTAGTGGCGGGCGACCTGCTCGACGACCCAGCGGCTGAACTCCTCGTCGAAGCACCACTCACACTCTTTCTCCGGAATGTCGAACCGGTCGTCCGTCGAGAACGCCGCGTAGACGTGGAAAAAGCCGAGGATGACGTCGGCGAAGTCTCGAGCCTTTTCCGGCCCGCTCTCGCGGCGGTCCTCGAGTTCCGCAATCCCGTCGTCGGTGAGTTCGAAGTATTTTCGGTCCGGTTCGTCTTTGCGTTCGATACGCTCGGCCCATCCCTTCTCCTCGAATTTATAGAGGATCGGGTACACCGAGCCGTAGGACGGTTCCCAGTGACCGCCGCTGAGATCCCGGATCTCCTTGAGGATCTCGTAGCCGTATCGCGGCTTCTCCTCGAGGAGTTCGAGGACGATATAGGCGATGAGTCCTTTCGGCGGCCCACTCTTCCGCATATGGCTGGTCAGTTATACGGATAGCGCTAAAGGGTTTCGGTCACGTCCGCACGCGACGGGTCCGACCCGCGACGGGAGCCGGGCGCTCCGGGCACGGAACCGAGTCCGTCGATGGACGGGAGCGGGGCGAAACCCGGCCCTTCTTGGCGTCTCCGTCCCAACTCGCATCCATGGAACGACGACGACCGCCACAGACCGAAGAGGGTTGGTACGTCCTGCACGACTTCCGGTCGATCGACTGGGACGCCTGGCGAAACGCGCCCGAGCGGCGCCGTTCGCAGGCGATCGACGACGGCATCGACTATCTGACCGCCTGTGAGGCCGTCGACGACGCGGAGGCCGGTGACTCGGCTACGTTCTCGGTGCTCGGTCACAAGGCCGACCTGCTCGTCCTCCACCTGCGGCCGACGCTCGCCGATATCGATACGCTCGAGCGCCGGTTCGAGCACACCGCGCTCGCCGAGTTCACCGAGCGGGCCGACTCCTACCTTTCGGTGACGGAGGTCTCCGGGTATATGTCCGAGGACTACTTCGACGAGGACAGCGAGGTCGAGGATGCCGGCCTCGAGCGCTACATCGAGTCGCGGCTCAAACCCGAGATTCCCGACAGCGACTTCCTGAGTTTCTATCCGATGAGCAAGCGCCGCGGCCCCGACCACAACTGGTACGAACTCCCCTTCGACGAGCGGGCCGACTACCTCGCGAACCACGGCAAAATCGGCAAGGACTACGCCGGCCGCGTCACGCAGATCATCTCCGGCAGCGTCGGCCTCGACGACTTCGAGTGGGGCGTGACGCTGTTCGGCGACGATCCGACGGACGTGAAGGAACTGCTCTACGAGATGCGCTTTGACCCCTCGAGTTCCCGCTTCGCCGAGTTCGGTCGGTTCCTCTCGGCCCGCCGGTTCCCGCCCGCGGACCTCGCGACCTTCCTCGCCGGCGAACGCGTTCCGACCGAGGGTGACGGGCCCCATCACCACGCTGACGGCGACGCCGCGGGACACCACGGCGGGTCCGGCGGCCATCACCACGGCGACGACTCGGCGTCGGGCCACGGCGACGAGAGCGGAGACATCCGCGACGAACTCGAGGACGAGGGCATCTACGCGGGCCAGCCCCACGGCGAGGATGTCCACGCGGTCGTCCTTTACTCGGCGGCCGACCCCGACGACCTGTTCGAGGAGGTTGACGGCTACCGGGAGAACTTCGATCACTACGATACCCACGTGAAGACGGCGGTCTACGAGGCCCAAGACGCGGACAGCGAAACCGCCGTCGTCAGCCTCTGGGAGACCGATCGGGCTGCGAACACGGCCGCCGGATTCCTCGCCGAGTTACCCGATGTCGTCCGACAGGCCGGTGACGACGAGGACGACTCGTGGGGGACGATGGGGATGTTCTATACGGTCAAGCCGGAGCATCGCAGCGACTTCGTCGGGACCTTCGACGATGTCGGCGGCGTCCTCGCCGATATGGACGGCCACCGCAAGACCGACCTGCTGGTCAACCGTGAGGACGAGAACGACATGTTCATCGCCAGCCGATGGGACTCCCGGGAGGATGCCATGGCGTTCTTCCGGAGCGACGCCTTCTCGGAGACCGTCGAGTTCGGCCGGGACGTCCTCGCTGACCGACCGCGACACGTCTTCCTGGCTTGAACACCAGCCCCATCTCCGCCACGACGCGGCCGTCATAGGAGCGGGCCAGTCTCACCGGTACCGACACGGGTTGATCGGTCCCGTTCATAGGGCGGGTCGATGAGTCCGACGCAGGAGTCGTTGCCGCGACGAACCTGGAGCCAGTATCGCTCGATTCCGATCATCTACCGTATCGCGGTCGCGTTCGTCCTCGGGACCACACTCGGGGCCATCGCCGGGGAACGCGCCAGCGTTCTCAGCCCGCTTGGTGATCTCTTCCTGCGGTTGCTCGAGATGCTGATCATCCCGCTGATCGTCTTTACGCTGCTCGGTGGGATGCGCAAGCTGACGCCGTCGAAACTCGGCAAAGTCGGCGGGCTGACGGTCTTGCTCTACGCCGCGACGACGACGATCGCGGCCCTGATCGGCCTCGCAGTCGCGAATCTGTTCGATCCCGGCACGGCCGTGGAGTTCACCGGTGGCGAGGCCCAGCAGGCCGAACCGCCGACGGTCTCCGAGGTCGTCCTCGGTATCGTCCCCGAGAACCCGTTGGCCGCGATGGTCAACGGCGAGATCCTCGCGACGATCTTCGTCGTCATCGTCTTCGGGTTGGCGCTGACGATCGTCCGCGAGTCGACGACCGAGGAGCCGATCGAAGACGCGATCGACGGCTTCTTCGCGTTCATCGACGCCGGCACGCAGGCGTTATTCAAAGTCGTCTGGGGCGTCATGGAGTACGGCGTCATCGGCGTCTTCGCGCTCATGGCCGCCGCGATCGGGACCGAGGGACTGGGCGCGATCGTCCAACTGGGCGCACTCGTCGGGGTCATCACGATCGGAATCGTGATCCACATGACCGTCACCTACCTCGGCGTGATGACGGTCGGTATCCTCGGCCAGTCGCCGCTTGCGTTTCTCAACGGTGCGAAAGACGCGATGGTGACGGCCTTTACGATCCGCTCCTCGAGCGGCACGCTACCGGTGACGATCACCGACGCCGAAACGAACCTGCGGATCGACGAATCGGTCTACGGCTTCGGCCTCCCGCTCGGGGCGACGATCAACATGGACGGGGCGGCGATCAGACAGGCCGTGACGGTGGTATTTGCCGCTAACATGGTCGGAGTCTCCCTCGGCCTGGGCGATCAGGTGCTCGTTCTCGCGACCGTGATCCTGATCAGTATCGGCACCGCCGGTGTCCCCGGTGCGGGGCTGATCATGCTCACCGTCATCCTGAACGCCGTGGGCTTGCCCCTCGAGATCGTCGGCTTCGTCGCGGGCGTCGACCCGATCCTCGGCCGGATCGCGACGACGAACAACGTAACCGGCGACCTCGCCGTCGCCTCCGTCGTCGGCAAGTGCACCGACGGGATCGACCTCACGGAGGGCGTCTGGGCCGACGGCTCCCGTTCGAGCAGCGAGGGCGGGGAACGGGCCACAGCCGGCGACTGAACGCAGGTCGCCGGTCGTCTCAGTGCGTGTCCGAACCGCTTGTCCCGTCGTAGAAAACGTAGGCGGCGATCCCGGCCAATCCGAACGCGAGCGTCACGAACGGCCACGGGCCGGCATCGCGATCGGTCAGCGACGCGTGTGCGGTCACGACGATCGCAAACCCGACGTGGGCGGCGAGCGTGGCGGCGACAAACGCCTGTGGGTCCATGACTCGAGGGTTCGACGCGGCGATAAAAGCCGTTACGAACGCGGGTGGAAACCGCTCCGGCCGGGAAGGCGGGTCACCGCACTCGCGGTGAGTCGCCTGACTCGGGGAAGGGCAGGCGTGTCACCGATACCAACCGCGAGTGAGCGAAGCGAACGAGCGGGCCGACGACCGACCCACCGAGGGAGAGTGCGTTTGATCGACCTGTTGCCGAAGGACGGCAGACGGCACGCTGGCGGCAGCGGTGCTGCTGCCAGCGTGAGAGACCGAAGAACAAAACGTCGATGTCTAGAAGTCGTGATCCGGGTCGTCCTCGACTTTGCGCTTCATCGACTCGCGACGGGATTTGGCGTCGCGGCCGGTCGCCTCGAGCAGGAAATCGTTTTTCGCGTCGACGGCATCGCCGGCGGCCTCGAGTTCGTCGGGGCCGAGTTCGGTGGGATCGCGCTCGTGGAACTCGACGCCGAGTTTGTCCTTCTTGCCGGAGTATTCGACGGTCCCGGCGATGATCTTCTCGAAGACCGGATTGGCCGGCTCGCCGATGACGTACAGGTCGCTTCCCTTGTACTCCTCGGTATCCGTGATCGAGCCGAAGTAGTCCTCGATCGTGGCTTCCATATCCGGAATTCGTTCCTCGAGATATTCACCGCGACGCATCTTGTACTCCTTCATGGCTCGAAGAAACACGGCGGAGTGTTTACCTCTTTTCATAGCCGACGTTTCGCGCGTCTGATGCGTTCTCGAACCCGGAGACCGCCGATACCGATCGCTATCGGTCGGGAACCGATCGGCAGGGTGTGGGGTATCGGTGAGCGCTCGCGGGACCGCGGCAGCCGACGCGGGAACGCGGGGATCGCCGATCACGTCCGACTGACGCTTCTATCGTCGCTCGCGCTCGCTGAGGTACCCCTTCCGACAGTCGGGGCAGATGTCGCCGGTGCGAAGCGATTCCCGATCGCCAGCGGAGACGTAGTCACACCGCGGGCAGTAGAGTTCGGTCGGCACGTCGTCGGACGCGCCGTCGCTTTCGGCGGGCGTCGGCGCGGACGCGGCGCGCTCGATTCCGGTTCCCGGATCGGGATCGGGATCGGGCGCGGGCTCGGCGTCGCCTCGGACGTCCGTCGGCGGGTCCGCAGTCACCGACCGGGCATCGGCCGCAGCCGCAGCCGCACCGTCGGGCCCGGTCTCGCCGCCTGCCTGGGCACCTCCGACGGGGTCTTCGGTGTCGAGGAGGACGGCATCATCGTCGATCTCGTCGGGATCGAGGGCGTCAGTGTCGGACGCCGTCTCGCCGTCGACCGGGTCGTCCGGCCAGTTGGTCGGATCGGATTCGCCATCGACCGGCGGGCCGACGTCGTCCGAATCGGGCCACTCGCCGTGGTCGCGGTCCCGATCCCGTTCCGTCGCGGGCTCGTCCTCGAGGATTTCGCCGTCGTCAGTGACCGGATCGCCGTGCTCGTCGGTGGGCAGGTCGATCTCGGCCGTGTCGTCGTCGGTCTCGAGACCGCCGGCCGCCGCTTCCGGGGTCGGCTCGGACGGATCGGCTGTCGGGCTCGCGGACGGCTCCGCCACCGGTGTTCCCGTCTCGAGCGCGTCCGATCCGTCGTCGTCGGCGTCGATGAGCTCGGCGTCGTCGCCGTCGGTCGACGCGACCGCATCCTCCGCGGCGGCGACTTCGGGGTCCGAGGCCGACGTCGCATCGGGCGCATCCGTCGCGTCGGGCTCGAGTGGTGGTTCGGGCGGTTCGGTATCGGGCTCGTCGGGGACCGAGTCGGCGTCCGTTCCGGCGAAGAGGCTGGTCACTTCGGTGTTTTCGCTGATGACGTTGCGATCACCACAGCGGGCACACTCCTCGTACTCCTGGACGGTTACGACGACCTCGCTGCCCCGTTCTTCGCGCTCGCGTTCGACTTCGGAGTCCCCGTAGTCGTGTCCGAGCAACGAACATCGAAGGGCCATTGTCCCACCGTACCCAGTCATACCATAAAAAACGTGTTGCATGATGGACTGTCACGACGACCGAACGGTGGCGACGCGTTTCGTCGGGATGTCTCACCGGGTCGGATCGGGCCGGGCATTCTCCGCCAGCCTGCGTCGGTGTTCGCGACGCCGGTGCTCTGGAACCGGCGGAACGACAAACGTCAAATCCCAGGTGGTCGAATACACACATAGATGAGAGCAAAGCGGGAGTACCGGAACCGGGAACGGACGGAGGTGGCGGTACTCGACGCGCTGGTCGATCGCGCCGACGACGGAATGTCCGTCTTCGAGCTCCGCGCGGCCGTCGAAGTCGACATCGACGAACTCGAGGACGCCCTCTCGACGCTCAAGCAGGACGACCTGATCGTCGTCGACTCGGGGTCGGAGACGGTGATCAAGCCCGCCGAACGCGTGGTTCCCGAGACGCCGGCCGAGGGGGACGGGGAGCAATCGATCGGCGACTGGCTCCGCGAGCGGTTGCCCTTTTGAATCGAAACGCCTGATACGCTCAGGCCCCAGGGAATACGCATGAGCGTCATCGAGTCGATCCACGAGGACCACGGGGCTACGTTCGGCGAGCGCGCCGATCGGCGGGTCGTCGAACACTACGGACGGCCGGCGCGCACCCATCGGGCGGTACGCAACGGCGTCGGCCTGCTCGAGCAGGCCTACGGCGTGATCGTCGTGACGGGCGACGACCGCGTCGAGTACGTCGATAACGTCGTCTCGAACCGCGTCCCGACGACGGACGGGCAGGGCTGTTACGCGCTCGTCCTCGATCCCCAGGGCGGGATCGACGTGGAACTCTACATCTACAACGCTGGCGAGCGACTCTTGCTTTTCACCCAGCCCGAAACCGCCGCCCCCCTCGCCGAGGAGTGGTCGGAAAAGGTGTTCATTCAGGACGTGGAAATCCGCGTCGCGACCGACGACTACGCGGTTTTCGGCATTCACGGCCCGCAAGCGACGGAGAAGATAGCCAGCGTCCTCAACGGGGCCGGCTCGCCGGACGAGCGGTACTCGTTCGTCCGCGGAACGATGGGTGACGTGGGCGTCTCCGTCATCCGCACCGACGCGCTCACCGGCGAGGAGAGCTACGAAGTGATCTGTGCCGCCGCCGACGCCGCTGCCGTCCACGACACGCTGCTCAACCAGGGGTTGAACGCCGCTCCCTTCGGCTATCGGACCGTCGACAGCCTCGCGCTCGAGGCCGGATCGCCGCTCTTTCACACCGAACTCGAGGGGACGCTCCCGAACGTGCTCGGCCTCCGGAACGCGCTGGACTTCGAGAAGGGCTGTTACGTCGGGCAGGAGGTGGTGTCCCGCGTCGAGAACCGCGGCCAACCCAGCCGACGACTCGTCGGGCTCACCCTCGACGGCGAGGCCGTGCCCGAGTCCGGCGCGGCCGTCTTCGATGGCGACGCGTCGGTCGGCAACGTGACCCGCGCCGGCGAGAGCCCGCTGCTCGGCGACGTCATCGCGCTCGCGATCGTCGACTACGACCTCGAGAGCGACGAGCTGACGGTCCGAGTCGATGGCGCGGAGGTGACGGCGACGCGGACGGAACTGCCGTTCGTCGAGGGGTCCGATCGATCGGACCGGCTGCCCGCGTATCAGTAATCGGCCACACCGCGCGGTCGTTTGCTCCGCGCCGCGTCCGAGAGGGCGGCATCAGGCTCCCGGGTCTTTGATCCGCGGGAGGCCCGCCGTCACCAACCGGCGAAGCAACACCACGATCCCGTTTTCGAGACCGCGGGCGAAGACCGCTTGCTCTTTCGCGTCGCTACCGGCGGTGTTGGGGTAGTAGGAGCCGACCAGAAGCGTTTCGCGGTCGACGAGCAGGATGCGGCTGATCGCGACTTCGTCGTCGCGTTCGATTCCGGTGAGCCAGTCGAGGCCGGTCTCGAACACGTGCGTCGCGGAGAGTCGGTCCCCGAGCGTCTCCGTGACTGCATCCGTCTGGCCGCCCAGAACGAGCGAGATGTCCCGATCCGCCGCCGTCTGCAAGCCGTCGAACAGCGACTCGGACAGAATGTCCTCGTCGACGACGATGAGTGCAATCTCGGATTCGGCCTCGTCGATGAGTTCGATCGTCCGCGACTCGATCGCCTCGTGCCCGGTCAGCGACCAGACCTCCTGGACCTGGTCGTCCTCGTCGGTTTCTCGGACGTCCGTGTTCCTGAGATGCGTCTCGAGCGTCTCGATCCGGTTGTCGTACTTCTGCCGCAGCGTCTGTGTCGCCTCGTCGATGCTGACGGCGCGATACACCTGCGGGCTCGTGTGCTGTACTTCGACCAGCCCCTGGGACTCGAGGACGCGAATAGCGTCGTACACCCTGGTTCGCGGAACGTCGGAGATTTCGTGTATCTCCTTTGCAGTTCCGCTCGGAAGTTTGTTCAACGCGATAAAGCAGCGTGCTTCGTACTCCTGGAGCCCGAGGTCCTGCAACAGGCTAATCGCCTCTCTGGTAGTAGTATCCTCTGTCATGGCCCAACCACGAATTCGGATATCCGAACACGCAGAGTAGGGTGTGCGGATGGAAAAGCATTCGTGTCTTACTTTCCTGTCACAAGCANTGGTAGTAGTATCCTCTGTCATGGCCCAACCACGAATTCGGATATCCGAACACGCAGAGTAGGGTGTGCGGATGGAAAAGCATTCGTGTCTTACTTTCCTGTCACAAGCAGCCGCTTGAAACGCTCGCTCCGCTAAATCCCGTTCACTCAGATCGTCACACAAGCTACTTGGGGATCGGTTGGATATGAGTGAGTGGCGAGCCCTGTTTGGCCCAACCACGACGGGGCTCGTCCGTTTCGAGACCGGCGAGTGGGTTTGCTGCCGTCCAAAAACGAATCGCTGAGCTATAGCAACCGCTCGAACGGTCGTCGTCTCGCCGCCGAAGCAGTTCCAGGCTCGATCCGCTGTCCGCGTGACGGACACGATAGTCGCCACTGTCCCTCACGGTTCGGGGCGGATCGAGGGNGAGCTATAGCAACCGCTCGAACGGTCGTCGTCTCGCCGCCGAAGCAGTTCCAGGCTCGATCCGCTGTCCGCGTGACGGACACGATAGTCGCCACTGTCCCTCACGGTTCGGGGCGGATCGAGGGTCGTACGATCGATTCCGAGTACTTCAAACCCTTCGTCGCGTTATCCAGCGATATGGACAACGACGATTCGTACGATCACGTCGTTCCTGGGAGCGACGAGGAACTGAGTACCCCGGACGTTCGCGGCTACGACTTTCGCGGCGAGTTCGACTTCCGGGAGTTGCTCGATTCCTACGCCACGACCGGCTTTCAGGCGACGCAACTCGCGGAGGCCATCGATATCGCCGAACGCATGCAGGAGGAAGACGCTACGGTCTATCTCACGTGTACCTCGAACATCATCTCGTCCGGGCTCCGCGAGACCGTTGCGTATCTCGTACGGGAAGGGTACGTAGACGTTCTCATCACGACATCCGGCTCGCTCACTGAGGACGTGATCAAGACGGCGAAGCCGTTCAAGATGGGCGACTGGGATGCGGACGAGGCGGCCCTTCGGGAGCGTGGGATCAACCGACTCGGAAACCTCTTCGTCCCCTCCGATCGATACGTGTGGCTCNNNNATCTGTACGATTTCTTCGATGACTTCTTCGCGGAGCAGAAAATCCGGACGCCGACGGCGTTCGCGCGCGAATTAGGGGAAACGCTCGACGACGAGGATTCGGTGTTGAAGCAAGCGGCGGACAACGACGTGCCGGTATACTGTCCGGCGTTGACCGACGCCGAAGTCGGGAACTTCCTCTACTACTACCGTCAGGGGTACGATTCCGATGTCGGGATCGAGATCCTCGACGACTACGATTCCCTGATCGAAGACGGTCTGTTAGCGGAGACGACCGGCCTCATCGCCGTTGGTGGCGGAGTCCCAAAGCACCACGCGATCATGACGAACCTCTTCCGTGGCGGGGCCGACTACGTCGTCTATATTTCGACCGGGATGGAAGGAGACGGCTCACTGTCCGGTGCCCCGCCGAACGAGGCCGTCTCGTGGGGGAAGATCAAAGAAGAGCGGACGAATTATACACAGGTCGAAGCGGAAGCAACGCTCGTGTTCCCGCTTCTGGTGGCGGGCGCGTTTACGGCCTGAAATCACGATAGCACCGCTGATTCGCCGAAAAACGGCACAGAATCACATACGTCGGAGCGATCGAACTCGTTTTCGTCGTCGGATGCTCGTTCGTGGCTACCGACGCGGAACCGACCGCGCGACTCGAGGATCGGCGCGAGTCCCGCGCCGAGGTACGGGAGGACGCGGTGCTGACGCAGTACTCGAACCGAGCACCGCCGGAGAGTGTATAAAGCCGCCAGTGGGACAGGCCAACGGCTACCCGGTCGTCACCGCGAGGTGGAGTCGATATGCAACTCGAGCAGCCGTCCCGGGGCGCGTCGGGAGTCTGGAACGGCACGGTGCCGAACGCGATCGACGCGCGCGTACTCGGGGTGGTCGTCGTGACGGCCGGTCTCGCCGCCTCGATAAACGTCCCCTACGGCGGCCTGCCGATGGC
>NZ_AOII01000011.1 GCF_000337615.1 Natrinema pallidum DSM 3751
GATGGCGTACTCGTCGGGGACGACGGTTCCGGCGGCGACGATGCTTCCGCTGCCGATCGTCACATCGGTGTTGATCGTCGCGTTGAACCCGACCAGCGACCGTTCCTCGACGGTCGTTTCGTTGAGTACGGCCCCGTGGCCGACCATCACTTTGTCGCCGAGTCGTGAGGCGTGAATCGTCGCGTTGTCTCCGACGTGTGTCTCCCGACCGATACGAACGGGGCCGATGTCACCGCGGCAGACAACCCCGGGCCAGACGCTCGCGTCCGCCTCGATCGCCACGTCGCCGACGAGGGTCGCCTCCCGGCTCACTCGCGCCGTGTCGTCGATCGTCGGTCGATCCCCCTCGAACTCGTAGCGTCTGCTGTCGACCATGGAGTGTCACACTACTGCCGCGGGCATAATACCGGAGCACGACGCCCGTGACAGTCACGCTCGAGCGGGACTTACCCGGATCGAACCGCCGCGATCCGCCGCTATCGAATCCAGTGCATACCATCTAACGGGCTTCAGTGGCTTGCAAGCCCGTTACTTATACTGTACCGAGTCGGAGCAGTAGCTGAACAGATGGCCCGATCGGACTCCCCCATTCGAACGATGTTCGACGCACAGCGGACCGCGGTCAAACAGAGTCAGCAGTTGCTCACGCAGGGCATGACCACCCAGCGAACCGTCGACGCGATGGTTCTTACCGGATTCAAGGGGCAGGCATCCCTCCAGCGTCACCAACTCGAGATCGCGCAGGCGGCGACCCACGGCTCCGTCAGCGCGATGGCGGCGTTGCTCCCGAGCGACGACGCCACCGACGCCCACCGGTCGGTCGACGAGAGCTTCGAGCGGCTGAAACGCACTCACGCGGCGGTTTACGACGCGCTCGAGCGCGAACTCGAGCAGGGCGTCGACTCCGCCGACGAACTCTCCGCGGCGTTCGTCGATGCGCTCGACGATCAGACCGACCAGCTCCTCGAGATGACGGAGGCCGTCGAGGACCGGACGGTCGACACCGTCGATGAGTTCTCCGGACACTTCCGCGATCACCTCGAGCGGACCCAGGAGCTACAGGACCGACTCGAGGACCAACTGGAGCGCCAGACCGGCGATATCGAGGCACTCCTCGAACGACAGGCCGAACAGATCGAGCAGTTCCAGCAGCAACTCACGGACCAGACCGAGGCGGTCACGCGGGAGATCCCGATACAGGGGACCGACGAGCCGCACACGGCGATCGAGACCGATCCGGAGCACACCCTCGAGTCCGTCGAGGGAATCGACGCCGAGACCCGCGACAAGCTCTCGGCGGCCGGTATCGCGACGGTCGACGACCTCACGCGTGCCGGTCCCGAGGCCGTCGCCGAGGCCGCCGATATCTCGGAGACCCGGGCCAAGGACTGGATCGAGCACGCCCACGCCTAAATCGAATCGCAGCGCCGCGTCCGTCTCGTTTGTTCACCGCTCGAGCGAGATGCCACAGGCCATCGAAGAGTCACGAGACCGCATTGATTCGGCGCACGTCGAATGATCGATCAGAACGCTGGTGACCTTCCAGTCGTCCTCCCCGTCGATCTTGCCGGTGTGAACCTCGCTGCCCTCGGGGACCGACACGCTCGAGTCGGCACCGCTCGCACTCGAGCGCCTCGAGCACGCCCTGTCAGCCGCTGACTGAACCGGAACGGAACCCACGACCGAGAGTGCGGCCGCCTCAGAATGTTTCGAGGTAGCGGTCGAGTTCCCACTGGGAGACGTCGACGAGGTAGTCCTGGAACTCCTGTTGTTTGGCTTCGACGAACTTCGGCGCGACGTGGTCGCCCAGCGCGTCGTAGATGACCTCGTCCGATTCGAGGGCCGCGACTGCTTCGCCGAG
>NZ_AOII01000012.1 GCF_000337615.1 Natrinema pallidum DSM 3751
GCCGCCGGTTTGCGGATCAGTGCCGAGCGGTTGCGATCGGACCAGGCGACGTAGACGGGTGCCTCGTAGCCGGGCACCAGTCGCTTGTAGCTGTTGACCGTCGGGTTCGCGATCGCCGTGATCGCCGGCGCGTGTTCGAGGATGCCGGCGGTGAAGGCGTGGGCCTCCTCGCTCAGGTTGAACTCGTCGTCCTCGTCGTGGAAGGCGTTCTCGCCGTCCGCGGTGAACAGCGAGAGGTGGGTGTGCATTCCCGAGCCGTTGATGCGCGGGATCGGTTTGGGCATGAACGTCGCGTGCAGGTCGTGTTGGGCGGCGATGGCTCGGACGACCGTTCGGAATGTCCCGACGTTGTCGGCCGTCGAGAGCGCATCGTCGTAGGTGAAGTTGATCTCGTGTTGGCCCTCGGCGACCTCGTGGTGGCTGGCCTCGACCTCGAAGCCCATCTCCTCGAGTCCGTAGATGATGTCCCGACGAACGTCGCTCGCGAGGTCCTTCGGCGCGAGGTCGAAGTAGCCGCCGGCGTCGTTCGTCATGGTCGTGGCGCGGCCGTCATCGTCCTCCTCAAACAGGAAGAACTCCGGCTCCGGGGCGGCGTTGACCTTGTACCCCATCTCGTCGGCGCGCTCGAGCGCGTTCTTGAGCACGCGACGCGGATCGCCCTCGAAGGGGTCGCCGGTCGAGGTGTCGTAGACGTCACAGATCATCCGGGCGGCAGCGCTTTCCTCCTTCTGACGCCACGGGAGCACGGCGAACGTGTCGGGATCGGGCTTGAGACGCATGTCCGACTCCTGAATGCGAACGAAGCCTTCGATCGACGACCCGTCGAAGTAGATGCCTTCGGTAAACGCTTTCTCGGCCTGTCTGGCCGGCACGGAGACGTTCTTGACCGTTCCCAGAATATCGGTAAATTGCAGTCGGAGGAAATCGACGTCCTGCTCCTCGATCTCGTCTAATACCGCCTGTTCGGTGTCAGTAAGGTTGCCGCTTGTCATTTTTCTCGTCGCTCTATTCTCGCAACTCTGCTACTAAAACCCTACTGTTCCGTGCAAATCTTCTCTCTTCCCCTGCAAACTGCATATTCGTAAATTTCTAAAGGGCACAGTGCGAGGCTAGATGTGATGACGTACGAAAATCTCGATGCGAAACTAGTGAATGCACTTC
>NZ_AOII01000013.1 GCF_000337615.1 Natrinema pallidum DSM 3751
GATCCAACTCCAGGTCGAGGGCAACGCCCTGCCCGACGTTACCGACACGCTGCGCGATCACCAGCAGATGACAAGCGTCTACGAGGTCACCGGCGACTACGACGTCATCGCCATCGGCAAGTTCGAAGACACCGACGGCATGAACGATCAGATCAAACAGCTGTTGACCGACCCCGACATCAAGGCCTCGAACACGAGCGTCGTTCTCAACGCCGTCTCCGAGAACGAGCAGTTCGAACTCGAGGTCGACGAGGAGTAATCGAACAGCCCCGTTCTGATGGGACACCATCTCGAGTAGTGGCGACTTCGTGTTGTCTGTTGCAAGCGCGACCACCCACTCGAGCAAATGTCGGCGAGTGAGCGGTTCGAAGAACCCGAACGACGCCGTTCACCGAACGCTCCGCGTTCGGGCCGACGAGCGACCATCGGGAGCGAGGTGTGCGTTTATACTATATTTTTCCGAGGGCCGCTTTCGGCGGCCCGCAGAGCAAAATGTCGGTTTAGCTCGCGGGCCACTTCGTTTCCCGCTCGCTTTCAGCGGTTCTCACTCACTGCGTTCGTTCCGAACCACTCTCACATCATGCCGCCCATGCCGCCGCCCATGCCGCCCATGCCGCCGGGCGCACCGCCGGGGCCGCCTTCCTCGTCGTCGCCCTTGTCGGTCGACAGGTCACCGGCGGAGATGATGTCGTCGATTTTGAGCACGAGGTTGGCCGCTTCGGCGGCGGAGGTGACGGCCTGTTCCTTGGCGTGAGCCGGTTNCCCGCCGGGGCCGCCTTCCTCGTCGTCGCCCTTGTCGGTCGACAGGTCACCGGCGGAGATGATGTCGTCGATTTTGAGCACGAGGTTGGCCGCTTCGGCGGCGGAGGTGACGGCCTGTTCCTTGGCGTGAGCCGGTTCGACGACGCCGGCCTCGAAGGTGTCCTCGACATCGCCCGAGAAGACGTTCAGGCCGGCCGTGATGTCGCCGTCGTCGTGGGCCGCACGCAGGTCGACCAGCGTGTCGATGGAGTCCAGCCCCGCGTTTCCGGCGAGGACGCGCGGGACGAGCTCGAGCGAGTCGGCGAAGGCTTCGACTGCCAGCTGCTCGCGGCCGGAGACGGAGTCGGCGTAGTCGCGGAGGCGACCGGCGAGTTCGACTTCGATCGCACCGCCGCCCGCGAGGACGCGGCCGTCCGAGACGGTCTGCGCGACGACGTCGAGCGCGTCGTTGACGCCGCGCTCGAGTTCGTCGACGACGTGGTCGGTCGAGCCGCGAAGCAGGAGGGTGACGCCGTGGGCGTCCTCNGTCCGAGACGGTCTGCGCGACGACGTCGAGCGCGTCGTTGACGCCGCGCTCGAGTTCGTCGACGACGTGGTCGGTCGAGCCGCGAAGCAGGAGGGTGACGCCGTGGGCGTCCTCGCCCTCGACGTAGAACAGTTCGTCCTCCTCGTCGCGAGTCACGTCGCCGAAGCCGAGGTCCTCCTCGGTTGCGCTCTCGAGGTCGGAGACGATCGACGCGTTGACGACTTCCTGGAGGAACTCGAGGTCGGATTTCTTGGCGCGGCGGACGGCGAGGATGCCCTCCTTGGCGAGGTAGTGCTGGGCGAGGTCGTCGATGCCCTTCTGACAGAAGACGACGTCAGCGCCGAGGTCGGCGATCGCGTCGACCTTCTCGCGGAGCTGCTTCTCCTCGCGGTCGAGGAATTTCTGGAGCTGATCGGGGTCGGTGACCGAGACNGATCGCGTCGACCTTCTCGCGGAGCTGCTTCTCCTCGCGGTCGAGGAATTTCTGGAGCTGATCGGGGTCGGTGACCGAGACTTCGGTGTCGACGTCGGTCTCCTCGACCTCGATGGCCTCGTCGAGCAGCAGAATGTCGGCGTCGGTCGCCGAACGGGGCATGTTGTCGTGGACGGGGTCCTTGTCGACGATGCCACCCTCGAGGAGGTCGGATTCGCCGGCGCTGCGGCCGGTCTGGGTCTCGATGTTGAGGAACTCGAGGTCGACGACGTTGTTGCCGTTCTCGTCCTCGACGGTGACCTGGCGGATGGCCTCGACGATCAGCTGGGCGAGGTGCTCCTTGTTGACCTCGGTCCCCTTGCCGGTCATCGAGGTCTCGGCGGTCTTCCGGAGGAGTTCCTCGTCGCTCGTGTCGATATCGGTCGCGATGTCGTCGATCTCCTCGCGGGCCCGCTCGCTGGCGAGATGGAAGCCCTTGATGATCGCCGTCGGGTGGATGTCCTGCTCGAGGAGATCCTCGGCGTTTTTGAGGAGTTCTCCGGCGATCGCGACGGCCGTCGTGGTGCCGTCACCAGCCTCGTCCTCCTGGGTTTCGGCGACCTCGATGATCATCTCGGCCGTCGGGTTGTCGATGTCCATCTCCTTGAGGATGGTGACGCCGTCGTTGGTGATCGTCACCGATCCCATGGAGTCGACGAGCATCTTGTCCATGCCCTTCGGACCGAGCGTCGACTGGACGGCTTCAGCGACCGCACGGGCGGCGCTGATGTTGTAATCCTGCGCGTCCTTGTCCTTGACGCGCTGGGAGTCCTCGCTCATTACGATCATCGGCTGCCCCTGCTGCATTCGCTGACTCATAGTCGAGCGGATGATTGATTGTGATTCTACATAAAGTTTTCTAATCNATCCTTCCCAGTCGCATACCGGGACGGTGATTTTATATATGAAGACGATGTGCCGGGTCCGATAGTCGCACGTCGCTTCGGTCTGTGACGGCAGAATCGTCCTCGACGGAACTGCAACGGGTGGTTTGCCCCACTGTAACGGTTCTCAGTCGCGCGTCGACTGCCGCCCTAAATCCTAACTCGGACTCGAGTCAACACAACGGAAGTGTTATCACGGTAGTCGCGTATTACCACTCGAGCAATGGACGAGTCCCCGTCCGTTCCCGAATCGTTCGACGATCCGCGGATCACCGCCCAGTTCTGTCGTCGCCTTTCCAGCACTGCCGGCGACCTACTTCTCATCGGCGTCGTTCACGACCATCCCGCGAGTATCGCACGCGTCGAACGCATCCTCGAGCGCGTCGAACCGGAGACGGTCGCGCTGGAACTGCCGCCTGTCGCGGTGCCGCTGTATCGCGCGTACGCTCGCGACCGCGACGCCGAGGAGTCGGCACCGCCGCGGTTCGGCGGCGAGATGAGCGCTGCGATCAGCGCCGCCCCCGAGGCCGATCCGGTCGGCATCGACGCGCCGAACCTCTCGTTCCTCCGGCGACTCGTGGGTCGACTGGTCGCCGACCGCGTCTCTCCCGCGACGGCCCGGCGCGTCCTCTCGAGCGTCGGCGG
>NZ_AOII01000014.1 GCF_000337615.1 Natrinema pallidum DSM 3751
ACCCGCCGGAGCGGCAGGCTGCCCACGAGCGTTCCCACGTCGCCGGCGTGCAGGCGCTGCTCGGTAGCATCGAAACCGACGGCTCTGCGTTAGCGTACCGAGACGACACGCGCGAACACTGCATGATCGAACGGCTCGCAGACCTCCGGTCGGAGCCGGGTGACGTCGTCGCCGTCGTCGGCGTCGATCACCTCGAGCGACTCGCGACGGCGCTGTCGGCGTCCGGCCGGCGCGTTCCGACCGGCGACGAACGCGCTCCCGCGATAGCGGAACCCGACCGGTAGTTAGCGTCGCGCGGGCGGTTCGATCAGGATCTCGCCCGTGTCCCTGATCGTGACGTGGTGGCCCGCGACGACGACGGTGAGCGTGCCGCCGGCCCGCGGCGTGCCGTCGTGGCGCGGTCGGAAGAGTTGGTTCAGTGCGTCCGGATCGACGGCATCGTACAGCGAGAGACGGCTGTCGGTCACATCGACGCCCAGACAGTCGGCCAGCGCGTGGACGACGGTCGTACTGAGCGTCGCCGATCCGTTCGGGTCGTGCGTGGCGCGATACAGGGATGGAGAGCGGGACTGCGAGGGGGAGGGAGCGTATCCGTTCATCGTCGCATCCCACTCTCTTTTTGAAGACTAAAAGCTTAATCGTTCATTACTGGCAGAAAAAGGCTAGCCGAGCGCATGAATTGGTCATTTATGAAGAAATTCACCGTGGTATGAACGGGGCGAAACGAACGGATGCATCACGTCGGTTCACTCAAAACCGGACGGCGACCCCGGTGGACCACGATCGCCGGCCGCTCGAGCGAGGTCACTGCCGCAGTCCGGAGATGCAGTTCCAGCAGTAGGTGAACGTCTGGTCGGCCTCGTTTCGCGCGCCGCAGTGGGGACAACGGATCGTCTCCCCGTCGAAATCGGGTTCGCGGTCCTCGTCAACCTGGTCGGCGTCGCCGATGTCGTCGGATGCGCGGGGGAACCGATCCGGACCGGCCGAGGACCGCATGCTCGCGCGGTTCGGATCGGCGAGCGACGGCGTCCGCTCGCCGTCCCCGTCGTCACGGCGGACGTACAGGTAGTACAGTAACAGGTGTAAGAGGGCGAATAAGACGACGTAGCCGATGAGCCAGCCCCAGAGCTCCATCACTGTGTGCTACGTCCTCGAGCCACTTGGATATTCCTTGAGTTCCGAGCCGAAGAGAGTCAGGCGGACGGAACGGTTCGCCGTCGGCGCGCGGACCCGCCCGTTCGCTCGCCGCTCCTACCGGTCGAAGACGACCCCGGCGATTCGGTGATCGATTCGAGGGGTCCGACCATCGGGCCCAGCATGCGTAATGATGACACTACTATCGGTGTCCCGAACGTCTTCCTGCTCGAGCGCTCGAGGGTCAAAGATCCGTTTGAGCTTGGGATGGGTTTTTTTCATACCCTTTTGTATCGGTCACCTATGGATCGAAGACAGTTCCTGACGGCATCGAGTGTCGGCGTCGCAGCGACGGTCGCGGGCTGTATGGGAAGCCCGCTCAGTAGTACCGAGACCGATTCGACGAACCCAGGATCAGCAGCCGACGGGGACGGGGACGGCGACGACGGTGAAATCACGGTCAGCGCCAGCGGCGAAGTCGAGGCGGAACCGGATAAGGCGATCGTCGACATCGGCGTCGAAGCCTCCGGTGACACCGCCGACGAAGTGACCAGCGCGCTCTCGACCGGTGCCGACCGGCTTCGCACCGCGTTCGACGACCTCGGCATTCCCGACGAGAACATCGAAGAGGGCCGGTACCGGGTCCATCCCAACCACACTCGTGACGGCGAGACCGACGGGTTCGAGGGAGCTCACTCGTTCGAGGTGACGCTCACCGATACGAGCCGTGTCGGCGAAGTCATCGACGCGTCGGTCGAGGCCGGTGCCAACAATATCGGTCGAGTGAACTTCACCCTCCAGGAAGAGTCCAAGTCCGAACTCCGAAAGGATGCGATCGACGCCGCGTTGGCGAACGCCGACGAGGAGGCGAGCCACATCGCGGACAACCGCGAGGTCGAACTCGAGGGAACGACATCCGTCACAACCGGTGACGTACGGGTCCATACGGTTCGGTACGATAACATGTCCGCCGAGGACTCGGCGGGCAACGCAGCGCCGCCGACGGAGATCAATGCGGACCCCGTCACCGTCAGCGCCAGCGCGACGGTGACCTACGAGTTCGCCACGTGAGGCGGCGGGACGAGCGACGCCGCCGGCAGTGAACTGACCGCGGTGGAGAACGACCGGGTCCTCGCCAGCGGCATGCGATACCTGGGACCGATCATGAACTTCTTCTAACTCGAGATGACGGCCAAACGGCTCTCTCGAGCGGTTCTGACGGTTTCGAGAACAGGGAACAGTGCACCTACGCAGTCAGCAGTCGTCCACGACGCGACGAAAGCGGGCGAGCCGCGATCAGTCGGTGGCCGTCAGTCGTCGGCCGGAACGGCTCGCGTGTCCGCTCGCCCGGAAGCCATGGCGAGCACGTCGTCGAAGAAGTCGAGGGTGTCCTCCGGGCCGGGGTTGGCCTCGGGGTGGTACTGGCGGGTGAGCACGTCGTACTCGATACCGTCGATTCCCTCGGGCGTGTCGTCGTTGACGTTGATCTGGGTGATCTCGAGGTGGTCGCCCGGGTCGGCGACGGTGTAGCCGTGATTCTGGGTCGTCATGACGACCTGCCCGGACTCGAGGTCGAGAACGGGCTGGTTGACGCCGCGGTGGCCGAAGGTCATCTTCTCGGTCGACCCGCCGAGGGCCTCGGCGACGATCTGCTGGCCGAGACAGATGCCGGCGACGGGCGTGTCCTCGACGAACGCCTCGACGAGCGTGATCGCCCCCTCGAAGTTGACCGGATCGCCGGGGCCGTTCGAGATGAAGAGGAGGTCGGGGTCGACGGCCTCGACGGTCTCGACGGCCGCGTCGTAGGGGAACACGTGGACGGTCGCATCGCGTGCGAGCAGCGAGTCGACGATCGAGCCCTTCGCGCCGCAGTCGATCAGGGCGACCGTCTCGCCGTCGTTGTCCGTGCCGTGGACGACCGGCTCGTCGACGCTGACCTGCGCGCCGATGTCGGTGTGGTCGCTCATGGCCGTGCAGGCCTCGAGTTGCTCGAGCGCGTCTTCCTCGGTGACATCCTCGCCGACGGCGATGCCACACTTCATCGCGCCGCCGTCGCGGATGTCCGTGACGACATCGCGGGTGTCGAGGTGGTCGACCGCCGGGACTCCCTCGCGTTCGAACCAGTCGACGATCTCGTCGGTGAACTCCTTGGCGATCGCGGCGCGCGGATGGATGCGGTCGTCCTCGAACCGCTCCTCGCGGACGCCGTAGTTGCCGATCAGCGGGTAGGAGAACGTGAGAATCTGTTCCTCGTAAGAGGGGTCGGTCAGGCTCTCCTCGTAGCCAGTGTACGCTGTCGTGAACACGATTTCGCCGCGGGCCGTCCCGTCGGCACGACCACGCCCGTCGAGTACGTGGCCGCCTTCCAGTGCGACGTAGGCTTCCGTCATTACGATCTACGTATCGGATGGACCATCATAAGTGTTGTCTTCGAAGCTCAGTTACGATTTTCGTAATCGGTAAGTGCAGGTCACACGTAGGTTCGCATCTCCATGGACGACCTGGACCGACAGATACTCGATATACTCCGGCGGGACAGTCGCACGCCGTACACCGAAATCGCCGACGAGGTCGGCACGAGCGAGGGCACCGTCCGCAACCGCGTCGAGCGCATGCTGGACGACGACGTAATCGAACGCTTCACGATTTCGACCCGGACCGGCAACGTGCAGGCGATGCTCGAGATCAGCGTCGCGGTCGATGTCGATACCAAAGGGGTCTCCGAGCGGATGGCCGAGTGGGACGAGGTCGACTTCGTCTGGATGGTCTCCGGCGAGCAAGACGTCGTGCTCGTGGTCGACGCCGCCGACACGCGCGGGGTCAACGATCTCATTACGAAAGCCCGCGATCAGGAGGAGGTCGTGAGCACGAAAACGCGATTGATTCTGGACGAGGAACTCGGCTAACGATCGACACCGAGAGTCCGCCTCGTCACGGTGTCGGTGGTGTAGTCGCGCGTTCCGTCCGAGTGCCCGTCATCGACCTGCTCTCGTGGGTCATCCCCGACGGCTCGACGGGCGGCCGCAACGGCGGTGACCCTACCGGTCGGCGGTCTCTTCCTCGCCCGGCGGGGTTCCCACGCCGGGCGTCGGCCGGTCGATCGCGTCGATCACTCCCTTGCGATCGTGGATCATGCGGTACGCCCGCCGCAGCAGGCTATCGAACCCGGTCCGCGACACGGTCGCGCTCACCCGGCCGTCGCGGATCGCGTCGACGACGGACGCGGGCGTGAGTCGGTCGGCTTCGACGATCGTGTACGCTCGCCCCACCTCGAAGGGGTAGTGCGCATCGCTGCCGCCGACCAGCGGGAGGTCCCGTTCGTCGGCCAACTCCTCGACCAGCGGCTGCGAACGCGGGTGTTTGCCGTTGACTTCGATCGCGTCGAAGGGAACCTCCTCGAGTTCCCGGACCGTGCTGTTTCGGAAGGGGTGGGCGACGATCGCGGCGCAGTCCCGATCGCGTGCCAGCGCGACCGCCTCCGCGGGGGAGAGCGCGCCGGGTTTCGTCGCATGGGGCGGATCGGGGCCGACGACGAGGACGTGACCGCGGTCGGTCGTGATCTCGATGCCCGGCAGCGTCTCGATGTCGGGAGATGGGTCGAACGCCGTGTAGTAGTCGTGGTTGGTCGTCGCGACGCCGTCGAGGTCCCGTCGCTTGGCCATCTCGGCGAGCAAGCGGACGCCCAGCGGGTCGTACCGATCGCCGAGCGAGCGCCGCCCATGGAAGAACCGCGTGTGCGCGTGGAGATCGATCGCGTACATGGGAGAGCAAACGCCGGGCAGACCCTTTTGCGTGCGGCCGGCATGGACGGCAGTATGACACCCGGAAAGGGGAGCGACCGCGTGCTCATTCTCAACCCCGTCAGCGGGAGTGGCGACCACGTCGACGATGTCGTCGAACTCGCGGCCGACCACGGGTTCGAGATTCGACGGACCGAGCAGGGCGGCGACGCAAAGCAGTTCGCCCGCGAGGCCGCACCCGAGGCCACCCTCGTTGCCGCGGCCGGGGGCGACGGCACGCTCAACGCCGTCGTCAACGGCGTCGCCGCCGCGGACGCCCTCGAGACGACGACCGTCGCCGTCGTCCCCGCGGGAACGGGCAACAACTTCGCGACCAACGTCGGAATTCGCGGCCTCGAGCACGCGTTTACCGTGATCGAGGACGGCCGACGGCGGACGGTCGACATCGCGACGGCGAACGATCGGTGCTTCGTCAACTCCTGTGTCGGCGGGATCACCGCCGAGGCGAGCAGCGAAACGACCACGGAGAGCAAGGCAGCCCTCGGCGTGCTCGCGTACGTGAAACACACTATCGAGACGGTCGGGGAGTTCGACTCACTTCCCCTGCGAGTGGAGACGGCCGCGGGTCCGAACGGCGAGACGGCCCGGTCCTGGGAGGGCGAGGCCCTGTTCGTCCTCATCGGGAACTGCCGACGGTTCACCGGCGCGCGGACGGCACAGGCGAACGTCGAGGACGGCCTGCTCGAGGTCACGATCGTCGAGGACGCCGCGACGACCGACCTGCTCGAGGGTGCGGCCCTCGAAGGGCTGTTCGGGCGGGACAGTACCCACATCGTCCGCCGGCGCACGCCCTCGCTGGCGATCGACAGTCGCGCGGACTCGATCGAGTACAGCCTCGACGGCGAGATCCTCGAGACCGAGACCGTTCGGATCGAGACGGACCCCGGCGCGCTCACGCTCCCCGTCGGCGACGATTACCGGCCCGACCCCGACGACGAGGAGCGATGGCCCATCGGAACGCCCGCGAATCAGTAGCTCACCCTCCCTATCGATTCGAAACGGCCGCGACGAGACGATACTGGTTTCAAGAGTCGCCGTAATTGTGCGGGTATGAGCACGCCGGAGGAGGACCTCGAACACGAGAACGCGGGGCAAGACGTCATCGCCGTCGATGCCGACGACACCGAACTCGAACTGGTCAACCGACTCGACGCCCACACCGGCGACGGGATCCGCCATCGGGCCTTCACGTCGCTGGTCTTCGACGGCGAGGGGAACGTCCTGCTCGCCCAGCGCGCGCCGGACAAGCGCCTGTGGGGGACCTACTGGGACGGCACCGTCGCCTCCCACCCCGTCGAGGGCCAGAGCCAGAAGGAGGCGACCCGCCAGCGACTCGAGGAGGAGCTGGGGATCACCCCCGATCAGTACGACGACCTGGAACTGACCGACCGCTTCGAGTACAAGCGCTACTTCGAGAACGCTGGCGTCGAACACGAGGTCTGTGCCGTCCTACAGCTAACGCTGACCGACCGCAGCCTCGATCCCAACGAGGAGGAGGTCGCCGGCCTGCTGTGGGTCCCCTACGAACGCCTCCACTCGAACCCGGAGTGGTACCGACAGCTGCGACTCTGTCCGTGGTTCGAGATCGCGATGCGTCGGGACGTTCGGTAGGACGGCGACCGAACAAGTACGCCGCGTGGCACGCCTCCGAACGCCTCGTCGCGAGTACCGCTTCCGTCCGAGACGACGCCGATCGAACCGGCCCGTTCGGGTCCTGAACCGGCGGCTTCAAGCTTCTCGCCGCGCTCGAGCAAGGTCCCTCTCGCGACCACACACTGTCCGGAAACAGTACACGAGCGGGAGGTTTATGAGGGAGTGCCCACACATGCAGGATAGACTGCGATGGTCATGGGTACGCTGAGACGGCTGCTCCGGGGGAGTACGATCGCGTCGTCGGCGTCGGCGGGGTCGACTGCCGCGGGAGCGACGGCGGAGTCGGAGCCGTCGCCCGGTGGGGGGCGGCTCGCCGACGAGCCGCTCGAGATCTGTCTGTTGAGCTATCGATCGAACCCGTATTCGGGCGGCCAGGGCGTCTACGTCAAGTACCTGAGTCGGGCGCTGACCGATCTCGGTCACTCCGTCGACGTCATCTCGGGGAAACCGTACCCCGACCTCGACGACGATGTCGGGCTGGTGAAACTGCCCGGCGAGAACGTCGTCGACGAACTCGACCGGTTGGGCCAGTTCGAGCCGTCCTATCTGCGCGATCCGCTGGCTTTGTACGAGTGGCTGAGCGCGCTCACCGGCGGCTTTCCGGACCCGTACGCGTTCGGACGCCGCGTGATCGACTACTTCGAGACCCACCAGCCCGGCTACGACATCGTCCACGACAACCAGTCGCTCTGTCACGGGCTGTGTACCCTCCGCGAACGGGGCCACCCCGTCGTGGCGACCGTCCACCACCCGATCACCGTCGACCGCGACGCTGCGCTCGAGGCGGCCGACAGTTGGGGCGAGCGGCTGTTGATCCGGCGCTGGTACCGATTCCTCCGGATGCAACGCGAGGTCGTCCAGGACCTGCCACACGTGTTGACAGTTTCCGAATCCGCCAAGCATCGCACCGTCACCGACTTCGGGGCCGATCCGGAGTCCATCCGCGTCGTCCACAACGGCATCGACACCGACCTGTTCGAACCCGTCGAGCGCAGTCGCGACCGCCCGCGCGTGATGACGACCGTCAGCGCCGACGTGCCGCTGAAGGGAGCCCGGTACCTGCTCGAGGCGTTCGCGGCCATCCGCGAGGAGATCGACGCCGAACTCGTCGTCGTCGGCGAGTTCGACGAGGGCGGCGACTGCGACCGGCTGATCTCGGACCTGGGGATCGCGGACGCGATCGAGACCCACAGCGAGATCAGTTACGAGCGGATGGTCGACCTCTACGGAACCGCCGATATCGCGGTCGTCCCCTCGGTCTACGAGGGGTTCGGGTTGCCGGCTGGCGAGGCGCTTGCCTGTGGCGTGCCGGTCGTCGCGACCACCGGCGGGGGGCTTCCCGAGGTGGTCGGCGACGCCGGCGTCCTCGTCGATCCGGGCGACGCCGACGCGCTGGCCGACGCGATCCGCAGCCTGCTCACGGACGGCGAGCGCCGGCGGCGACTCGGCGAGCGGGGGCGAGCGCGCATCGTCACGGAATTCGATTGGGAGCGGGCCGCCCGCGAGACGGTCCGGACGTATCGCGACGCCATCGAAACCCAGTCGCGGGGGCCCTGACATGGAGACGATCGATTTCGACCGGCTGGCGCTGACGCCGGGCGAACGCGTCCTCGATGTCGGCTGTGGCGAGGGTCGGCACGTCCACGCCGCCGCCCTCGAGAACGTCGCGGCAGTCGTCGGGCTGGACCTCGAGCGTGCGAACCTGGCAGCGGCTCGCGAGGATCACGAGGCGTATATCGCTCCCGAATCGGACGTGCCCGTCACCTTCCTTTCGGGGGACGCACTGCGGCTCCCGTTCGAGGACGGCGCGTTCGATGTCGTCTGCTGTACCGAGGTGCTCGAGCACATCCCCGACTACGAGGCGGCGCTGGACGAACTCCGTCGGGTCTGTGCGCCGGGCGGAACCCTCGCAGTGAGCGTCCCGCGGGCGGGCCCCGAACGGGTTTGCTGGGCCCTCTCGGACGAGTACCACGAGGTCGAGGGGGGACACGTCCGCATCTTCGATCGCGAGGAGTTACGGGCCGCCATCGAGCGCCGCGGGTTCGAACGGGTCGATAGCCACTTCGCCCACGCCCTGCACGCGCCCTACTGGTGGCTGAAGTGTCTCTGGTGGGACCGCGACGAGCGCGGTGACGCGCCGCTGCCACTCCGGGCGTACGACCGCTTTTTGGAGTGGGACGTGCTGGAATCCCCGCGGCCCGTGCGGTTGCTCGAGCGGGCGCTCGATCCCGTCGTGGGCAAGAGCGTCGTCTACTACTTCGAGTTGGAGGCGGGAGCGTGAGCAACGTGTCGTCGGGGCGGACGCTGTCCGAGTGGGGGCTCGAGCCCGCGGTCGACTACATCGAACGCGTCCAGCGATCGGACGGGCTCATCCCCTGGTACCCCGACGGCCCCGCCGATCCCTGGGATCACGTCGAGAGTGCGATGGGGCTATCGGTCGCCGGTCGCCACGAAGCGGCCCGGCGCGCGTATCGCTGGGTGGCCGACGCCCAGCACGACGACGGGGCGCTGTGGGCGACCTACGGCGAGGCCGACGCGGACGAGGGGGCACATGCCGGTGACGAGCCGCGCAAGGAGACCCACCGCAGCGCCTACGTCGCGGTCGGCGTCTGGCATTACTATCGCTGTACCGACGACCGGGATTTCCTCGCGGCGCTCTGGCCGACCGTCCGCGACGCCCTCGCGTTCGCCTGCCGCCAGCAGGCGTCGACCGGCGAGATTTACTGGACCGTCGGCGCTGACGGCGAGGCCTACGAGGACGCGCTGGTCGCCGGCTGTGCCTCGCTGTACAAGAGCCTGGCCTGTGGCGCAGCGATCGCGGGCGAACTCGGTCACGAAGACGCCCGCGAGCGCTGGCTCGAGGCCCGGGCCGCCCTCGGCGAGGCGATCCGAACGCGGCCCGACCGCTTCGATCGAACGTGGGAGAGCAAGTCCCGCTACGCCATGGACTGGTTTTATCCCGTCCTCTGCGGCGTGCTGACCGGCGAGCCGGCGCGGGCGCGGCTCGAGGCGGACATGGATCGGTTTCTCGAGGACGGCCTGGGCTGTCGGTGCGTGGCGGACGAGCCGTGGGTGACCGTCGCGGAGTCGTGCGAACTGGTGCTGTCGCTGGCGGCGGCCGGCGAGACGGAGCGCGCACGCGAAATATACGAGTGGTGTTTCCAGTGGACCGACGACGAGGGCGTCTTCTGGACGGGGTATCAGCTCGAGGACGAGGAGTACTGGCCGGGCGACCGGCCGACGTGGACCGGCGGGGCGGCGGTGCTGGCTGCGGACGGACTGTCGGGGCTGTCGCCGGCCGCGAAATTGTTTACTGACCGGCTCTGTTGAAATCCTCTTACTTCGATAACTTTCCCGCTGAAACAGTCGTTAGGTAGCTGGACGATATGATCACTCAGCTCGACCACCTATATAGCACTAATAGTAACCGTTTTCAGAAAACGAAATCGGATCGTAGGATGCAATGCCCTCCTTTAGCCGACGCACACTTCTAGCGGGGACGGGTGCGGTACTCACCTCCTTCAGCGGCTGCGCTGCTTTAGATTCATCCTCCACTCAGAGCGAGGAAGGTTCTTCCCCACATTGGGTGAAGATGTATCTTGGTGACCGTGATGAGACCCACAATGTTACGGTCACGATTACGAACGAGAGGAGTGATGTTCTCTTCGAGAAGAAATACCATCTTTCAGATGGTAACGAGGCTGACGAGGATGCGACGTTTCCAGCATCGACCGACCCCGGAACAATCGTTGTGACCGTTGACGGAACCCGCTTTGAACGTGACTGGCCGGGATTCGAGCAACCGGCACTTCCTTGCGATGGCCAGAATGAGGCCGGTATTGAAATATACGTAGAGAATGCTCAGGACGGGACACCCGACATTCGACTCGAAGCAGACTGTCAGTCAATTACTGGAGAGTAACATCACACTGGCCAATGTTTGACCCTCTATCTAACGTTCAGATAAACTGCGCTAACTAGACGGTGCCCTCCAACCACTCATTTTGGGCATTCAGCACATTCTGCTGGTTGTGATCTGAAGTAGACCGTTTAGTAAGCCGGAAAGTACGCTTTCGAGTGTTGCAGGTGCGGGTCTGTTATGATGATTCGAGATCGTCGCTCTCTAATTCGCCTTCGAGGTACGCGCGACCCCGATCCGTAATTCGGTAATAGCCTCGATTGTCGTCGACTTTCCGGAGGAGTCCGTGGTCTTCCAAGACCGGAAGGCGGCGTTTCACTGTTGGATGAGAAACGCCGTCGATGTTGTATGAAACTACCGCTGGTGGCATCGCTATTCCCGTTT
Organism: Natrinema pallidum DSM 3751; assembly: GCF_000337615.1. Taxonomy (GTDB): domain Archaea; phylum Halobacteriota; class Halobacteria; order Halobacteriales; family Natrialbaceae; genus Natrinema; species Natrinema pallidum. The sequence goes on from NZ_AOII01000014.1 coordinate 10,891, forward strand.
CCTCGAAAAGCTCGAGCAGCACGGGATCGGATTTCGTCATCCACGATATCAGCGGGCGCATTCAGTGATCAGTTATCGTTCGGGTCGAAGTCATTCCTCGTTGACCTTCAATTCCGCGGCGTCAAGCTCGCCCTCGAGATAGGCACGACCCCGCTCACTGATCCGGTACAGTCCACGATCTTCGTCGTAATATTCTACCAGCCCCCCATCCTGCAATGCTCGCAGTCTTCGCCTGACGTGCGAGATTTTGTACTCGATGTTGGCCTCGACGGTGGATGGATTCGAGACGAGGGGTCGGTTCCCCTCGTTGAGAAGGAACTCGAGGATCGCGTCATCCGCCCGCGTCATCCAGTCCACTCGTGGCCGTCGCATTCTGCATCTAGTCACTGGATCAGTGGTGATTACTCTTGGTTCAGTTCTACGTCGTTGGCGTCGAGTTCGCCCTCGAGATACGCGTGACCGCGGTCTGACATCTGGTAGCGGCCGTTCTCTCTCTTTTTGACGAGACCGTGCTCCGTGAACGCAGAAAGACGATTCGAGACGTGGGGGCGAGTCATATCCAAATTGTACGCGATTATCGCGGGCGACTGTACGACGAGAATCCCCGGATCGGCTAATGCCTCGAGGATACGGAAATCTTCACGCGACATCCAACTTGGTCGTTCTCGAATCGACACGATTAGGCGCGAATACTCGTTCAGGGATCATTATTATCACGAAATAAGAGAGTATATAATGAATCTGTGTTCAGTGTTTAGATAATCACTGGAGGAGTTTATGTGTGTTCTGTAGATACTATGATCAATGAATATCCAACCACTCATTTTGGGCATTCAGCACATTCTGCTGGTTGTGATCTGAAGTAGACCGTTTAGTAAGCCGGAAAGTACGCTTTCGAGTGTTGCAGGTGCGGGTCTGTTATGATGATTCGAGATCGTCGCTCTCTAATTCGCCCTCGAGGTACGCGCGACCCCGATCCGTAATTTGGTAATAGCCCCGGTCTTCGTCGACGCGTTCCAATAGCCCGTGATCAACTAAAACTGGAAGGCGTCGACTTATCGTAGATTTCGAGACACCCATCAAATTGTATTCCGCAACCGCTGGCGGGATCGCAATCCCCGCTTCCTCGAAAACCTCGAGAATTGCAGGATCAGACTTCGTCATCCACGAAACCAACGGACGCATTCAGTCGATGGTCACGCTTTCCAGTGATAACTTCGGGTGGCATGCAGTAGAATGGGGATCTATATATCCCATTTGAGCACATATGGCGTTAAATATAAACTATACCACACCATCAGATAGGACAACGGAGGCCAGACGGACCAACGACTCCCCGACTCGGTCCCGGAAAATGCGGACCCGGTGTCACACCACCGGCCCGCGTGGCTTCCGCACCTCAGCAAGCCATGTCAGACGACGATTCGCGGGACCATGAACGTCCCGCTCGAGCAGTTGCATCGTTCCCGGACGACACCCCCGACGGCCGCCGCGCGTGGGTCGAACTCAGCGGCTTCCAGCGCGACTGTCTCGAGGCCGTCGCCCGCCGCGCACGCGACGGCTACCCCTGCTACGCCTCGGGCATCGCCCGCACCCTCGAGCGACGGTATCCGACCGTCAGCCGCGCCCGCGTCAAGCCGGGCCTGCGCATCCTCGCCGACCGCGGCTACATCACCTCGCGCGATGGCCTCACCGGCCACGTCCCCGCCTACCGCCTCACCGACACCGGCCGCGCGCTGCTCATCCAGCGCGCCGAACGCCTCGCTACCCTCTGCGAACTCGGCCGCGAGCCCACCGACGCCGTGACCGCCGCCAGCGCTCGAGCGACAGACACCGACCGAGCGCCAGCGACGCGAGACGAGGACCGAAGTAGCCACTGACAGGCGAGACACACCTGCTGACGACGGCCGCACCCTCGCGCTCGCGCCCGCGGCCGGCCGCCGCTCGAGCCCCCACACCGCGACCGGGGCCGCGATTCGATGTGCCTGTCGTGTCCCGGTTCCCCTCTGTGCCCGCTCACGCCGCGACCGGAGCCGCGATCCGGGATCGGTAACGTCGCCTGCCCGGCTCGAGTGGCCAGCAACCCGTCACGAACCGGTACAGGTACATTATAAGTCATATACATGCCACGGAGATATTGCAAAAGTAGACCACTACACGTTGCTGGGCCGCCGCCGCTCCACGCCCGTCATCGACGGTGAACACCCACGCCGACCGCTGCCGGCCCGTACGTACGGCACTCGATCCGTGACGACTATACCTCCGCTAAAACGCCTCTAAAGCCAAATCTATCGGATGGGGCGATTCGGTCGCCCGCCTCGAGCGAGCCGTGATGACTCCCCCTCGAGAGGGGACGGTAGGAGACGACCCGGGGAACGCGGCGGTGGGGTCGCCGAATGGTATTTCGAGTATAGATCACAACAAACTCCTTCGGTCTGTCGACAAGTCAGTTTTCACTCATTCCATAAAAGAATGCTGGTAACCCGGTCGCCGGTTACCATCGCGCGTCGAACGGATGGCGTCGCCGGGCGACGCGGCGGTGGCACGGTCGCTTGCGAGCGCCGACTCGGGCCGGTGCTCAGTTCGCGACCCGGTTCGTGAGTTCGATCTCTTCGACGAGGTCGGTGTTGCGCTCGATATCGAGATCGTGTCTGAGTTCGACGTGACACGTATCGACCATCGTGTCCACGAGGCGCTGTCGTTCCGCGTCGCTTTGATGGCGGCCGTTCAGGTTATCGCCGGTACGGATCTCGAGCGACCAGTACTGGCCGGGGTAGGCGGTCCGGAACATGTACGGCGAATCGTGGAACGCCAGCCGGATGGCAAACGCCGAGAGGTCGACGTCCATGCCCTCGTAGCGGTCGGGCATGTGCTCGTCGTCGAGCACGACCTCGATGATGTCACGCTGTGGGTGCCCGACGCCGGGCTCCGGGCGCTGTTCGTTGTTGTAGTGACCCGCGGACATCGTCTTGCCGTACTTCGACGGCCCGACCCACCAGATGACCGCGCCGTCGAGATGGTACGGGACCCGACCGGTATTTTTGAACAGGAGCACCTGGTGCCCGCTCCAGCCGTCGGAGTGGACCTCCGCGGTGACCGACATCGGCGCGTTCGCGGTGAAGCTGTCGCCGCCGAGCGACGCTCCCGTCAGGGGGTGGACGTCGTTCTTGATGGTGTCGAGCAGTTGGTTGTCGTGGTTGTACAGGATCTCGTCTGGGAGGGAGAAGTGCGAATCCCAGTCGTCGCGGTGCATCGGCTGGTTGTGGACGGCGTCGCGCTCGGCGACCTCGTCGTCCGCCTCGCCGACGGCGTCCGTGGGCCACTGCGGCTGGACGAACTGTGTCGGCTCGTTGCTGGCTGCGGTCGGGCCGGCCGTCTGGTCCCAGGCGACGCCGCGGCCACTGCCCTGAAACGTCGGCGGGTCCGGTTCCTCGGGCAGGACCAACAGCCAGGGGAGCAACTGCGAACTGGCGTGACGGGGCAGCCCCTCCTCGTCGAACTGCTGTACCCAGGGGAGCGCCTGCGTGCCCAGCGAGCCGAACTCGAGGGTGCCGTCGGCGGCGTTGTTCCGGATCGCGTCCGTGTCCACGCCGTACTCGGCCGCGTCGTCCGGCAGCCAGAGGTCGAACAGGTCGGGAACGTAGCGCTCGGCGTAGTTCGGGTAGAACTCGGCGAGCGTCGTCTCCGCCGTCACGTCGCCGGGCTCGGTGTCTCGCTCCTCGACGACGACCGCGTCGGTCGCGGTGTCCGTCTCGCCGTCGTCGTCGGTGACGGTCAGTTCGACCTCGTACTCGCCCGCCTCCTCGTAGGCGTGGGAGACGACGTCGCCGGTGGCCTCGGTGCCGTCGCCGAACGTCCACGCGTACGTCTCGAGCGCGCCCGTGGAGCCGCTCGCGTCGAACGTCACGGAGTCGCCAGGGGAGGGTGACTCCGGCGCGGCGGTGAACGCGGCCGTCGGTTGTTCGGGCGGCTCCGGATCGGGGTCGGCGTCGGTCTGCTCCCACGGCCCCCACTCGCTGGCTCCGGGTTCGTCGCCGCGGGTCCACCACTGGGCTTCCCAGACGGCACCGTCGTAGACGACGCGATCGCCGCTCGTGTAGACGGTGTCGGAGTCCCACTCGGGTGGGGCGTCGGCGGCCGAAACGGCGGGGACGCCTGCGAGTGCAGCAGTGACTAACGATGCATTGCGGATGACTGTTCTGCGTGTTCGTTTCATTGATTTCGGAATCGTCGGGTGGTATTTGTCGAACGAAACGACGAATACGCGTAGTCTACTCGAGGAGCCCCGCCTCGAGCAGGTGGGCGAACGCGATCAGCAGTCCGTGATGTGTTCCCACCGCCAGCTATCGCGGCTCGGCGGGACCGTCATCACGTCTACCGTGGCCTCCCAGACGGCCCCGTCGTAGGCGACGCGGTCGCCGGTCTCGTAGACCGTCGCGTTGTCGTACGCCGGGTAGTCGCCGCAGTCGCCCGGTTGCTCGCCGGTGCCGTCTTCGTCGACGGTGACGGTAACCGAGTCGCTGTCGCTCTCGCCGTCGCCGGTCACGGTCAACGTCGCGGTGTACTCTCCCTCGGCGTCGTAGCTGTGGGTCACTGACTGACCGGTCGCCGAGACACCGTCACCGAACTCCCACTCGTAGGAGTCGATCGGACCGGACGAGTCACCGCCGTCGAACGTGATGGTCTTTTCGGGTTCGACGGTCGTCGGTGACGCGTCCGCGACGGCCGTGACTCCCTCCGGAGGCTCACCGCCGTTGCCGACGAGGGCAGCAGCATCGACCCGGCCTGCACCCTGGTCGGTACTCGGAAGTCCGACATCGACGGCCGACTCCTCGAGCGCGGAGCGCAGTTCGCTCGGCCCCCAGTCGGGGTTGGCCGCCAGTCCGAGCGCGGCGACGCCCGCAACGGCGGGCGACGCCATCGACGTGCCCGATAGCCGCTCGTAGCCGCCGTTCGGAACCGCCGAGAGGACGTCCACGCCCGGCCCAGCCACGTCGATCTTCGGTCCGGTGTTGCTGAAGCGCGCGAGGGACTCCGAAGAATCGAGTGCGGACACCGCGACGCAGTTGGAGTACGCCGCCGGGTAGGAGACACAATCCCGACACGGACCGTCGTTCCCCGCTGCAGCGATCGGCAGCGTTCCGTTGTTGTACGCATAGTTGATCGCGCTTTCGACCACGCCACTTTGCTGTGGCGCGCCGAGGCTCAGGTTGATGATGTCGGCACCGTTGTCCACGGCCCACTGGATACCGTCGGCGATGTCGCTCCAGGAACCGCCGCCGTCGCCGAGGACGCGCACCGAATAGAGGTGCGAGTTCGAGATTCCGGCGACCCCGCTGCCGTTGTCCGTCGTCGCCGACGCGATGCCGGAGACGTGGGTCCCGTGTTTCGCCCCTCGTGCGGCCGGATCGTCGGTGTCGCCGGCGGGGTCGGTCCCCGGATTCGAGCCGTACCGGTCCCGAAGATCGGGATGGGTGTAATCGGCACCCGTGTCGACGACGGCGATCGTCACGTCGTCCGAGCCGAGCGTCGTTTCCCACGCCTCCGGCGCGTTCACCTGCTGAGGGGCGTACTGCTGGGAGAAGTCCGGATCGTCGGGGGTACGCTGCTCCGTCTCTACCGGGTCGAACGCGTAGTAGGTCCCGTTCTCCTCGACGAACTCCACGCCGTCGGTTCGCTCGAGGCTCCGAGCGACGGTCGATCCCGACTGGGCGCTTGCCTCCTCGGGAACCTCGACGGCGAAGTAGCCGAGCGTCTCGTTTCGGTGGACGACGTTCGCGTCTGCGGGGAGTTGATTCGCGACGGTGCGCTGTACGGAGACCGTACTCGTCGTCGGTGCCGTGCTGACCAGCAACTCGTTCGGTTTCGGTCCCGGATCGCGTCCGGGCTGTGCGGCCGTCAGACCGCCGAGCGCTGTGATACCGCCGATCGCTCCGACACTCCGAAGGATATCCCGTCTGCCGGGACCGTTTCGGTCGTTGTTATTTGCCATTTTGCAACCATATATATTTACTTGCTGCACTTATATTTTATTAGTAAATTAGATACTAGTATTAATTTACATAATCTAAAGAAAATTGTGGAGGACGGCCCCGGTCAACGAACGGCAACCGCTCGAGGACGGCGCTCGATGTCTCGACTGCTCGGCCGGCGACGCTGACGGCCACGCTGGCCGCCGGTCACGACTCGAGCAGGGTGACGGGAGTCGCTGCCCGTCACTGCACAGCCGACCGCCGGTTGCCGTGTGATCGGTGTGTGAATCTGTTCAGGCGGGGGGATCGGTCGATCCGCTCTCGAAGTCGCTATAGATGTCCGAGAACGTTCCGTCGGGGTCGTTGTACAGCGCCCAGTAGGACACCAGTCCCATTCCGCGGTCCGCCGCGAAATCGACGATATTCCGGGCAACGTCGGGCGTAATCGACTCCTCGCTGACGTCCGGGGTGTTGCCGAGCATCGCCCAACACTCCGCGGTCGACTTGTCGGGATACGTCTCGTCGAGGAACGCGACGGTGCCCTCACACGCCGAGACGATCTTGTCGTACGTCGTCGGGCCCATCACCATCGTCATGATGTTGACGTACGCGAGGTCGACGCCCTTCTCGACGGCGTCGCGGACCCACGTTCTGGCCTGTGCGTGGCTCGAGTTCGCGATCCCGTTCTCGTCCGCCGGCACGGTGTAGCCCACCGTGACCTCGGGGCGCTCGTCCTGTAACAGCGCGAGAGCCTTGTTGCGCAGTTCGTAGATGGGCTGGTCGCGTCGGTGGGCGTTCTCGTCGTCGATGTCGATGTGCGTGACAGCGAGCGTATCGAGAACCGCCGCGTATGCGTCTTTCAGTTCCGTCGCGGAGTCGGCATCGCGGGCGATGGTTCGACCTTCCCAGCCGCCGATCGAGAGCCAGACCTCGATGCCTTCGTCCTGTAACGTCCGTATCTCCTGTTCGTACCTCGAGAGGGGCTGTTGATCACACGAGCCCTGATTACAGCCGGTCAGCCACCCGGGATTGATGTCGCCGTCGTCGGTCGCATCGCCGAGGAACGAGACGACGACGCGATCGGTATCGGCCGCGAGCGTGCCGTCGACGAGATCGCCCCAGGTGCCCTGGTACGGCGCGAACGCGCCGTCGACGGTGATCCCGTCCCGGCCGCCGACGTGGACCGTCGTCGCGGTCGAATCCGAGTCGCCGTCGGCAGTCTCGACGGCCAGTGTTACCTCGTACTCGCCGTCGTCGTCGTAGGCGTGTGTCACGACGTCTCCCTCGGCGGTCGTGCCGTCGCCGAGGTCCCAGGTGTAGGCGGCGATTTCGCCGTCCGAGTCGGTGCCGTCGAACCGAACGTCCGCACCCGGATCGGGGGTGGCGTCGCTGACGGTGATCGACGCGGTCGGGCCGGGATCGTACGCTTTGATTTCATCCCAGGGCCCCCATTCGCCGCCCTCGCCCGGTTCGTTGCCGCGGGTCCACCACTGGGCTTCCCAGACGGTGCTGTCGTGGACGACGCGGTCGCCGCTCGTGTACACGTCGTCGGGTTTCCATTCGGGGTACTCCTGTGCGGCCGCAGCGGTGCCGACCCCGACGCCCGCGACGATGGCGGACAGTGTCGATGCAGTACGCAGTACGTTTCGTCGTGATCGTTTCATTGTCGTCGGTTAGATCGTCCGGAGGATCGTCTCCAGAAGCGTTTCGTTCCAGTCCTGGGAGAGTTCCCAGAACATCACGCCACCCATGCCGCGCTCCTTGGCGAACTCGACTTTCGCCTCGATGGCTTGCTCGTCGTCGTAACTGATGAAAATCCCCTCCTCATCGTTGACGAGATATGGAACGTCACCCATGTCGTGACGGCTGACCTCCCAGCCGGACTCGTCGCGCATGTTCTCCTCGATGTCGCCGAAGTCGAACGAGCCGGTCGGGTCCGCGCCGTCCTCGAGGAGGTGGTGCCAGGTTCCCTCGGGCAGTCCCGAGTACCGCGAGCCGAGTTCGGGCGACTGCCACTCGCCGACGGTAAAGCCGCGGCCGTAGAACGGCATCCCGAGCACGAGTTCGTCGTACTCGGCGGGGTCGGCGGGCGGATACTGCCACTGGTTGGGCCAGTAGCCCTCCTCGCCGTGATCGCCGGCCCACAGCTTGTCGACGGAGTACTCCGCCCAGTACTGTTCGCCGTCGGGGTAGACGTCGCGGTCGTTCGTCGGATGCGTGTCGGGACCGTACAGCGGCGCGTTCAGGCCGATCGTGGTCATCCACTCGCCGGTGAAGTCGTAGGCCATGACGTACACCGAGTCACAGACCTCGCCGATCCGATCGTGGCGAAGCCCGCCGGCGTTCCAGTCGGAGCCGCCGTTGGCGACCGACAGGTAGTAGTGCTGGCCGTCCTCCTCGCCCGCCTGATCGAGGTGGGTGCGCAGTTCCTCGAGCAACAGGACGTGGTTCTCGTAGTCGTCGTCGTTGCCACACTGGCACTCGCCCTGTTGGGGACCGGGATGTTCCCAGTCGATGTCGATCCCGTCGAAGTTGTACTGTCGCATCAGCTCGACGCAGTTCTCGGCGAAGGTCGTCCGCAGGTCGGGATCGGCCGCAACGATGTGGAAGTTCTCCGAGAGCGTCCAGCCCCCGATCGAGAGGTGGAACCGACAGTCGGCCTCGTCCGCCAGGTCGGCGAACTGCTCGAGGTTTTCCTCGTGTGTCTGGCGCGGTACGTCGAACTCCGTCTCGTCGTTTTCCGGCGGGAAGACGTTCCCGTTCTCATCGACCGCGATGAACGCGTACAGCATGTCGGTCACCTTGTCGAAGGGGACGTCGCTCGGGTAGTAGTCCTGCTCGGTGTTTGCCTTCCAGCCGGGGTAGTAGCCGACGACTTTGAACTCGTCGTCCGGCCCCTCGATCTCGTCCCGGACGGTGAGGTCCAGACGGGTGGTGTCGGTTTCGCCGTCGGCGTCGGTGACGGTCAGCTCGACGGTGTAGTCGCCCGTCTCGTCGTACGTGTGCGTGACGACCTCGCCGGTGGCTTCGGTCCCGTCGCCGAACGTCCACGCGTAGGAGTCGATCGCACCTGTCGACTCGCTCCCGTCGAACTCGACGGTCTCGCCGATCTCGATGCGGGACGCGCTCGCGGCGATGCGTGCGGACAGGGCCGGGGGCTCGGGCTCGGACGAGTCGACCTCGTCCCACGGTCCCCATTCGCCGCCGTCGCCCGGCTCGTCGCCGCGGGTCCACCACTGGGCTTCCCAGACGGAGCCGTCGTGGACGACTCGATCACCGCCCGTGTAGGCGGTGTCCGGGTCCCACTCCGGATACTCCTGGGCCGTCGCCACCGACCCCGCCCCGAGGCCGGCCAGTAGGGCGGATATTTTCGATGCTGTGCTCAGTACGTTTCGTCGTGATCGTTTCATCGGTTGTGGGTATGTGTGTCGTTCGATCGGCAGTGCTGCTGCTCGAGCGGCTCCCCGGCCGTCGCGGCGCGGGCTCGCGACCGTCGGTTAGCCGTTGAGCGTCGTCCAGAGCGTCGTGATGAGATCGCCCTCGTAGGTGTCGCCGCTGATGGCCCATAGCATCGTCCCGCCGTAGGGTGAGTCCCTGAGCCAGTCCATCTTTGCTTCCATCGACTGCTCGGTTTCGTGGGAGATCATCGTCCGTTCCTCGGAGTTCCAGCTCCAGGCGGCGACCGCGTCCTCGTCGAAGTACGTCTCCCAGCCGGGGCCGTCGAGATCGACCGGGTTGCTCCCGCTCCGGCCGTCGGAGCCGAGGTCGAACCACTCCCAGACGCCCGCGTAGCTGGTCCCCATCGACGGGTCCCAGCTCGGGTACGATCCCTCGCCGCTGGCGTCTCGACCGTCGCCCTCGTACGTTTGGAAGAGACCGTCGTCCGTCCCGGTCCCGAAGTCACCCTCGGGCGGCTGGACGTCGGTCCAGCTCCGCCCGTAGAACGGGACCGCCATGTTGAGCTGATCGGGGTCCCAGCCCTGCTCGGCCCAGTACTCGAGGGCGAACTGGGCGTTCCAGCTGTCGGAGTCCGCGTACGGGTCGTCGGGGTTCTCCTTCAGCGGCGCGTGATGGCCGGTCGTCTCGCTCCAGATACCCCGATAATCGAAGGTCATCACCTGGGCGAAATCGAGGATATCCGAGAGTTCGTCGTGCTCGAGTCCGTCGTTGCCCGCGCTCTTCCCCTCAACGACTTCGGGGTTGGGGCTGACGGCGGCGGAGAGTTCGTAGGGCTCGTCGCGGTCGGGATCGCTTTCCGCAGCCGCGTCGAGTTGCTCGCGGACTTCCCGACACAGGAGCGTAAAGCGTTCCTGGTCGCCCTCGCGGACGCTGTTGTCGACGTCACAGACGGGATCGTCCGCGGTACAGCCGCCGCCGCCGGGGAACTCCCAATCGATGTCGATCCCGTCGAGGTTCGCTTTCTCGACGAGATCGACACAATTGCTGGCGAAGCGCTCTCGGTTCTCCTGGGTGAGCGCAGCGTCGGAGAAGTTCTCCGAGTCGCCCCAGCCACCGATCGAGAGGACGAACTTGGTGTCCTCCCGTTCGGCGGCGTATTCCGCGAACGTCTTGCCGCGGTCCGGCCCTTGCCAGTCCTTCTCGGCGTAGAACATCTGTTGCCCGTAGCTATCGCCCACGAGGTTAATGGAGCCGTCCGCCTCGGGCCGGGCGAACGCGTATTGGACGTGCGTGACCTTGTCGAAGGGGATGTCGCCCGGGACGTAGTCCCGGTCGTACTGGGCCCACTGCCGGTAGTACGCGATGACCCGGTTCTCGTCCGGGGACGGGCGGCCGGCGGTGATCGTGATCGAATGCGTGTCGGTCTTGCCGTCGGCGGTCTCGACCGTCAGCGTCACGTCGTACTGTCCCGTTTCGAACGCACGGGTGACGGTTTCGCCTGACGCGGTCGTGCCGTCGCCAAAGGCCCACTCGTAGGACTCGATTTCACCCTCCGAATCGCTGGCGTCGAACGTGACTTCGGAGCCGGGATCGGGGAACTGCGTGCTGACCGAGAACTGCGCGGTCGGGCCGTCGTCGCCGCCATCGCCGTCGTCCCCGTCGTTTTCCTCGATCTGGTCCCACGGGCCCCACTCGTCGGCCCCGGGTTCGTCGCCGCGGGTCCACCACTGGGCCTCCCAGACGGAGCCGTCGTAAACGACCCGATCGCCGCTCGTGTAGACGGTCTCGGAGTCCCACTCGGGATGTTCTTGTGCCGCCGCCGCCGTGCTCGCACCGATGCTCGCCAGCAGCGCGGACAGTTTCGTCGCGTTCTTGAGTACGGTTCGTCGTGTTCGTTTCATTGGTTTGGATTTCAGTATGGTCGTCGGACGTTGCAACTGGTCGCGATCCGTCGCGACCCGCCTAGTATTCTTTACTCGGCATATAAAATAATATCTTAATACTCGAGATAATATTTATCAGTTCACACTTTACAGTACTATATATTTTACAGGAACGGATCGATTACAGGTCCCACTCTCGGGGCCACACGTTACCACGCTATAGTAGCGGCGACGGTTACGCCGTCTCGACGTGGCTGTCGGCTTCGGAGAGCGAACTCGAGTCGATCGGTTCATCGCTGTGCTTGATCGACCGCCCGGACTCCGCGTCGAAGAGGTGCATCTTCGACGCCGGCACGTGCATGTGCAGGTGCCCGCCGGGATCGACGCCGACGTGACCGTCGACGGTAACCGTAATCGCCTCGCCACCGACGTCCAGATAGACGTTCGTGATGTCCCCCATCGGTTCGGTGACGGTCACATCCGTCTCGATCAACCGATTCGGTTCCGGGTGGGTCTCGGGGGTGTCGGTAAGCGACACGTGCTCCGGTCTGATACCGAGCACGAGGTCGGTGCTGTCGAGTTCGTCGGCCAGCGAGTCCGACAGCGGCAGCGTAAAGTCCGGATGGTCGAGCCTGCCGTCCTCGAGATCGGCGTCGACGTCGAGGAAATTCATCGGTGGGGAGCCGATGAATCCCGCGACGAACTGGTTCGCCGGCCGGTGATAGCACTCGAGCGGCGTCCCCACCTGCTGTAACCGGCCGTCGTTGAGGATGACGATCCGGTCGCCCATCGTCATCGCCTCCGTCTGGTCGTGCGTGACGTACACCGTCGTTACGCCCAACTCGGTTTGCAGTTGCTGGAGTTCCGTCCGCATCTGTGCACGCAGTTTCGCGTCGAGGTTCGAGAGCGGTTCGTCCATCAAGAAGAGCTCCGGATCGCGGACGACCGCCCGCCCGAGCGCGACCCGCTGTTGTTGCCCGCCGGAGAGGTCGCCGGGTTTGTCGTCGAGGAGGTCGACAATATCCATCATTTCGGCGGCGGTTTCGACCTGGTCGTCGATTTCGGCGGCCGAGAGATCCGTCGACATCTTCAGCCCGAACGCGATGTTCTCCCGGGCGGTCATGTGCGGGTAGAGCGCGTAGTTCTGGAACACCATCGCGATATCCCTGTCTTTGGGCTTTTCGTCCGTCACGGCGGTCCCGTCGAACCGTATCGCGCCGCTCGTGACCGTCTCGAGGCCGGCGATACAGCGGAGCGTCGTCGACTTACCACAGCCGGACGGCCCCACGAAGACGACGAACTCGCCGTCCTCGAGTTGGAGATCGAGCGACTCGACGGCTTGGATCGGTCCGTTCGGCGTACGGTACTCTTTGGTCAGACCATCTATGTCAATCCGGCCCATTCGTTACGAATGCTATCGGCGAGGCATATATACTTATCTGCAGTCGATAGTTCTACCCACGAGCCGCTAGAACTAACGCCGGTCGCGACAGTAGAACTACATACGAGAACGACCAACTGACTCACGATGCTGACAGCAGACGGACGCGAGATGGATCTCGCGACGAAAGTCGGCCAACTGTTCGTCGTCGGGTTCGACGGGACGGAGCCGACCGACGACCTTCGAACGTTGATCACCGACCGACAGTGTGGCAACGTCGTCTACTTCGGTCGGAATATCGAGTCCCCCGACCAGGTCGCGACGCTAACCGACCGCCTCCGCCGACTGATACTCGAGGAGGGGGCGGGGGTCCCGCCGTTCGTGATGGCCGACCAGGAAGGCGGGGTGGTGTCTCGCCTCGGCTGGGGGACGACACTGCCGAGTCAGATGTGTCTCGGTGCGAGCGCCGACCCCGAACTCGCGCGGGCCGCCGGCGAGGCCGTCGCCGCCGAACTGGCGACCCTCGGTATCAACGTCAACCTGGCTCCGGTACTCGACGTCAACAACAACAACCCGCGCAATCCGGTGATCGGCGTCCGCTCGTTCGGCGAGGACCCCGACCTGGTGGGCGACCTCGGGGCCGAACTGGCGATGGGGATGCAAGCCAACGGGGTTGTCGCCTGCGGGAAACACTTCCCGGGCCACGGCGACACGAGTACCGACTCCCATCACGAACTGCCGGTCGTCGAGCACGACCGCGATCGACTCGCGGCCGTGGAGTTCGCGCCGTTCCGGCGCGCGATCGAAGCCGGTATCGACGCGATCATGACGACACACGTGTCGTTCCCGGCGATCGCGGACTCCCCGTCCACCCCGGCGACGGTGTCGCCTGCCGTCCAGCGCCGACTGCTCCGCGACGAACTCGGCTTCGGCGGGCTCATCGTGACCGACGGGATGGAAATGCGTGCCATCGCGGATACGATCGGCACCCCGGCGGGTTGTGTCCGAGCGCTCGAGGCGGGCTGTGATCTACTGCTCGTCTGTCACACGCCCGAGACTCAGGCGGCCGCGATCGACGCCGTGATCGATGCGGTCGAATCGGGCCGGCTCGACGAGGCGAGGATCGACGCAGCCGTCGAGCGGATTCTGCGGTTCAAACGCCGCCGACTGGGGGCCTCGCGTCCGCCGTCAGCCGCTCGCTGGGCGGAGACGGCCGACCGGTCACGCGAGGTCGGCCGCGCGATCGCCGCTCGCGGGATCACGCTCGTCCGGGACCGCGACGACACGCTGCCGTTGACGACCGAGCGGCCGCTTCACCTGATCGGCTCGTCGAGTGGCCGGTCGTCGCCGGCGGAGGACGACGAGTTCGAGCCGACGCTGCTCGCCGACTCGCTCGCGGCCGCCGGGTTCGATGTCACCTGTCACGAGGTCGCTGACCGGTCCGACCTGCCGTCGGTCGAAGCCGGGACACAGGTAATCGCCACCGTCGACGGCGCGATGGCCGACGAGTCGCGGGCGGCCGTAGTCCGGACGCTCGACGACCGCAGACAACGGTTCGCGGCGGTAGTCGTTCGCAACCCCTACGACCTGTCGGCGGTTCCCGACGTCTCGACCGCGGTGTCGATGTACGATTACACGCGGGCGACGCGCACCGCGCTCGGCGAGGTTCTGCTCGGCGAGACGACGGCGACCGGTCGGCTGCCGGTCACCGTCCCCGAACTCGCGGACTGACGGGACCGTGCTGAACCGTCTCCATCCCTCATCGATCGCTTGCAGCGAACGGAGACGGGCGCGATGTCGCTGCCGGTGTGTCGGCAAAGGTCGGCTATTGTTTCACACCGCCTTCCGTCAGCCCCTTCACGATCGGCTTCTGGAATAGCACGAACAGCAGCAGAATCGGGACCGTCGCGACCGTCGATGCGGCCATCATCTCGCCCCAGTAGTTCTGGTCGCGTTCCATGAACTGCTGCATCCCGATCGAGAGCGGCGTCACGTCGCCTCTCGCCATGACCGACGCGAACAACACCTCGTTGAACGCGACCAGGAACACGAACATCCCCGTCGCGGCGATACCCGGCGCTGCAAGGGGTAAGACGATCCGGACCAGCGCCTGGAACCGAGTACAGCCGTCGACGCGGGCCGCTTCCTCGAGCGACGCGGGGATCGTGTCGAAAAAGCCCCGTAGCATCCAGATCGCGAACGGGACGGCGAACGTGGTGTAGACGAAGATGATCCCCTGATAGGTGTTGATAAGCTGGACCCCGACGGTGTCGTGGAACGTCCGGAACAGCATAAACATCGGCAACAGGATCAGGATTCCGGGGATCAGCTGCGTCCCGATGAGCGATGCGCCGACGTACCGCCGGCCCGGGAACCGGTATCGCGAGAACGCGTATCCGCCGAGGCAGGCGATACAGAGCGCGATGACCGTCGTCACGCTCGCGATGATGAGGCTGTTCATGAAGTACTCGATCAGATCGACGCGAGACCACATGTCGATGTAGTTCTGGTAGTGAAGCGACGTCTCGGTGAAGCTCGGATCGCCACCGACGATCTCGAACCGGGTCCGGAAGCTGTTGAACACCATCCAGTAGATGGGGAACAGCGCCCAGATCAGGATCGTCAGTAAGAGCCCCTTGGAGGCGAGCGCGAACAGTCGGTCCGTGGTCGCTTCGGAGAGCGGCCACTCGTCGGGTATCATTGGTCTTCCTCCTCGAGATCGCTTCGAATGAATCGACGGTAGTAGATCGTCGCGAGCACCATCGCGACGACGAACAGTCCGACGCTCATTGCGGCCCCGCGGCCGAACGCGAACGCCCTGAACGAGAAGTTATAGATGTACACCATCGTCACCTCGACCGACGACGGTGGACTCCCGCCGAACATCACGTACGGCGTCGTAAAGTCGATCATCGTCCAGAGCAACATGAGCAAGACGACCACCCCGGAGACGGGTTTGAGCTGTGGCAACGTGACGTACCGAAACTTGCCCCAGCGGCCGGCCCCGTCGATCGCAGCGGCCTCGTAGAGTTGCTGGGGAATGGACTGGAGGCCGGCATAGAGCATGATCATCACCCAGGGGAACTGCAGCCAGACGTGTGCGATGGTCATCGACCACAGTGCCTGATCGCCGAGTAACCAGAACACGGGCTCGTCGATGAGTCCGACGGACATGAGCGCGTGATTGATGATGCCGGATTCCGAGAGGAACATCATTCGCCAGACGTTCAACGTCACGATCGCCGGTGCGATCCACGGCAGCAACAACAGCGTTCGAACGAAGAACGATCCCTTGAACTCCTGATTGAGGAGCAGCGCCGCCGTCAGCCCCAACACGTAGGTCCCGACGAGCACGCCGACCGACCAGAGCACGGTCCGCGAGATCGAGTACCAGTACCGACTCCCGATGGTCGTCGTGGGGTCCATCACGAAGGCGTAGTGCTCGAGGCCGACGAACGGTGCACTCGTCCAATCGGCGATGTAGTTCGAGTTGACCCCCATGACGCTGATCGTCGCTCCCCATACGACGGGGATGACGTGGACGACGAACATCATCGCCAGCGCGGGAAACAGAAGTTTGTATGCGTATTGGTGCTTCTCGTCGAGTCGATTGTACAACGGGAGATACCGTCCGATCCCCCCGTCGGTCACTCGCTCGTGTAACCGGGTGAAAGCGCGTGCCATAATGTCTTAGGTTTGTGAACCGTGATAATTCCTTCTCCCGACCTGAGGCAATCAACCCTGTTGTGCCTGGTCGACGAGATCCTGTGCAACGCCGGCAGCCTCGTCGAGGAGTTCCGCGGAGCGTCCGTCCTCCCACTCGCCCGTGACGACCTCCTCGAGCCACGTCCCGATCGTGTTGGTGAGTTCGCGCTCGACTTCGCTCAGACCGGGGATCATCGGATAATGCCGCGCGTCGGGGAGCACATCGTCGTGGAGCGTCTGACTGAGTTCATCGTCGAACGCGTCATGGTCGAACGCCTCTTCGACCGTCGGCAGGAGTCCGATCCGATCGGCGAACGTCGCGTTGGCGTCCGGCCGTGAGAGCCACGAGATCCACTTGGCGGCCTCCTCCTGTTTGTCCGACCACGGTCGAATACCGAGCCCCTCCATGCCGAAGAACGTCGACCGGTCGCCGGACGGCCCGGCCGGGAGTCGGCCGATCGTAAAGTCGCTCCGATCCGCCCCACCCTGTTCGACGAACGGATCGACGGGACTCAAATCCTGCATGATCGCCCCGACGTCCTCGTTGATCAACGCCCCGTCGAACTCGTCGACCCCCCACTCGGCGACCTGGCTCGGCATGACGTCCTCCTCGAGAATGAGATCCTTCCAGAAGTTCAAGGCCTCGACGCCGGCGTCCGAATCGAACAGGATCTCGTTCGTGTCCTCGTCCGCTACCCGACCGCCGTTTTGCCAGAGGAACGTGACGAACGCGCGCGGGAGTTCCCAACTGACGCCCATCATCGCATAGAGGTGTTTGTCCGGAAACGCCTCGCGGAACGCCTGCCCCTGGTCGACGAGGGCGTCCCAGTCGTCGGGCTGGCCATCAATCCCCGCTTGCTCGATGAGCGGGTCGTACTCGAGATAGCCACGCGGTCCCCAGAACCACGGAATGCCGTGAATCTGCCCCTGATAGTCCATGATGTCGGTGACTTGATCGAAAAACGCGTTCTGATCGGGGAGCGACGCGTCCAACTCCGAGAGATCGACCCACCCACCGGCGTTTGCCTGTTGTGGCAGGAACGTCGACGCGATGTGGTCGACGTCCGGCCCGACGCCGGACTGAATATCGGTTACCTGTGAATCCGGGACGTCGGCCCAGGTCAGGAACTCGTGTTCGACTTCGATTCCGGTCTCCGCTTCGAAGGCATCGGACTGCTCCTCGAGCCAGTCCGACTGAGATTCCTGGCCGATATAGCGTGCCCGAACCGCATCTCCGGCACCGCCGGAACCGGTGAACCCGTCCAAACACCCCGCGAGTCCGAGTGTCGTCGTTACGCCAGCAGACTGCAGTAGCTTGCGTCGGGAGCGGTCGTTCATCTCATTCGTACCCGAACTAATATTCATGCTAATTGTATATATAGCTTACTGTTGGCTGTGGTTGTGATGGGGCGTCGTACCGAGAGCAAGTGGTGCCGAACCGATCGATCACGGTCCGTTCGCCGGCCGATACCACCTCGTCGTGCGAACCGACATGCAGCCCCTCGTCCCTCGATCGCGACCGCTCGGTCGCTGCGCCGTCACCCAGTTCGATGCCCGTCACGGTCGGTGGCCGAGTCGAACGTTTATTACTAACCGATTCGAACGGAACGTATGAAACTGGTCGACTACGAACTGTTCCAAGTGCCGCCCCGATGGCTTTTCCTGAAACTCGAGACGGCGGACGGATCGATCGGTTGGGGCGAACCGATCGTCGAAGGGCGAGCGAAGACCGTCCGAACCGCCGTCGACGAGATCATGAACAGTTACCTCCTCGGAACGGACCCACACCGGATCGAGGACCACTGGCAAGCGATGTATCGGGGTAGTTTCTATCGCGGCGGACCCGTGTTGATGAGCGCCATCGCGGGCATCGATCAAGCGCTGTGGGACCTCAAAGGGCGAACGTTCGACGCCCCGGTATACGAACTCCTGGGCGGGAAGTCACGCGACAGAATTCGGGTCTATCAGTGGATCGGCGGCGATCGAGCCGAGGAAATCGGTGCCGAAGCCGAGCAGTTGTGTGACGTCGGCTACACCGCGTTGAAGATGGACGCGGCGAACCAGATGCGACACCTCGAGCCACCGGCCGTGGTAGACGAGGTCGTTTCGCGTGTCGAACACGTTCGTGAGACCGTGGGTCAAGGCGTCGATATCGTCGTCGACTTCCGGGGACGAATCTCCAAGTCGCTCGCGAAACGCATCGCGCCGAAACTCGAGCCGTTCGGTGTCACGTTCATCGAGGAACCGGTGTTGCCGGAGAACCTCGAGTGTTTGCCCACGCTCGCATCGCAGACCACGGTTCCGCTGGCGACGGGCGAACGGCTCTACTCGCGGTGGGATTTCAAGCCGCTGTTCGAACGAGGCGGGATCGATGTCGTCCAGCCGGACGTCTCCCATGCCGGCGGCATCTCCGAGATGGTTCGGATCGCGAACATGGCCGAGGCACACGACGTGGCAGTGGCCCCGAACTGTCCGCTCGGACCGATCGCGCTTGCGGCCTCGTTGCAAGTGAGCGCAACCGTTCCGAACCTCTTGTTCCAGGATCACGGGTTCGACATCTATCCCGCCCCGAAGAGCGCGGCCGACGACTACCTCGACGACGCCTCCGTCTTCGAGTTCACCGACGGCTATCTCGATCCGCTCGACGGACCCGGACTGGGTATCGAAATCGACGAGGACGCCGTTCGGGAGCGGTCCCAGCAGAACTTACACTGGCACAATCAGGTGTGGCGGCAGGCCGACGGGAGCATCACCGAGTGGTGACCCGAAGCGACCTGTTTTGTTTCGCTGTCGGAAACAAACGGGACCGATCCGGGACTGTTTGGTTGCTCGCCCCAGTAGCATCGATCTGCATTTACACACGTATGGTTGTAATTTCTTGAGTGGTCGCCGCCATGAGAGACTCGTCTCGATGGTCAGTAGCTCTCGTTTCGCACAGCGCAACAAATCGAGCACGGACCGCGCCTCAGGTGGGACGGACCGCAGGTCGACCACGAGACGAATAGCTCGAATCGGATACCGCACCCGCAGTCACGGTCGTCGCTCGTCGACAGTCCGACGTACCACCGGCCGGCACTCGGACGGCGGACCCGGTCTCGCTGTTTTCGTTGCCGGTCACTCGAGATAGGCGCGCGTGGTTTCGTGAAACGGGCGGAATCCCTCGGCGCTGTCGACGCCGGTTTGTTTCCCTAGGACGGTGTTTTCGGCGGCTACGCCGTCCACGAGGTTGTCGAACTCCGCATCGATACCGCCGTGGGACTGGAGGAACTCCACCTGGGACTCGTGTTGTCTGATCGCATCGGCCTTGACCTCCTCGTAGCCGGTAATATCGACGTAGATCGACGGCTCGAATTCGGACGTGGGCTTCCCGAAGTAGTAGACGTTCTCCGGATCACAGGGGTCGGACGGCGTCTCGACGCGGGGCAACGACGCCATGTAGTAGGCGTCGGTGACGAGTCGCGACGTGACTCGGTGATCCGGGTGCATGTCGTCCCGATAGTGCGTGAGGATGACATCCGGCGCGAACGTTCGAATCGTCTCGACGATCGAGAGTCGGTTCTCGAGGGAGTATTCGATGCGGCCGTCTTCGAACCCGAGGAACTCGACCTCGGCAGCACCGAGCGTCTCACCCGACCGACGCGCTTCGTCCTCGCGGACGGCGGCGATGTCGGTCGTCGACTCGAGTCCGCCGTACTCGCCGCTGGTAAGGTGGGCGATGGTAACCGTGTCGCCCCGGTCGGCGTGTTTCGCGAGCGTCCCACCGCAAAATATGTCGGCATCGTCCGGATGCGCAACGATGGCTAATAGCTCCATGGACGTGTCGACTGACGAATGGGAGCGTCATAATAATTCCGGCTCGGTCGGGTTCGGGTTAAATCGGGGTTCGCCGCCGCTACTGCTCGGCAGCCGTCTCAGCAGTGAGGCTCGACCGCAGCAATCGGCTCGCACTGAAGAGAATCCCGGGGACGTTTTCCTCGAATCGCTTGCCGGAGAGTTCGTCGGCCCAGCCCGAGACGAAGATCGCGCCGGTCAGCGATTCGGTCGAGAGACCGACGGCAACGCTGTTGACGCGCGAAAACTGTTCCTGTCGGTCGAACGCGACCCCACGATCGCGGATTCGATCCAGCTCGGCACGTAACTCGGATTCGTCCGTAATCGTGTACTCGGTCCGCGCCGGCCGCCGATCCTCGAGCAGTGCCTCGAGCGCGTCAGTCGACTGCTCGGCGAGGATCGCTTTTCCGGCGGCGCTACAGTGACGGAATCGCGTGTTGTACGCCGGGAACCCGTGCTCGGCGTGAGTCGTGGAGAGATAGACGTCGACGACCCGCCCGTCGTGCTCGATCGCGAGCCCGGCCACTTCGTTCGTCATCTCGGCGAGTTCGTCGACCGGATCGACGGCTGCGTGCCGCAACTCGGTTCGGGAGCCGGTACGTACCCCGTAGTCGAGGAACTGAACGGACGGCAGATAGCGTCCGTCGGAGCGGTCGACGTATCCGAGTTCGTGTAGCGTCGACAGGTGCTTGGAAACGGTGCTTTTGCTGAGGTCCGTTCGATCGGCGATGGCCGTCACACCGATCGGCTCCCGCGAGTCGGCAACGATCTCGAGAATCGTTATCGACCGAACGGTGGCGTCGATCGTGGTATCAGTCCGCATGGGAATCGGTTCGTCTCGGCTCTATATAGTCGTTTCCGTGTCCGAAACGCCCGAAACCAACGTTCAACGTAAATTACTTATATGAAGTAATTGAAGTAATTGAACGCGATAGATGAGTGATCAGACTGTCTACGACGAGTTAGGAGTGCCACGTGTAGTCAACGCCGCCGGGACGAAAACACGGATCGGTGGCAGCCGGATCCGGCCGGAAGCCGTCGAGGCGATGGGACGAGCAGCGACCGAGTTCGTCAGGCTCTCCGATCTCCAGGCGAAAGCGAGCGAGGTGATCGCCGACGCGACGGGAGCGGAGGCCGGCTACGTTACGTGCGGTGCGGATGCTGGACTGCTTCTCGCCGCGGCTGCGGCCCTGGCAGGGGACGATCCCGGAACGATGGACCGGTTACCGGATACCGACGGCATTCCGGACGAGATCATCATGCCACGGACACACAGAACCGGCTACGATCACGCGTTCCGGACGGCCGGGGCAACGATCGTCGATGTCGGCACGAACGACCGCGTCCTCGGGACCGGATCGACCGCAGTCGAGCCCTGGGAGATCGAAGCCGCCATCTCCGAGCGGACGGCGGCGATCGGCTACGTCCAGAAACCGTACACCGAACCCGCCCTCCCGACGGTCACGGAAATCGCGTCCGCACACGACGTTCCGGTTATCGTCGACGCAGCTGCGGAACTGCCGCCGACGGAGAACCTCTCACGGTTCATCGAAGAGGGAGCGGATATCGTAGTCTTCAGCGGTG
This sequence comes from Natrinema pallidum DSM 3751, assembly GCF_000337615.1. Lineage (GTDB taxonomy): Archaea > Halobacteriota > Halobacteria > Halobacteriales > Natrialbaceae > Natrinema > Natrinema pallidum. The sequence goes on from NZ_AOII01000014.1 coordinate 32,646, forward strand.
GGAAGGCGATTCGCGGCCCACAGACGACCGGCATCGTCGCCGGTCGGAGCGATCTCATCGAATCGATCGCGCTCCAACAGCTCGACATGCACGCTGCCGAGGAGGTCTGGCAACCGCCGTCACCGCTCGTCGACGGCGACCGTCTCGACGGCGTCCCACGACAGGGGATCGGCCGGCCGCTAAAAGTCGGCAAGGAGGAACTCGTCGGTCTTCTCGTCGCCCTCGAGTCGTTCCTCGAAGCCGATCACGACGCCACGCGGGGCCGATGGCGGCGTGAGGCGGAGCGCATTATGGCCGCGCTCGAGTCCGTCGAGGGCATCGACCTGACGCTCGACGACGATGACGTGTCGGTCGCCCCGGAAGTCGTGGTCCACGTCGATACGACCGCGGCGGCGTGCTCCGCGACGCAACTCGTTCGAACGCTTCGGACGGACTCGCCGCGAGTGTTCGTCGGTGCGGACCGCCTCGACGAGGACATCGTCACGATCAACCCCATGTGTCTTACGGAGGCCGAACTGGACCACGTGATCGCTCGCATCCGGACGTCCCTGACTGCGACTCAGTAACCATGATACTAGTGACCGAAACGCATATAATGGCCGTCAGACGTTATCGGAGTGGACGATGAACGAAATTGCAACCGACGACGCACCCGCAAGTATCGGTCCGTTTTCCCAGGCGATCCGCGACGGCGACCGGCTGTACGTCTCCGGACAAGGGCCGGTCGATCCCGAATCGGGGGAGATCGTCGCCGACGACATCGAGACACAGACGCATGCCGTCATGGAGAACCTCGAGACCGTTCTCGAGGCCGGACACAGCTCCCTCGACAACATCGTCAAATCGACGGTGTTCGTCACCGATATGGACGATTACGAGGCCGTCAACGCGGTGTACGAACAGTACGTAACCGACCCGTACCCCGCCCGGAGCGCCGTCGAGGTATCGGAGTTGCCGATCGATATCGGCGTCGAAATCGACGTGATCGCACGGGTCGACTCATGAAAGCGATCGCCGTCGAACGCGGCGATTCCCGGCCGCGTCTGATAGACAAACCACGTCCCGATCCCGACCCCGGCGACGCACTGGTCCGAACGCTCAGGGTCGGGATCGACGGAACCGATTTCGAGGTGATCGAGGGGACACACGGCGGGTTCCCCGCCGGGAGCGACCACCAGGTCCTCGGCCACGAAGCCGTCGGCGTCGTCGAAGACCCGAACGGGACCGATCTCGAGGCGGGGCAACTCGTCGTCCCGACCGTTCGCCGTCCACCGGGCGACGCGACCGAGTACTTCCGGCGCGGGGAGCCCGATATGGCACCGCCGGACGAGTGCCTCGAGCGAGGGATCGACGGCGCGCACGGGTACATGGCCGAGTACTTCACGAGTCCGGCGGCGTTCCTGGTCCCGATTCCCGACGCGTTCGCAACGACCGGGGTCCTAATCGAACCGATGAGCAATACGGAAAAGGCACTCGAGCACGCCTACGCATCGCGGTCGGCGTTCGATTGGCAGCGCGACGCGGCACTCGTGCTGGGGAACGGGCCACTCGGCCTGTTAACGCTGTCCAGATTGCAATCGGAGTTCGATCGGACGTATTGTCTCGGTCGACGCGACCGACCCGATCCGACGATCGACCTCATCGAACGATTGGGGGCGACCTACGTGGACTCGCGTGAGACTCCCGTCGCCGACGTTCCGGCGGTGTACGAGCCCATGGACCTCGTCTACGAGGCGACCGGATACGCGAGACACGCCTTCGATACGATCGATGCGCTCGACCAAAACGGCGTCGGCGTGTTGCTCGGGCTCCCGGGAGACGACGAGTTCGACGTTGCGGGCGGCCGACTCCACCGCAGGCTCGTCCTGGGGAACAGAGCGATCGTCGGCAGCGTCAACTCCCACATCGAACACTTCGAAGCCGCCTGTGAAACGCTCTCAGCGCTCCCCGACTGGTTCGGTGACGAACTGATCACGGACACGTTCGAACCGGCCGCGGTCGATGAGGCGTTCGAGGCGGCTCCGGATCGGATCAAGACCGTCATCGAGTTCGATTCACGCTGACCGATTTCGAGTGCTGATCGAGCAGCGGTCGCCCAGCGACGCGACTCCGCCCGCGATCGAGCAGCCGGGACGGACGTCCCCGACGGTTCGGTCACGATCGCGAGGACTGTGATCACTGTCGCCGACGAAGCCGAGGGAACATGTCGATTCGATACCAATCGGAATAATAAGATTTTATACTAGACTTGTCCTCTGCACTTGTTCAATATTTTTGCAATACTGACACTCCTGTTTCCACCCGCTATGGCGATTTTATCGGAGTAGGTGCTGTCTGAACGGAGAGCTTTCCGCTCTATCACCGCCAGACGATACGATCGTGCGCCTATCTACTGTCGCATATGGATGAATAACTTTCGAGTTTTAAGCGAATCTGTCGCAATATATGTCTAACTGGGGCTCATAAGTGGTTCCAGTGTCCGGTCTCTCGAGAGAAGGGCGTGACTATCGTCGTGATTCACGGTTCGAACGCAGTATAGTGTTCTCCAGTCTTGCCTATATTTTGAATTACTAATCAAAACACCTATTTGGAATGGGTGTTCTACGGACTGGACCAACCCTCGTATCGTCCGTCTCCTCGATCGGTCTCCCGTAGGACGGGTTCGGCACGGCGATTTTCCCATCGCCTGGGGACTGGTAGCCCGCCTGTGGGCGGATCCCGATGTGCAGTGTTGCTCCCTGGGTTCAGTCCGGGCTTTCCCGCGGCGGAACGCCGGCGATGCCCGTATCACAGACGATGCAGGCGGGGAGGCCGTGTTCCGCCGTAAACTGGTCGAACAATTCGGAGAGTCGCACGTCGTGACTCGCCAGAACCCCGCCGGGCGAAACCCGTGGTAGCGCCGTCTCGTACTCGAATTTCATATGTGGGAGTCGGTGATCCGAGTCGTGGAGGAACAGATCGACGGGGCCGACGGCCGCGAGCAGGTTCGGCAAGACCTCGCGTGCGTCACCCAGATGTAGTTCCCACCGGTCGCGACAGCGATCCGGGATCAGGTGACCGTATTCGAACGGCCCCGGCGGGCCACCGGGCAGATCCAGCGAGTGGAGCGTTCCGCCACCGTTCTCGGCCATCGCGGCGAGGATGTGCGCATCGAACGAACCGAACAGAACGCCGGTCTCGACGGCGGTTTCGATCTCGAGGGCGCGACAGACGACGTACAGCGTCACTCCGTCGCGCCAGTGGGTCGTGTCGGTCGCGACGCCGGCCTCGTGAATCGCATCGACGCGATCGGCATAGCGTTCGTGAAACCACTCGAGGTCGTCGTACTCGCGTTCGTACGCCCGCAGTTCGGCGGCCGACGCCGGGAGCACTGCCGCCAGTCGGTCGGCCCTGTCTCGCGTTTCGCGGCCGTAATCGAGGCGGCGGCGCTCGAGTCGCAGCCGCGCCTTCCGAACGGCGTAGATTGCGTCGCGGAGCGCGCCCGTCACCGGTAGCCCAGCGCCTCGAGGCGCGATTCGATGTCGCCACCGTGGTCCTCCGTCCGCTCCGTGCCGTCCGCGCCGTGCTGGCGAAGCCCCGTCGGGAGGGCGGGATCGCAGGTCCCGCGATCCCGGCCCTCGCGGATCGCCCAGGGAACCCGGCGGAGGGCGGGGACCGGCGTTCCGGGGGGATGCGACCAGACGCCGAACTCGCCGATCGCGTTGCCGTGGTCGCTGGTCATCGCGACCCGCCCGTCGCAGTTCGTGAGCAGACGCGTGAGATCGTCGAGCACCCACTCGAGGTTGTCCCGGTAGGCCGCCCAGACCGCCTCGTAGGAGAGGTCGCCGTCGCGCAGTCGCAGCCAGGGATCGTTCATCGAGTCCGTCTCGTCGGCATCGTCCTCGGCGTCGGCCAGCGCCTCGAGCGCCTCGCGGTCCGCAGGGTCGAGGGCCTCGAGATCGACATCATCGTCGTCGTCCCCGTCGGTGAATTGGCCCCAGTGTTCGATGTCGGCCGAGCCGAAGAACCACCCCGGCTGCGACCGGAACGGGGCGTGGGGCTGCATGTAGTGGACGACGATGCGGTCGATGCCCAATTCCCGGCGATGTCGCCAGATCGCGATCGCGGCGTCGGTCAGCGGCGCGGGCGGAATCGTCGAGATGTCGTCGTCGACCCACCCGTCGCGCCAGGCCTCGTGGAAGACGCCGAAATCGTCGGCCGTGAGCGGCAGGACATCGTCGGAGGTGACGAGAATGTGTTCACAGGATTGGGACGAAAAGGGGTTCCCGGTCACGTAGGCGGTGCGGGCCATCTCCTCGCGGTGTTCGGGGGCAAAGGTCCGATCCATCCACTCGGCCGATTGGGACCCGACCGACCACAGCGAACCCACCGCATCGGGGCTGGGGAGCGTCTCATGGCCGGCGGCGGCCGCCTCGCGCATGAGATCGAGCCGGCAGCCGTCGAGCACACAACAGACGTCCCACTCGCGCTCCCAGATCGGCGTCGCGGGGACGAGCCGTGAGAGCGTGTCTCCGATGCATCCGGTCGCGATCTTTTCGGATAACGTCGCGAGGTCCATCAGCGTCGGCTCCTGTGTGTGTATCGGCGCGATTCTGTTAGTAGCTTTTGATCGGCGACCGGACTGTCAGCAGCCGCGACACGATCGAGTGGCCGAGCGACCTGTCCCCGCCCGGTGTCGATCGATCGAAGGCAGCAACTATGGCATGGTGTGACAAGGCTTATTATGACGGTGTTCGTAGCGTTGATCGAGGACCGACAATCCCGGTCCAGTCTGACGAAATGAGCTCCTCACCACCGGATACCGAGACGTACGAAGTCACGCTCTCCAGAGACGAACGCTGGGTCGTCCACCACGTCCTCGCGACCCGCCTCGACGAGGCACTCGACGCGGACGAACGGCCGCCCGAATGGGTACTCGAGGCGATCGACACACTCGAGACCGACGGCGACACGGACCGGCTCACTGCCACCCAGGCCGATCGCATCTATGACGCGCTCGCCGTGTACGTCGACCGCGAGGAGACGCCCGACCGGGACGTCGATCACGGCACGGCCGCCCTCGACCAACTCGAGGACGGACGGAACGCGCAGGCGTAGCCGACGCACCGCTCACCGGTTCGTTTTCGCCGACCGTATCGCGTCGCTCAGCTCGCCGTCGGCCGCGTTCAGGGTCGCGTCGTCGCCCAGACGGCGGTAATCGCGAGCAAGAGTGCGGGCACAAGCGGGAGAATCAACAGTGCGAAGCGATACCCCTCCGCACCCGGCGGGACGAGATAGATGGCCGCCGGAGCGACGAGGAAGGCAAAACACAGGACGCCGACGAGAACCCAGCCGCGCCAGTCGAACTCGCGGTCGACCGTCGCGGGGTGGGGCGGTTCGTCCCCCCCGCCGTCGGCCGGCCCGTCGCCCTGTTCGCCGTCGGCATCGGTATCGAACGCCGCTGGATCGTGGACGTAGCCGCCGTCGTCGCTCGAGCTCACTATCGGATCGTTCGACCGCATCGTCAAAGCCCTCACGGTTGGCCGACCTGACAGGTCCGTCCCCGAGCGGCGAGCGAGCGGGACGCGGTCGCGTCCGTGCGGCGGTCGTCGGTTAGCGTTCGCTGTCCGGGCGAACGACGACCTTGCCGAACCCTTCCCGGTTCTGGATGATCTCGTGGGCGCGTGCGGTCTCGCTCATCGGAAGGTCCTCGCGGATCGCGGGCTCGAACGTCCCGTCCCAGACGAGTTCCATCACGTCGTCGACCTGATCGGGCGTCGCCATCGTCGAGCCGATGATCTGGAGCTGGTTCCAGAAGATACGCGGGATGTCCGTCTCGGGATTGCCGCCGCCGGTGCCGCCGCAGGTGACGAGCCGGCCGCCCTTGGTCAGGCTCTTCAACGAGTTCTGCCAGGTGGGCGCGCCGACGTGTTCGACGACCACGTCCACGCCCCGGCCGTCCGTCTCCGAGAGAACCCAGTCCGCGAAGTCCTCCTCCTCGTAGTTACAGACGTGATCCGCGCCGTGGGCCTCGGCGTAGTCGAGTTTTTCCTCGGTGCTGCCGGTCGCGTAGACCTCCGCGCCCGCGTAGTCGGCGATCTGCAGTGCGGCGTGGCCGACCCCGCCGCTTGCGCCAAGCACGAGAACCGTCTCGCCGGCCTCGAGGTCGGCACGCTCGATGAGCATCCGCCAGGCGGTCTGAAAGACCAGACAGCTCGAGCCGGCGACGTCCCAGTCGACGTGCTCGGGAACGGGGATCAGGTTGTCCTCGGGGATCGCCGCGTATTCGGAGTGGACGCCGGTGACGTGTTCGCCGATGATGTGGTATCGCGGATCGAGCGTCGGGTCGTCCATTCGAAGGTCGCCACAGCCGGCCGAGAGCGCGACGCGATCGCCCTCCTCGAAGCGCGTGACGTCCGCGCCGATCTCCGTCACGACGCCGGCCCCGTCGCTGCCCGGAATGTGAGGCATCTCGAGGTCGATCCCCGGCATCCCCCGCCGGGTCCAGATGTCCAGGTGGTTGAGTGCGGCCGCCTTGATGTCGACCAGCACCTCGTCCCGGTCGATCTCGGGGTCGGGGTACTCCCCGTACTCGATGACGTCGGTGTCGCCGTGCTCCGCGAATTGAACTGCCTGCATATACGCAAGCCAACGGAAACGCCGCGCATAACAGTTTGGCTACCAGCAGCCGGCGGTTGCTGGCCACAGCCGTCCGATACAGCCAGCGGTGGACCACGACCTCCGCCGCTCTAAGCTGGCTGCCACGACCCGTGGGGTGAGAGCCTGCCGCTGAAACCGGCGGGCGATGACATCTCACGGGATGGGAGCGCCTGTGACAGCGCCAGGGCCCACCGAGAGACGAGCGACGACCCCCCGCGGATGTCCCTCTCGGCTTTCCACGGGTCGGAACCCGCTGCCAGCAAGAGCGAGAGTTATAGTAGCAACTGAAACGATTGACACACTGATCGCAACGCCGTCGTGCGATCAGGTGTGCATTGACGTTCAGTTGCTACTATCGCTGGCATTCCCATGCCGGGAAGCCGCGCCGTTTACGGCGCGGAGGACGTCACCCGAAGCGGAGACGCGTGTGCGTAGTTTTTACCCGCCGGCTTTCGAAGGCGACGTATGAACAAGCCGACCACCAGCGACGCCGACCCCGACGACGTGACGCTCTGTACCGGCGTCGTCACGGTCTCCTCGAATCGGAGCCTCGCTACCGACGAGGCCGGCGAGGCGATCATCACGGCGCTCGAGGACGACGGCAACGAAGTCACGGTCCGAGAGCACGTCGGCGCGGACCACGACAAGGTCCAGTCGATCGTCTCGCGACTGATCGATCGCGACGACGTCGACATCGTGATTTCCGCCGGCGCGACCAGCGTCGAACCGACCGACATCACGCTCGACGCCGTCGAGCCGCTCCTCGAGAAGGAACTGACCGCGTTCAGCGAACTGTTTACCTTCCTGGCGTACGACCGAGTCGGAACGAAAACCGTCGCCGCGCGGACCCTCGCGGGCGTCGCCGACGGAACGCCGGTCTTCTGTCTCCCCGGCGACGCCGACGCGGTTCGCCTCGCGCTCGAGGAGATCATCCTGTCGGAAGCGCCCATGCTCGTCGGGCTCGCACGCGAGGAGCCGGACGAGGACGACTCGACCGACGCGGATGCGGCCGACGGAGGTGCCTGACGTGGGCGCTTCCGACCGTGATGGGGACGCGACCGACCGGCTCGACAAGGACGCCGTCCGCGAACGCGTCTGGGACGACCTGCAGGAACGCGGCGAAGCCCGCTTTCCGTTCCCGCCCCACGGCCGCATTCCGAACTTCGCCGGGGCGAGCGAGGCCGCCGACCGACTGGCCGACCAGCCCGAGTGGGCCGAAGCGACGACGATCAAAGCGAACCCCGACGCACCGCAACTCCCCGTCCGGCGGCGGGCGCTGCGCGAGGGCAAGACGGTCTACATGGCCGTGCCGCGGCTGGCCGACGAGCGGTGTTTCCTGAAGCTCGATCCGGACGACCTCGAGGACTACGACGCGGCGACCACTGTCTCCGGCTCGTCGACACACGGCGAACAGGTCGGCCCGGGCGCGATCGACCGCGTCGACCTGATCGTCTCCGGGAGCGTCGCGGTCACCGAGGAGGGCGGCCGGATCGGAAAGGGAGAGGGCTACAGCGACCTCGAGTACGCCGTCCTCCGGGAACTCGGTCTCGTCGACGACGCGACGCCCGTTGCGACTACCGTCCACGAGCGACAACTGATCGCGGCGTCGGTCGCGATCGAGGCCCACGACGTTGCGATGGATCTCGTCGTCACGCCCGAGCGCGCGTTCCGTCCGGAGGGGAGCGCGCAGCCGACCGGTATCGATTGGGACCTGCTCACGGACGACCGACTCGCGGAGATTCCGGTTCTGGAGCGGCTACGGACCTCGTAGCGCGATCCGGGTGACTGCGGGGCGGTCGCTGGTGATGGATCGACTGGAGCCGGCGGCGTCGACAGAAGGGGGTCCATCCCCGGGACGCGACGGAATCCGCCGCGTCCCGATGCCAGAATCGCAGGGTGTGACGCGAGCCGGTGGGGTGGGCCCGCGTCAGCGAAATCGGTTGGCAGTGGTGGGGGAAGGGTGCTGTGGTGGGGTTGCTGGAAGTCGCGGGAGCAGTGGTGGGTGCCATCGGTGGGGCCTGCCCGTCGACCTCCATCGCGACATAGCGGCGGCTATCACTTGAACGGGGGTGATGGTACACCGATTTTACGCCGAGTTCCGCCGAGTTCAATTCGATTTTATTCGGTCGAAATCGGCGGNGTGTATAAGAGACAGGGGCCTGCCCGTCGACCTCCATCGCGACATAGCGGCGGCTATCACTTGAACGGGGGTGATGGTACACCGATTTTACGCCGAGTTCCGCCGAGTTCAATTCGATTTTATTCGGTCGAAATCGGCGGTGAGAAAGTTTATACTGCTGAGACAGCCGTTCGAAAAACGGACAGGACGAAACGGCGATACTGGCGACCGAATCGATGCCCCAACCGCCAGCCCGGCTCGGCGGTCGGGTCCGAAAGCGTCAGTCGACGAGTTCGTCGGCGACGACGCTCGCGTCCATCAACTGCGGATCGATCGCGATGTCGAGTTGCCCCTTGACGAACTCGGGAACGGTCCGGTGGGCGTAGACGACGGTCCGGACCTCGTCGTTCAGATCGCAGACGATCGGGATCGTCGTCGCCTGTCCGACATCGGTCAGGACGTACAGGTCGGCCGTGACGACGCCAGCTTCCTCGAGTTGGGGGCGGGAGATGACGCCGTCGAGTCGGCTCACCGTGACGCCTTCGCTCTCGAGTGCAGCCCCAATGTCGTCCTCGTCGGGACCGGCGACGACGGCAGTCGTCGCGGAACTCATTCGTACTCGATCGTCGCGGGCGGTTTGTGGGTCACGTCGTAGACGACGCGGGCGACGTTCTCGTGGGAGCCCGTGATCCGGGACTGCATCCGTTGGAGCGTCTCCCAATCGATCTCCTGGGCGCGGGCGGTCATCCCGTCGCGTGACTCGACCGAACGGACGGAAACCACCCAGCCGTGGACGCGGTTGTCTCCCTTGACGCCCGTCGCCTTGCCGATGACGGCCGCCAGCGCCTGCCACGGCTCGTACTCCTCGAGTTCCTCCTCGACGACGTGGTTGGCCTCGCGTGCGACCTCGAGTTTCTCCTCGGTGATCTCGCCGATGATTCGGACGGCGAGCCCGGGACCGGGGAACGGCATCCGCTCGGAGACGACCTCCTCGAGACCGAGATGGCGCGCGACTTCGCGGACCTCGTCCTTGTAGAGGTCGCGGACGGGTTCGACGATCCCCTCGAAGTCGACGACCTCCGGAAGGCCGCCGACGTTGTGGTGGGACTTGATCCCGCCCTCGCTCTCGATGCGATCGGGGTAGATCGTTCCCTGCACGAGGTAGTCGGCGTCGGCGTCTTTCGCCTCGCGCTCGAACTCCCGGATGAACTGCTCGCCGATAATCTCGCGTTTCTCCTCGGGATCGGTGGTTCCCTCGAGCGCGTCGAGGAATCGGTCTTTCGCGTCGACGATCCGGAGCGATTCCATGTAGTCGAAGGTTTCGCGGATTTGGTCGGTCTCGCCTTTCCGCATCAGGCCGGTGTCGACGTAGACGGGCGTGAGTCGGTCGCCGATCGCTTCGTAGGCCAGGGCGGCGGCGACCGAGGAGTCGACACCGCCCGAGAGGGCGATGACGGCGTTGGCGTCGCCGATTTCCTCGTCGATCTCTGCGACTGCGTCTGGAACGAACGTTTCGGTGTCTACCATCAGTGGGTTACCTCGGTTTCGGTGTCGGTATCCGCATTCTCGGGGTCGCGCTCGGCCTCGTCGTCGGTCCGCTCGAGGGTCGCTTCGACGAGTCCGAGGAAGGGCGGACTCGGCTGACCGGGTCGTGACGTGTACTCGGGGTGGAACTGCGTCCCGACGAAGAACGGATGCTCCTCGAGTTCGAGGATCTCCATCCGGTTGCCCGCGGTGCCCGAGAAGACGAGCGGTTCGTCCTCGAAGGCGTCGAAGTACTCGGGGTTGACCTCGTAGCGGTGGCGGTGCCGTTCGCTACAGGAGGTGTCCCCGTACAGGTCGTAGGCGAGCGTCTCGGGCTCGATGACCGTCGTGTGCTCGCCGAGTCGCATCGTGCCGCCCATGTCCTCGACCTCGTACTGCTCGGGCAGGATGTCGATGACGGGATGGGGCGTGTCCGCTTCCATCTCGGCGGAGTGTGCTTCCTCGAGACCGAGCACGTTCCGGGCGTACTCGACGACCGCCATCTGGAAGCCCAGACAGAGTCCGAGGAACGGAACGTCGTTCTCACGGGCGTACTGAACCGCGCGGATCTTCCCTTCGGAGCCGCGCATCCCGAACCCGCCGGGAACGATGACCCCGTCCATCCCCTCGAGTTGGCCGTCGTGGCCCTCGCTCAACTCGTCGGCCGCGACCCAGTGAACGTTGACATCGCTGCCGACCTCGAAGCCGGCGTGTTTCAGCGACTCGTGGATCGACATGTACGCGTCCTCGAGATCGTACTTGCCGACCAGTGCGATGTCGATCTCGCCGTCTTTCTCGGTCGTGACGATCTCGCGCCACTCGTTCGCCCGCTCGCCTTCCGGTAGGGCCTCGTCGGCGAGTCCGAAGTGCTCGAGGACGTACTGGTCTAACCCCTCGTCTTCGACCATCAGGGGCACGTGATAGACGTCCTCGACGTCGGGGTTCGAGAACACCGCTTCCGTGGGAATGTCACAGAACAGCGCGATCTTCTCCTTCGTTTCGGGATCGAGCCGATCCTCACACCGGCCGACGATCACGTCCGGTTGGAGGCCGATCGAACGGACCTCCTTGACCGAGTGCTGGGTCGGCTTGGTCTTTTGCTCGCCGTTTTTCGAGTACGGGACGAGAGTCACGTGGGTAAAGAGGACGTTTTCCTCGGGTTCCTCGTGGGCGAACTGTCGCAGGGCCTCGAGGTAGGGCATCCCCTCGATGTCGCCGACGGTGCCGCCGACTTCGATGATACAGACGTCGGTGCCTTCCGCGGCCTCGCGGATGCGCCGCTTGATATCGTCGGTGATGTGAGGAATGATCTGGACCGTCTTGCCCAGGTAGTCACCCGCGCGTTCCTTCTCGATGACGTGCTGGTAGGTCTTGCCCGTCGTGATGTTGTGATCCGAGGTCATGTCGATATCGAGGAACCGTTCGTAGTTCCCCAGATCGAGGTCGACCTCGCCCCCATCCTCCAAGACGTAGACCTCCCCGTGCTGGTAGGGGTTCATCGTTCCCGCGTCGACGTTCAGGTACGGGTCGATCTTCACCGCGGTGACGTCGAACCCGGCGTTTTTGAGGAGTCGGCCGGTGCTTGCGGCCGTAATCCCTTTGCCGAGTCCCGACATGACGCCGCCGGTGACGAAGATGAACTTGTTCCCCAGCGAGGGGTCATAATGAGTGTCCGATTCCGTCGGCATACCGAGTGTGCGCGCGACCGCTTGAAAACGATTTCGGGAGCGAACCGCCCCCGACAGGGGTTGTCCCCCCCCATTGCCGTTGGAGACGGTCACTGTCACGGCCGCGACTACGACGGTCGTCCACCGTCACGTCTCACCCGGGCGCTTCGTCCCGTATTTCGATGATGTGAAGTGTGGTAACACCCATACTGGAACTCGCCGGCCGGGCTCGAGTCGCTCGAGCGTACCCGCGAACGGGCCGCACGCCGAGGCTCGCGGCCCGTCGAGATGTCGGACTGACACGAGTCACGGGTCGTCACGGCCATGGTATCCGCTCGCGACCCCGCAGTAATCGAATTCCACGTCCCCACCTCCGCTCGCAACTTCGTAGCGGTTTGGAGCGACGACGAACTCGCTGTCGTCTGGGCCTGAGGGTGTAGCAGCCACCGATTCGGCGGGTTCGTGTTCACCGCAGTGATGGCCGTAACGTTCGTCTGCGAACACGTGAGATTGTCGGATCGTTCCACGGACTGCTCATGGCCGGTTACGGTGCGTCCCTGTTTTTCTCGCATCAACTCGTGGATGTGAAGTGTGGAATCGAGTTCGATACGAGCGAGCGGTAGAACCCGTCACGAATCACGGGCAATCGATCGGAACGGGTCAATACAACTCGTACCGTGCGAACCGGGCCGCCGCGTAGCGATACGAGAGGATGCTGATCGCAGTACAACTCGTCAATAGGGCAAGTCCACCCCACGTTTGAATCGTGTCGGCAGGTACGGACGGTACGACGATCGTGAACACGTCCGGAAGAAATACGAGGAGCAAACCGACCAACCCACCGACTCCGACGAGAAACGAGTAGAGCCCGAGTACGGTGAGATGCGGAGTGACGACGGTTCGGCCGTCGGCTCGGGTCGATCGATGGGTTGCCGGCACCAGACAACCGAGACCGCTTCCAACTGCCGTCGCACAGATCGCAGACAGCACAGTGAACCCGGTCAGTACCGCTGTCTGTGGGATCGTAATCGGGCCCACGATGCCAGCTACTGCAAGCAGTATCGTTGCGGGTGGAAGCGTAATAACAAGGCCCGCGAGCATCCGGCCGGCGATGAAGCACCGATCGGGAACGGTCGCGAGGACGAGTTGTGAGTACATCGGTCCGCTGTCACCGATCGGGTTCAGACAGAAGAGTGCGCCAGCGGCCCAGACGGTTGCCACTGAAACGATAGGCGGGCCGACGAGCAGCGCGACCGGCAGCGGTTCTCCGAGGAGCGAGACTCCTGTCGGGAGCAACACGAACGCAGCGACGAACACGTGTGCGAGACCAGCGGGGTTTCGAACCCCGCGAAGTATCTGTATCCGAGCAACGCGAACCGACGGGTGACTCTCGAATGGGAGGTGTCCCGTTGCGACCGCTCGCGTCGGTTTGGCACCGGCGGATCGCTTGGAGGATCGCCACCAGACTGCAGGCGCGACCGTTCGGACCGCGCCGAGGAGACAGAGCGGAAGCGCAACCGCCGCAGCGATCGAAAGGGCGGAATCCACCGAACTGGCCGTCGAAACGGCGGGCGAACCGAGAAGCGCGAGGTTCGTATACACGGACAAGGGCATCTGGATCGCCTCCAGGGAACGGACGGCTTCTGGAAACGACGCGAGGAGAGACGGAGTCCGCTCGAGACCGGCGATAACGACTGCGAGAACAACAGCGAAAAGACCGTACAGCACTCGACGATCGATTCGTCGGACGACTGGCATCGCACCGAGCCCGAGTAGGTACCCGCCGAGGACACATGCAATGAGAAACGATGCGACGGATACTCCGCCGGTGACGACGAGCAGTGGCGCATCCATCCCAAGCGCAAAGACGGTCCAGACGGCAGTTGTCGGGACACCAAGGACGAGTACGACGCGAACGCACTCGGCGAGTACCAATCCGGTGGCGACGTCCGCTGCGGGCGCGGCGAGCAGGACGAACGCCGGTTCATCCGGATAGCCGATCTCTAGGATTGTTCGAAGCACGGTGAGCCCGACGACGAGAATTGCCAGGAAAGACAGTTGGCCCCCGAGAAGGTCGGGAAGCGGGATCGGTGGCTTACCCGTTACCCATCTTCGTCCGTACCGATACACGATGCGAATACCGCGATACCAGACCGGCGTCGTAACGAGGAGACTCGCGACCAGCAACAACAACCGTCGGCGATCGGCTATCAGCCGACGGCCACCCCGACGGAGCGTCGTCGAAAAGACGAGACGAACGTGATTATTCCCCATGCTCATCCGGCGTGTTCAGGCCCGCTGCTTCGCCGAAGAACGGAATTGCGACGACGATCCAAACGCCGGCACCGACGACAACCAGCGCATCATCAGTGGTAATCGGTGCGAAGAGAACTACGAATCCTGCAGCCAGAAGGAGTCCGAAACCACCACCCGCGAGCGAGCGCGGTCGGTGATCGAAAAGTACGGTACCGATTCCGTAACAGAGGGCCGACAAGAGAACGAAAACCCCTGCCGTCGCGTACCAATCCGAAACGTCGATCTCGACGAGCCCGTACAGTACGATTCCGCAAAGCGCGAGCAGAAGCGCGTTTCCGATGAGAAGTTTATTTGCCGTCAGTAACTCGAGGCGTTTTTGGATCATTGTATCTCATCTGTATTAGTATTGGAAATGAAATAATAAATACGTTCCGATTATGCAGCCGTACTCGATTCCGAACCGTCAGCAGAGGTCTAGCTTCGGATGAGAGCAGATATCTTTGGCGGGGGAATCACAGCCAACCTGGCTGATCGCAGCACAAGCGGCCTGCGTGAATGCGAAGCACGCACCGCCCGTGATGTACCCGAGTCCGGTAAGAACGCCACAAATGAAAGCAGTTGACGCTCCGCATCCGATCCGACAGATTTGCTTGACCGCGGTTTTACATCCTGCACACCCGATATCAAACGCTACCGAGATTTCGTCCGATTCGGCGGCCGGACCAGAGGAGTCAAGCGATACGTCGTGTACCGTTTCTTCCATCCCATCGAGCGCGTCGACGACGCGTGCGGTAATTGTACCCTCTACGTCGTCAATAGACTGCACATCGGCGGACGGTCGTTCGATCGATCTCTCGACGTACTCGAGCGACGCAATCGTCACTTCTGCTGAATCAAGCGATCGTCCGATCGTGAGATATGCCTCGTCGGCACTCGAACCCGCTATCGGGACTGAGACGAGTTCAAGCCGGTCCTTCCCATCGACTCTACCTGCGGTGATATCGTGGTCGGCGAGAGTATTTCCCTCTTTACGTACCTCCCTCTCGAGTTTCCGGAACTCGGGCGTGTCTTGGAGCCGTTCATACACTTCCGTTGCTTCCGAATCAGTCAGTTTGTCGAAACCGTCTGGAGTCTCAGCACTGACGGAGCCGATACCGATCGTCGTTAGCGCTGCGGTTGCGGTCCCCATTCGAAGCACCTTTCGACGGTTGTACGTAGTATCGTTGTTCCGGTCTGCCATGGTAGCGACCCAGATCGAGATATAATACACTACAGATTATAATTAATTGATGTATGTACATTCAGGTCGTGAGACGTGTGTCGGAGGGAGAAAATAGGTTTTAATATACGGTTTGACGCCATCACGTCAACGATCTACGTTCTATCGGCCACTGTTTACTGATTGCTCGGTGAGATCGGGTCTCGAGTAGTTCCGATCTGACCCTTTTGCCACACCGATCAATAGCATCTTGGTCGATCAGTTGTCCGAGAGCGTGTGATTACAGTTACTCAATCGTCGTCCGCCACGTGTTCGAAGGGGTCTCCTCGGATGCGTTACGTAATAAACGGAGGTAGAGGCAGTGTTTGAGACATGTCTCCCCTCGCACTACTGTACTACTCGCTCCGTTGCGTCGCTTCTCAAAGAGAATAGATCCATGCTACCGCAAGGTGAATCCCTGGTTTCGACCGAATCCGGTTACTGAGAACGTGATCATTTGATGGCCATAATAAAAGAGAACGCATGGTAATTCATCGCGCTGTACATCACGCAGGAGTGAAATTACACAGAACTCGATTCTCAGATTATTTGGATAGTCGTTTCGCGTCGGCCTTCTTTTCCATCACGTATAATGTAAACCACCGTACGACATTCTTATTTGTACTGTCGACACACACCTTCACTGACCAATCTTCGTCGTAAAATATTGCTAGCACATCATCTTCTGAGATAACTAGACCGACCGAAAGCTTTCCAGGGTACACATACAGTTCCTCCGGGGATACATCCACTAACCACCCACTATTCTCGATAGAAGTCTCAAAATTCGAATTAAGTATCACAGTTACAGATTGACACTCTTCGTACAGGTCATGATGAATCTCATCGAAGGTCGGATTTGCGATCGGATCGACAATATATTGCGCCTCAATTGTGCGACAAGTTAACTGCTTTCGATAATGGAACACCGGGGCGTGGGGTTGGTCGTCGGACGCGACCACGATATCGCTTTGCGAAAGCGGTCGCACGGGCGGTTCATTCCCCGAGGAGAATTGACGAAGGACTGGTTTTGTTTCGATAATTTGATCTATTTTTGTTATTGTCTCCTCATATGTTTCCAGTATAAGTGATCCTGCAGCAGTGAGACCGTATTTACCGTTGTTCTTTATGACCCACCCGTAATTCTCGAAATCCGCGATAATCCTTTGAACAGTTGCTCGCGAGATAGAACACCGTTCAACGAGATCCGACGGAGTACCTGGTTGATCTGCGATCGATCGTAACAGTCGGGGCCGGTTCGCAGACCGGGACAAATACGCTATTTGTTCACTGGCTGTCCCCATTATCGAACGCTACTACATGAACTTCAATAAAACTTTATGTGATTATGTGTTTTTACATATCATACGATAACACTCCTCAACTATACACTACATTGACTAATTCATAGATCTATACCTATCCGGAACGGATGTGGCGAACTAGGTATTCTCTCTATCGAAGCGTACTGAATTATTTGCCCCAGAAGGGGTCCCGGTTGCGCTGCTTGTCGAGATACATGTTCAGTGCCTCGAGTTCGTCGCCGGGAATCTCGCTCGCGAGTTCCTGCTCTAAGATCTTCGCGTGTTTCTCGGGAATCTCGATCCAGAGTTCGTCGTCCTCCTCGATCCCCCGTCCGACGGTGGGTCCCTCGATGGCGACCGAGACGCGGTTGCCCGCGCGGGCCTCGTCGACGTCCTCGCCTTGCTCTTGGATGCCTTTGACCTGGCCGACACGGTCGGGCTCGTTGCCCTCGAATTTGACGACGTTCGCGTTGTTCTGGATCGTTCCCGAGTTCACCTCGACGCCGACGACTGCGGGATCGTTCTGGCGGAAGGTGTGATCCGGTAGGATGCGAAACCGCGCGGGCCGGGTGATGTTCTCGAGAATGGTGTCCTGCTGGGCCTGCTCGATCCCCTCGACGTACTCCTCGTACTCCTCGATGAGCTGATAGATGACCTCGTCGGTGAAGATCGTCACGTCCTCGATCTCCGCGCGCTGGTCGGCGTCGTCGAGGGTGTCGACGTTGAAGCCGAGGATGGCCTTCTGCTTGCCGTCCTCGGCCGTCGAGGCGACCGAGACGTCCCGCGGCGCGACATCGCCGACCTCCGCGCGGACGATCGGTACCTCCGCGTCGTCCAAGGCGTCGGCCATCGCCTCGAGGCTACCGAGGGTATCCGCCTTGACGACGACGCCTTCCTCGGCGGTGTCGACGGCGATATCCGCGAGTTCGGCCTGAACTTCGTCGATGACCGCGTCGAGATCGCGGTCGCGGACGACCCGAACCGGCGCGCCGGCCATCGCGTCCGCGAGTTCGGGCGCGGCGACCTTGATCCCGGACGCGGCCGACACTTCGTCGACCTTTTCGAACCGACTCTCGGTCCGGATTTCCGCGAGCGGCCGCGGCTGGAGCAACGCGCGGACGTCGGTGACGATCGGTTCGTTCTGCCCGCCGACGACGATCCGATCGTCCGACCGGATCGTCCCGTCGTACAGTACCGTATCGACCGTCGTCCCGAACCCTTTCTCCTCTTTGACCTCGAGAACGGTGCCGACGCCGGGGCCGGCGACGTCGATCTCCATCTCCTCTTTCATGTAGCGCTGGGAGAGGCCCATCATGACGGTCAGGAGGTCCGGGACCCCCTCGCCGGTCATCGCCGAGACGGGGACGACGCCGACGTTGCGCTGGAAGTTCTGGACGCGCCAGTAAAGGTCCGCGGAGAACCCCTCGTCGGAGAGGTTGCCGATGATCTCGTAGAGACTCTCGTCCAGCCGCTCGCGTACGCGATCGGATTGGGCCTCGTAGGTGTCGTTGATCGGCGAATCCTCGTTTGCGTTCCAGCCCGGAACGGTATCGATCTTGTTCGCCGCGACGATGAACGGGGTTTCCGACCGCCGGAGGATGTCCAGAGCCTCGAGCGTCTGGGGCTGGAAGCCGTCGTTGACGTCGACGACGAGGATGGCGATGTCGGCCAGCGCCCCCCCGCGGGAGCGCAGCGTGGTAAAGGAGTGATGACCCGGGGTGTCGATGAAGAGGAGGCCGGGGAGGTCGAAGTCGTCCGGGTCGACGAGTTCGCCCGCGATCGTGGAGATGATGTCCAGCGGAACGGCGGTCGCGCCGATATGCTGGGTGATCGCGCCTGCTTCGCCCTCGATGACCGCGGAGCCGCGGATCTTATCGAGGAGACTTGTCTTGCCGTGATCGACGTGTCCGAGGACGGCGACGATCGGCGTTCTGAGAGATGTGGGGTCGCGTGTATCCGTGTCCGACATGATGAACCACCCGAGAAGGTCTTACCTAAAACCTCCGTAGCACCGTAGTTAAACCCATCGTCATCGACGGTCCACCGCGCACGTCCGCCCGCGAGCCACCTCGTCGGTGATGAGCGGACCGGCAACCGATGCAGTTCGGTCAACTGCCATCCCGATCGCCGAGACATCGCACGCTCGTCCCGGCCGGTGTCTGCCGCTCGTATGCCGGACCCCGTGGTCTTTAATACCGATTAGTAAGTACGGGCATGCATGAGCGATATACTCGCTGAAAACCTCTCGGGGAAGTCCGTCATGGGTTCCGACGGCACCGAGCTCGGACTGCTCTACAACATCACGATGGATCTGAAATCCGGCAAACTTCACGATCTCGTCATCGAGCCCGACGAGGAACTGTCCCGGCGCGCCGTCGATTTCGACAACGACGACGCCGGCCGCTTTCTCGTTCCCGTTAACCGCGTCCAAGCGGTGAAAGACTACATCGTCGTCCAGCGCTAACGGTATGTACGTTCTCGACTCCTCCGCTTTTATCCACGACTTTCACACGACAGAACAGACTGCAACGATCCCGCTCGTCCGCGAGGAACTCGAGGACGAGAGCGCCTACCGCTACGATGCGATGGAGGGCTCCGGGATGCACATTCATATTCCCAACGACGATACCACCGAGAAGGTCGAACGCGCGGCACGCGAGTCCGGCGACCTCGATGTCCTTTCGGACACCGACGTTCGGCTCGTCGCGGCGAGTTTCGAACTCGATGCGACCCTGGTGACCGACGACTACGCGATGCAAAACGTCGCGGAGAAACTCAACGTCGCGGTCGAGGTGATCGCCCGGGAGGGAATCGACGAACAGCGCCAGTGGCTGTATCAGTGTCAGGGCTGTGGCCGCGAGTTCGACGAGGAGAAGGACCGGTGTCCGATCTGCGGGTCCGAACTGGCCCGGAAGAACCCGTCGTAGCCTGCGTTCCCCTTCTGTCGAATCAACCGTCCGGTAGTCCCGCCGAGACCGCGCTCGATCAGCCGTAGATGAAATAGAGGTTCGCGAAGAGCAACGCGTTGTAGACCCCGTGGATCAGCGCCGGGACGAGGAGGTTGTCGGTCCGCTCGTAGATCGTTCCGAGCACGATCGCGAGCCCGAAGATCGTCCCGAGACTGGCGATCACCGCGCCCAGTCCGGCGGTGGCGTACGCGAGCACGTGTACCGACGCGAAGATGACGCTTGCCACGGCGACCGCGCCGGCCCGCGAGAACGACTCGTACAGCGACTTCTGGATGACGTTCCGATAGAGTAGTTCCTCGAACGGGCCGATAATCAGGACGGCGAACGGCACCAACACGAGCATGAGTTGGGGGTTCTCCTGGGCCCGCTGGGTCGTCGAGTGCTCGGCGCTTTCCACGCCGGCCGACTGCATGACCACGGAAATCACGAAGAGCACCCCGAAGAGCACGACCAATCCTCCGATGGTCCAGCCGACATCCCGTAGCGTCGGCCGTCGGATGTCGATAAAGGAGCGGTCCCGATCAGTCAGTGCGAGATATCCGCCCGCCACGAGCGTCGCTCCGATGGCCATGCAGAACTGGGTGAAAACCGTGTTTTCGACCTCCGAAAGCGGCTCGAGCAGCGCGGAAACCGGAAGCGAGAGGGTGGCGTAAACCAACGGCGTCACGAGGAGCCCTGCGATACCGACGCCGGAGAGCACGACCACCTGTAGGCTCCGACGCACGAGCCCCTGCCCGCTGATCCCGTGGTAATCCGCGACTCCGGCGGCGGCGGTGAGCCCACCGGTGATGAACGCGACGAAAACGATCGGAATCGACACCGAACTCGTCGGCAGCGTGGCCGGCGCGGTGACACCCTGATTCAACGCGTAGCCGGCGAGCATGACGACGGCCACGCTCGAGACGGCGGCGATCGGGCCGGCGATTCGCCCCTCGAGACCGCCGTGGCGCTGGGCCAGAAACGCGAGGACGGCAGCGAGGGCGAACCCGGCACCGGTCAGGACGATCGGATCGTCGACACCGCTGCGAACGGGGACGAGCATGGCGACCATCGTGACCGCCGAGAGGACGGTTCCGATGCCGGGGACCACGTCGGATGCGATCGGGCCGGCGTCGTCGGCCCGTGCAGTCTGGCTCATAGCAGTGTATTCGTGTCCGGACTCATAGGCACACCGCAACCGAACGGGGCGACCGGGTCGACCACACCGACTCGAGTCGGGTGGTCGGGAACGGATATCAGACTACCGCTCGACTCGAAGTTCGGTCTTCTCGGCGACGGCCGCGGCCTCCTCGAAGTCACCGCCGCCGAGCAGGCCGCGGGTCGCCTTCTTCGCCCACTCGACTGCGGGCTGTTCGAACGTGTTCACGCCGTAGAGCTCGCCCGCGAGGACGCAGGCGGCTTCCATGCCGTAGAGCAGCCCGCCCAGTTCGAACTCGTCGACGCGCTCGAGTTCGACGCGGACGTTCGGTCGGCCGGCGGCCGCGAGGCTGGCTTCCGTGGCCTCGAACTCCGCGGCACGCAGTTCGCCGAGCGTCGCGTCGCCGAGGTACGTCAGGTCCTCGACCTCGGTGGTGGGAATCGGGCGGTCGGCACTCTCCGCGGTCGTGACGAAGGTGACGAGCTTGTCCCGCGGGCCCGCACGATAGAGCTGTAGTTGCGAGTGCTGGTCGGTGACGCCGAGGGCTCGCACCGGCGTCTGGCCGAGGTCGTCCTTCCCGAGGCTCTCGGCCCACAGCTGGGCGAACCACTCCGCGGACGTCTCGAGGGACTCGGCGTAGGGCAGTAGCGCGTTGATCCCGGCACCCCGCTGATCCAGTGCGTACGTCGTTGCGCCGTAGGCGTAGGCCGGGCAGTCGAACAGCGACCCCGACAGCGTCTCGCGCTCGGCGGCCGCGCCCGCGAGCAGTGCCTCGAGATCGTGGCCACAGACGGCCGCGGCGACCATGCCGACCGCCGACAGCGCGGAGAAGCGACCCGGAACGCCATCGGGTACCAGCAGCGACGGTAGTCCGTGTCGTTCCGCGAGGTCCCGGAGCGGCCCCGAGTCGCCGGTCGTGACGATGGTCCGTTCGGTCCAGTCGACGCCGGCCGATTCGAACGCCTCGCGGACGACGAGGAAGTTCGCCAGCGTCTCCGCCGTCGTCCCCGAACGCGAAACCACGTTGATCGCCGTCTCCGCGAGCGGGAGTCGCTCGAGGTGGTTCGAGACCCACTCGGGATCGACGTTGTCGAGGAACACCGTTTCGGTGTCCGACTCGAGAGCGTTCGTGATCGTCGCCGCGCCGAGGGAACTCCCGCCGATCCCGATAGTGAGCAGCGCCTCGGCGTCGGCGATCGGCTCGACCGCCGCACGAATCTCATCCGGATCGGTCCGCTCGGGCAGGTTCAGCGCCTCATACCCGTGGTCTTCGGTCGCCATTCCCGTCTCGATCCGTTCGTGGGCGGTCGCCACTCGTTCATCCAATCGCTCGAGGGAGTCCTTCGAGACGCCCGGCGACGCGACCGACGAAAGCGCGTTTCCGATGTCGACGTTCATGCCTCAGTACGCGACCGCCCGGACTAAAGACGTTCCGTGACGCGAGCGCGAGGGCGACTCACTACCGGGCGACGGTGCCGCTTGCAACTCACGTTCGGACGGCGATCGAAAGCCGAAACCGGGAAACCGATCCGCCCGCTACGACCGCCCATGACCGAGAAAACCGGCACTTTCGTCGTCACACACGCCGAAACCGACTCGGCGGTCGTCCGCGATGTCGAGACCGCACAGGTTCACACCCTCGGCTCCAACCCCGATCTCGAGGTCCACGACGTGCTCGAGGCGACCGTCGCACCCGAGCCGCCGCTGGACGTTACCTGGGAGTTGGTCGACGTCGCGGACAGACGCGCGATCGAACTGGTCGACAGCGACCTCGAGCCGACCACGTACGAAAAGGAGTTGGCGGCCGATGCCGACGTCGGCGACCTGGTACAGGAGGACCGTGCCGGGACGGGTGAAATCCACGTCTTCAGCGTTCCCGAGGGCGAGGTCGAACCCGCAGCCCAAGACGTGCTCGCGGACGAGGAGACGATCTCGCGGGCGGCCCGGCTCGAGGCGGTCCGCGTGGAAGTTCGTCGATCGGTCGACGACGGCGTCTTGAGCGTCCGATACCTGCCAGACTGACCGGCACGGTTCACACCGACCGGTCGTATCGATGTCGGCTACGGGACTGGCAACCGGCACGGCAACTGTGGTCCTCGTTGCAGAGTGACTCGCGTGGTCGGGTGCGGACTGTCGGAATTGAGAAGGCTTACTTCGGGGGGGATACCAGTAGACGGATATATGGCGTATTTCGACGTACCGGAGATCGACTACACCCGGTACAGTAACCGCCAACTCGCGGCGGTCCCGCTTGCAGTTCTCGCAGTGGCACTGCTCGTCCTCGTCGGGTCGTTTCTCGTCTTGGGCTCTCCGGTCCCGATGGGAATGGACTTCGCCGGCGGGACGGAACTGACGGTGCAGACATCGACGCCCCAGGATGATATCGCCGGGGCGTTCGACGAAGACGCGAACGTGAGAAGCACGGGAACCGACAATCAGTACGTCGTGCAGTTCTCCGATTCTGACTTGCAGTCGCTCCGGACGCAGGCGGAATCGGGGCTCGAACAGGACGGGAGCGCCGATATCGTTCAGTCGGCCTCGTCGATGGGCGCGACGTTCGGGCAACAAAACCAGCAGACGGCGTTGTTCGGCCTCGTCATCGCGTTCGTCGGCATGAGCGCGATCGCGTTCATCCTCTTTCGGACGTTCGTCCCGTCGATCGCGATCATCATTTCGGCGTTCTCCGACCTCATGATCCCGCTCGCGTTCATGCGGCTGACCGGGATACCGCTCTCGCTGGGGACGGTCGCCGGGCTGTTGATGCTGATCGGGTATTCGGTGGACTCCGATATCCTGTTGAACAATCACATCCTGCGCCGGGGTGGTGATTTCTACGACAGCACCCATCGCGCGATGCGAACGGGTATCACGATGACCGTCACGTCGATGGCCGCGATGCTCGTCATGGGCGTCGCGGCGTTCGTACTCAGCATCGATCTCCTAGCATCGATCGGAATCATCCTGTTCGTCGGCCTCGCGGCCGACCTGATGAACACGTACATGCTGAACCTAAGCTTGCTTCGCTGGTACAAGTTCGAGGGGGTACGATCATGAACCCGATCGACGGCGTCAAGCAAAACTGGCGGGTCCTCCTGCTCGTGGTGTTTCTCGCCTTTTCCGTCGTCGCGTTGTTCGTCCCCGGCGGCATCGTCGCCGACAGCAGCGTCGCAAACGACAGCGTCGAGAGCGGCCCGACGAACCTCGAGTTCGGGCTCGATCTCGATGGCGGCACCCGCGTCAGGGCACCGGTAACTGGGATGACCGCCGCCGACATCGATGCCGGCGTCGTCAGCGACAGCGGGCAGGTCGATGGGGACCGGATCGAGGAGATCGAGTCGACGCTGTACACGGAGCTCGAACTGGATCAGGCCGACGCCAGAGTCACCGTCGACGACGGCGGCTCCGTCTCCGCGGAGGTCTTCACCGACAACGTGACGCAAGCGGAGTTCGCCGGGGCACTGCAGTCGGCGAACGTCGACGCCTCCGAGGATGACATTCGCGACGGCGTCACCGAACAGACCCGCTCCGAGATCATCAGTACGCTGCGCACGAAGATCAACGAGGCGGGCCTCTCCGGGGGCTCGGTCTCCGAGCAGACGATGCAGGACACGAACTACATCGTCGTCGAAGTGCCGAACATGGGTTCCGATGAGCTCCGGAGGGTACTCTCCGAGCGCGGGGTCGTCGAAGTGGTGGCCTACTTCCCGGACGAAAACGGGAACCAGACGAACGAGACGGTGTTGACCCAAGACAAGATCGCCAACGTCGATCCCCCTCAGCAGCCACAGGGACCACGGGGGCAATCTCAGGGCTACGTCGTCCCAGTGCAGGTCAAGGAAGGTGAGGCCGCCGAGCAGTTCCAGCGGGACATGGAGCGATACGGCTTCCTCGACGAGGGGTATACGCCACAGGGCGCGTGTAACCTCCCCGAGGAGAACGGCTCCATCAGCTTTGATCACGAGGGAGAACAGTACTGTCTACTGACCATTTCGGACAACGAGGTCGTCGACGCCCACTCGATGGGCGGTCTCGCCGACGGGATGATCGCCGGCACCTGGGTGAACGATCCGAGCTTCCAGATGGGCGCACCGAGCCAACAGGAGGCCCAGTCGCTTTCGGTCAACCTCCGTGCCGGGAGTCTGCGTGCGCCGCTGGACCTGAGCCCCGAACGCGCCCAGCTCTACTCGATTACGCCGGCCCACGCCGATCAGTTCAAGCAGTACTCCCTGCTGATCGGACTGCTTTCGGTGGTCACGGTCAGCGGCGTCGTCTACACCAGATACACGGACACGCGAATCGCCCTCCCGATGATCGTCACGGCGCTGTCGGAGGTCGTGATCCTGCTCGGGTTCGCGGCGATGATACGCATGCCGCTGGACCTCTCCCACGTCGCCGGGTTCATCGCCGTCGTCGGGACCGGGGTCGACGACCTCGTGATCATCGCCGACGAGGTGTTGGACGAAGGCGATGTCAGTTCGGCACGGGTCTTCCAGTCTCGGTTCCGGAAGGCGTTCTGGGTCATCGGTGCCGCCGCGGCGACGACCATCGTCGCCCTCTCGCCGCTCGCGGTCCTGAGCCTCGGCGATCTGAAGGGCTTCGCCATCATCACCATCCTCGGCGTGCTCATCGGGGTACTCATCACCCGGCCCGCCTACGGTGATATCCTGCGACGACTGCTGACCGATCGCTAGCGCTCCGATCCCGTTTTTCCGCTTCGTTAAGTCCAGCGCTCCGTTCTCCTGCTCCGTGTCAGCGTGCAGTGCGACAGCGCGGACACCAGTCGACGGTTCCGTCGTCTCCGTACACGCGTGCGAAATCGTACGAGACGGGACTCTCGCAGGTAGTACACACCGGCATCAACTCACCAACAGTACTGCACCGGCGGGACGATAAATAACGGTACGCCTGCGATTGCAACCGGCGCTCGAGACCCGACTCCCGTCGCCGAGACGTGGCGAATCGCGGCTCCGAGGGCGACCGCAGAAACCGTCGCTGTCGACGTACTATGGCTGGTTCAGGTCGCGCTGGAACTCGTCGAAGACCTCGAGATCCGCGGGGAGATCGTACGCGAGGTGGCGCTCGTCCTGCCGGTTGGTGCCGGCGTCGTCGATCGGAGTGGCGACGTCCTCCCAGCCGGGTTTGATCTTGACGCTCTTGGCTGGCATCCCGATCGCGATGTGGTGGGCGGGAATGTCGTGTTGGACGATGCCGCGCGCACCGACGATGGCGTTTTCGCCGACTTTGCAGCCGGCGCGGACCATCGCGTCGTAGGTGAGGCGGACGTCGTCTTCGACGATCGTGTGGTAGTTGCGGACCTCGGTCTGGTCGACGACATCGTGGTCGTGGCTGTAGATATGGACGCCGTCGGAGACCGAAACGCGGTCGCCGATGGTGAGTTTGCCGCGGTCGTCCAGATGCACGTCGTCGTGGACGACCGTGTTGTCACCGATCGTGATGTTGTGGCCGTAGGTGAACGTGATCCCTTTGAAAAACCGACAGTCGTCGCCACACTCCTCGAAGAGGTGGTCGGCGAGCATCCGCCGGAACCGCAGGGCGAACTCGACGTTGTCCGCGATCGGCAGGCTATCGAACTGTCGCCAGAGCCACTGGAGGTGTTTCGACCGCCGGAACTGCGCTTCGTCCTTCTCGGCGTAGTACTCGCTCTCGAGGGTCGTGTTACAGGGATCGTAGCTCTGCAGGCGAACCCGTTCGGCCGCCGAGACGGACGCACCGTCCTGCCAGCGCTCGTAGGCCTCGCGGTCGCCCGAGAGGTCGATCAGAACGTCCTCGACGACCGAGCAGGTGTCCTCGTCGCTCGAGAGTCGCCGATCGACCGCATTGATGAACTCGCGCATCCCCGTGTCCGCCTCCTCGGGGAGCGACACGTACCGCTTTGTCATACCCCGAGGTATTGCCCGCCGCGTTCATAGGGGTTCGGTTGTTGGTCTCAGATCTGGGTCTTATAAAATTGATGTAAAATATAATTCGATTCTACTAGGTGGCTATCTAGTTATACTGAGATCGATCAACTCGTCATCTAGATCTTTAATTACTGGTGAATCGACGCATCTAGCTTCATATATTGCATAGTTTCCGTCACGAAGAGAGTCCCGGAACACAAACCCCTCCTGGTACGGAGGAGAGTCCCCAATTTCTCTGTCGTATTTGAAGTAAACATGTTCACCTTCTATGTAACTTAGGCCACTATCACAGGTCTTGGGAAGATAGAAATGGAATCCCCCAAGACCACCATCACCAGTATGTTCGATTTTAATCGTGTAACTGTCTGCAGCTGCGGCTGAGTTCATACTAGCGAGGAGACCGCCTCCAGCTACGGTTGCAATAGCACCTTTCTTCATCATGGATCGCCTATCTATTTTCTTTCGCATTGCATTTCTAACTATAGTGTGCTAACATAAATTCTTTGTGTACTAATAAATTTATAACTTAATCATAATCCTACACGAAACATCCATGTCTGGTGCTCATTTAACCACACAAAACCATATTAAGTTATCAATTGTGGGGAGGTTTCCTGACATGAAAGAACAAGCATGTAATACAGTAAACTCGGCGACATCGAAGTCGAAATCCGCAAGACCAGGATCGGCGTGTGAACCGTCAGTACCGGTTGGTGGGGTAGCCAATGTGAGGAAGACACGATCGAGATGATCTAGTACACCGTCGATCAGGATATCCTCGCCGATCGACCGCATTGATGAACTCGCGCATCCCCGTGTCCGCCTCCTCGGGGAGCGATACGTACCGCTTTGTCATACCCCGAGGTATTGCCCGCCGCGTTCATAGGGGTTCGGTTGTGCGGTCCGGGTTGCCGGACCCGCCGGTACGGGTGGTTCGGTGCGGGCGGGGAACGCGGACCGCACCCGGGTGTCGCCGGGTCACTCCCGGCCGGACTGCCACTCCGAGAGCAGTAACGCGGGCAGCGCGAGCGCGCCGATCACCAGCAACCCGCCGCCTACGACCGCGCCGACCGTGACGCGATCCCCGGGCATCTCGAGAAACCGCACGACGACGAGTCCGAGCGGGACGAGAGCGAGGAGGATCGCCAGCAGGAGCCGGCTGGAATTCCGGGCCCGAGTGCGACCGTTGTCCATACACCTATTTGTCAGCCACAGGGCAAGAATGGTTCGACTGGAGGGGGCAGCGACCCGAACCCGTTCGGAGCGACCGCTCGGGCGTTCCGTTCACCATAAGTTCCCACGCTCCGAAGGGTCGAACATGCACTACAGCGAACTGGGCGACTCGGGCGTCGAGGTCAGCGAAGTCGGTTTCGGCGCGTGGACCGTCGGCACCGACTGGTGGGGCGACCGTTCGGACGACGACGCGATCGAGATGCTCCAGTACGCCGTCGAGCAGGGGATCACCTACTTCGACACGGGCGACGTTTACGGGCACGGCAACAGCGAGGAACTGGTCGGCGAGGCGCTCGCCGAGGTCCGCGACGAGGTCACGATCGCGACGAAAGTCGGCTACGACTTCTACGACAACCCCCAGGCCGGCCACGGCGAACTCCCCAAATCGATCGAGCCGGCGTACCTTCGCGACGCCGTCGACAAGAGCCTCGAGCGCCTCGGCCTCGACTCCATCGACGTCCTCCAACTCCACAACGCGGACGTCGACGAGATCACGCCCGACGTGCTCGAACTGCTCGATGAACTCGAGGAGGAGGGCCTGATCGACGCCACCGGCCTCGCGCTCGGCCCCTCGATCGGCTGGCTCGCGGAAGGCGACCTCGCCATCGAGGAGGAATTCGATTCAGTCCAACTCGTCTGGAACGTCCTCGAGCAGGAGGTCGGGAACCACTTCCTCGAGACGATCGAGCGGACCGGCTCGTCGACGAGCCTGATCCCCCGCGTGCCCCACTCATCGGGGATCCTAAACGAGCAAGTTACTCCCGAGACCGAACTCGACGAGGGCGATCACCGTGGGTTCCGCCCCGACGAGTGGTACGAGACCGGCTGGGAGAAACTCGAACAACTGCGCTTCCTGGAACGCGACGGCGAGCGGACGATGGGCCAGGCGTCGATCGCGTGGCTCCTCAGTCACGAGCCGGTCGCGACCGTGACGCCGACGTTCCGCACGAAGGCGGACATCGACGAGTGGGCGGCTGCCAGCGATGTGCCGACGCTCACCGACGAAGAGATGACCCGCGTTGCGGAGCTGTACGAGACCGACTTCGACATCGACCGCGACGACGGTATGGACGCCTTGCGCTCCTCGGTCGACGGCGCGGACATCGAATCGGCCGGCCTGGACAAACTCGCGGCCGACTGATCGCCCGTCTCGAGCGGGGGCCGGCCGCCTCGGTCTAATCGGCCGTCGATTCC
Source organism: Natrinema pallidum DSM 3751 (assembly GCF_000337615.1). Taxonomy (GTDB): domain Archaea; phylum Halobacteriota; class Halobacteria; order Halobacteriales; family Natrialbaceae; genus Natrinema; species Natrinema pallidum. Next base: position 61,868 of record NZ_AOII01000014.1, read on the forward strand.
GAGAGCCTGAATTCGAACTCCAGCGTCCCGTCCGTTTTCACGTTCACGCCTCCGAGCCGGTCCGAGAGTTGCGCTCGCGCCTGCGAACTCGGTTCGACCGTGACGGAGACGCTGTTGCTGTTGGCGTTGTACGTGATATTGCCGACCGTGACGGCGAACTCGAAGAGCTCCGGAACGTCCTCTCTGAGCCGGGTTCGCACGTCGTCGACCTCCGACCGAACGTCGGACATCTCCTCGTTTAACGTGCTCATCAGTACTGCTAGCACCGCCCAGCCCATAACCATTTAGCCTGTTTGTGACAATCCCTGACCGTCGCAATGAGGGTCGCGTCCGCCGGCCGAACGGCGTGGCCCGTCCGTTGCGCTCGAGAGGACAGCGTCGTCGCGAGGGGCGACCGCGAGCAGCGGTACTCGGGACGCGGCACGGGAGCGAGAGTGATCGGCGGCGTCCCGCGTATATACGTCCCTCCATATCTGGGTCAGCATCCTATCCGGATACGGACCGAACGTCTAGTCGACGAATCCCATCCAGACCCATGACACCGTACGAATTCACCTGTCCCGACTGTCATCGGGAGATTCCGGTGACCGATCCGATGCGCGAGGCGACGCTGGCGAACGGCTGCCCGGTTTGCGGGCGGGCGGTAGCCGAAGACAACTTTGCGACCGGGTCCCGTTGTTAGGCCGGACGCCCCACGCGGGTCCGTACTCGCCGTTCGAACGGCCACCGTTCTGCCGTCGGTCGCCGATCGGACCCGTTCGCGTGGAGCGAATCGGACACGAGTGCACGCTGAAGTCGTTGTATTGATGTATGACACTCACAGACGGCTGAGTATGTTTCACATTGTGGTGGTTGTATGACCGTACAGCGATCGGTAGAACGGATCGGCGCGGTGACGAGCAAGTACTTCGTCGTCTGGGTCCTGATCGTCTCCCCGCTGGCACTGTACTCGCCCGAGACGTTCACCTGGATCGAACCCTATATCACGCCGCTGCTGGGCATTATCATGCTCGGGATGGGACTGACCCTGACTCCCGATGACTTCCGTCGCATCCTCGAGCGCCCGCGGGACGTCTTCATCGGGGCGCTGGGGCAGTGGCTTCTGATGCCGACGATCGCTTACGTCCTCGTCGCCGTGCTGGGGCTGCCGGCGGAGATCGGCCTCGGATTGATCCTCGTCGGCGCAGCGCCGGGCGGAACCGCGTCGAACGTGATGACCTACCTCGGTCGTGGCGATGTCGCACTGTCCGTGTCGATCACGTCGGTGACGACGATCGCCGCGCCGCTCGTGATGCCGGCGTGGATCGTCCTGCTTGCGGGCGAGTCGATTACCGTCACGTTCGCCGCGATGGCGACCTCGATCGTCCAGGTCGTTTTGCTCCCGGTCGTCGCTGGTCTCGTCTTGCGCCATCTGCTCGACGCGTACGCGCCGGCGGTCGCGCAGGCGGGGCTGTCGATCTTCCCCGCGATCAGCGTGATCGCGATCGTCGCCATCGTCGCGGCCGTCGTGGGACTCAGCGTCGAGACGATCCTCGGCGCGAGCGCCCTCGTCTTCTTCGCGGTCGTCGTCCACAACGGGCTCGGTCTGGGGACCGGCTACGCCGTCGGGCACGCGACGAACATGACCGAAGACCGAGCACGGGCGTGTGCGTTCGAGGTCGGCCTCCAGAACAGCGGGCTCGCCGTCGCGTTAGCGACGACCTATTTCAGTCCGAGCGCCGCGCTGATCCCGGCGCTCTTTAGCGTCTGGCACAACGTCTCCGGGCCGGCGCTCGCGACCCTGTTTACCCGACTCGACGGCGACGCGCCCAGTGGGGACGCAGAACCGACCGTCGCCTCGGATTGACCCGCTCGAGGACGCGGAACCGATTGACCCGCTCGCGAGTCGCCGGGTGACCGACTCGACTACACAATTCCCTTATACTCATTCAATCACCCCTATGACAGCGTTTTACCGTGGAACGGTGTGTTATGAATGTCATGAGCGACGTAACGTACGTCCGGAAGGCGTGTGCGTACATCACTCGCGAAACGGGCGAGCTACTGGTTTTCGAGGGGCCGGAACACGACGGGTTACAGGTCCCGAAGGGAACGCTCGAGACGGGCGAATCACCGCGAGAAGCGCTGTTCAGGGAGGTCCGCGAGGAGAGTGGCCTCGGAACATTGAACGGAACGCGACACCTGACGACCGATATCTGGACGCGCCGCGAGGAGCCGCCAAAGCGGTACGTGCGGCACTTCTTCCACGCGACAGTGTACGAACCGCGCGACCACTGGCGTCATGTCGTCACTGACGGCGGCGAGGAACACGGTGCCGAGTTCGAATTCCGCTGGCGTCGGCCGACGGCCGTCGAGGACGGTGAGTTCGCACTCGACCTCGACGAATACGTCGGTCTGCTCCCGACCGCTCCCGGTCTCGACGCGGTCGCGAGCACCGCCGACTGATCGCGTTTGGCTCTCGCGACGTTCCGAACGGACGGACGTGGGACGGCCCCTATTTCGACAGCGCGCGCTCGACGGCTGTCGCCACGTCCATCGCTTTCTCGGCCAGGTCCTCGGCGACCAGTTCGTCGCCGATCGCGGCCTCGAGTTCGTCGGCGTCGACGATCTCCACCGTCCCGTCGCTCCGCCGGATGACGTCGACGTAGAGATCGACGTACCGCACGGTATCGGGGAAGAGCTCGATCGGCGTACAGACGTTGACGTAGGTCCCCTTCGGCGTGCCGTCGGCGGCCTTGTACGTCGTCGGATACCACCAGCGACCCTCGCGGAACTTCGTCACGGCCACGTCGCCCGCCTCTTTCGGCACGCCGAGCGCGTCGTAGCTGCCGCCCGCGCTCATGGAGCGCTCGAGGGTTATCTTCCCGTCGGGGTCCCAGTCGGTGACCTCGCCGCGACCCAGCGAGACGAGTCGGCCGTCGGGTTTGCCGTGGCCGATCTCGAGGCGGTCCCCCCTGGTCGGGCCGAACTGACGGGCGACCGCGTCGAAGGGGAACTCGTCGCCCTCGACGCCGGTGTCGTCCCCGAGGGAGCCACAGACGGCCTCGGCGAAGTCGACCGCCGCGCTCGCGGCCCGGTCGGCTGCCTTCGTCCGATGGTGGCCCGGCATGGTCGCCGCCACCTGCCGTCGAGCGCCGTCCAGCGCGAATCGAGCGTCGCGGCCGAACCAGCACCACGCCGTCGTTCGGGGTGTGGCGAGGAGCCCCGGCTCGCCCGGCTCGGTCGGTGTGTCGGCGAGGGCGTCCTCGAGCGCCCGCGCTCGCGTCACAGCGTCTTCGAGGGCGGTGCCCATCGCCTCGAGATCCGCGTCGGCGGCGGCGTGTTGCCAGCGCAGACCCCACCCGTCCGGAACGTCGGCGGAAAGGAAGTCGGTCATGCCGACGAGTTCCTCCGCGCGGTCGCCGCCCATCGCCGCCGAGACGCCGGTCCGGTTCCGGGAAAGGGTACAGAGCCCGCCGCCGACTTCGAGGGCCGGCCGCACGAGCGGGCGGTCGTCGGCCCACGGCGGTGCGGGCTCGTGAACCTGCACGCGGTACCGGTCGCCGCCGTCGACGTACCCGTCGGCGTCGTCGTAGTTGAGGTAGCCACGGCGGCCGTCGCCGAGGTCGACGACCGCACCGCTACCGCCGCTGGCTTCGAGCACCGCCGCGTCGAAGACCGCCCCGCGAGGGGTCTCGTCGTCCCAACGGAAGGTGTCGATGGCGAGGTTCTCGAGTTCGCCTGCGACCGTCTCGACCGCGTCGGGGTCGCCCGAGACTTCGACACCCAGTCGATCGCGGGTCGTCTCGATCGAGACGGCGGCCGGCGCGGCGTCGAACGATTGCTCGAACCGCTCCCGGATCGGCTCGGAGGCCTGGACGACCTCGGAGCCGGCCTCGCTCAGGATGTGTGTGACTGCCGTCGTGTAGATACCCCGGACTCGAGCCGTCGTCATCGATCCCTCCCTGCGGGTGTAGATGTCGTTCGTCGGTGCAGAAACCGCTCGAGCGCGCCGGGTCCTCGTTCACCCATGGGACTCACCGCAGCGTTTCGCGGTCGGTCGCGAACCGAACGCGGTCGTTAATCGTCGGCCCGAGCGAGAGTTCGACGGAGCCATCGTCCAGGAGCCGACCGCCCTCGACGGGTACGCCCCACGTCTCGAATCGGAGCCAGCCGCGCATCTCGTCGGCGTGGGTCGTGATGTCGGCGTAGTCGACCTCGTGTTCGGGATACGCCGCACTCGAGTGTGCCAACTCCATGTCGGAGTAGACGATATCGTGCTCGTCGAAGAAGGCCTCGAGCGCCGCCGCGTCCTCGGCGACGGCGTCGACGACCGCCTCGGAGGCGGCCCGGAGGTCGTCGGTCTCGAGGCCGACATCGCGAAGCGCCTGCTGAGTTCGCTGATCGAAGTGCATGCCGGTCGGTTGGGCCGGGAGGCCTTTGATGATTCCGAGTTGATTTCCCCATAGTGGTATTAATCACTAATAAATAGCCTAAAAATATAACAAATATAATAATTTAAAGTATTAAATATGCATTAAGTGAATGGCACTTATAAGGAAAATACCAGTACTCGAATTAGATATAGAATTGTATATATTAGTAGGGTAAAGGTAGGGGCGGTACTTCAATCGAAGGAACATAATTCAATCAATAGCACTGTCTAGTCCAGCACCTCCTCAACCGGCATCTTTCCGTCGAGAGCTTGATGCGGTCTCTGACGGTTGTAGTAATGTATGAACTGTTCAAGCCACTCGCGGACGCTCGACCGACTGCCCACCCACGAAGTATGGAAACGGTCGATCCGCATTTTGAGTGTCTGAAACCACTTTTCGATGAGGTTTCGGTCGGTATAGTTGACCCGACCACTCAATCCTACTCNGAAACGGTCGATCCGCATTTTGAGTGTCTGAAACCACTTTTCGATGAGGTTTCGGTCGGTATAGTTGACCCGACCACTCAATCCTACTCGAGAGATGGCAGTCCGATAGCCGAACTGATCGACGAGAAACTCAGCCTCGGAGAGATCGTGTTTCTCGTCGAGTCGATGCAGAAATGCAGCCGCCGGATCAGTGCCATGCCGACCAAATAACGCAATATCAAGAATCAGTTTTGTCTTGGTGTCTATTGCAGCGTACAACCAAGACCACTCGCCGTTTATCTTGACAGCGGTCTCGTCAACCGCGACCCGCTTCGGCTGCGCCTCAGGCGNACCAAGACCACTCGCCGTTTATCTTGACAGCGGTCTCGTCAACCGCGACCCGCTTCGGCTGCGCCTCAGGCGGGTCGCAGCCGCTGTCAGTCAGCCGATGCACCCAATTCCAGACAGACCCATGAGAGCGTTCAACGCCTAATTCAGCGAGAATCGTTGTTGTCTCTCGAAGCGAACAACCGGTCTGATGGAGGCGGACGGCGAACGCCCTGACGGGCGTCGCCGTCGCTCGTTCACCCATGATTCTTCTAAATCCGCGTCATAGCTATCACTGAGCAGGTCTGCGAGCATCTCTCGGCAAGTTACTCAACGACCTGCTCACTTCTCAAACTGACTCAACTAGACAGTGCCGTTGCAAAGATGGTGATTAGAATTACCTATTAGAATATAGGTATGTGTTTACCCCCAGAAATCGCAGGAGGACAGTAGGTTCAAAATCGGGGAATTCAATTAGAAATCCGTAAAATTCGACCGCCGTNTGAGAGATATATAAATCAAATAGAGGGTGCTGTTTTCAGCCGTCTCAGTGGCTCAGCCAGGAACTCTATGGGGGTAAACACATGCGAATATAGTAATAGATAAGCACAACTGATTGCAGCAGTGCTGTAGAACGCGGCCGTTATCAACCTACCTCTCCAGTACTCAAAGACTGCCGCAGTAACCAGCGCAATAGTGGACAATGCGAGTGCGTAATTCGTATACCCATATTTCATTGCAGATGCGACCAGTACTGCGATTATGACTGCTATTACTATCTCATACATGATCATATCGGATAGGGACGTATCATATAACACATCTAATTATTAAATAACATTTCTATTTAAATCACATTCTAAATCAATAACCTACTGTTTAGTCGAGGGTTCTAAAACCACCACATTTGAGAAGTGACCTCTAACAGCGGAAAATCCAAACAATAGCGTCCATGGATTGGTCGTTCCCGAGCCTATTCTCGCCTGGCCGTATACTAAGATCGTCGGCATAGTGCCAGGCGTCAATCCGACCCTCGACCGTCTGCAGGCCGTCACGACGCTCGTCGCCGGCTGGAACGACAAGATCGACCGTACGGCCACCGTCTGGTCGGCGGCGGACGCACCGGACTCAGCGCCGGGCACGGACGATGACTGAGGCGGACGGCGGGCCGTATGAGCGCGGTCGTCGGGACACTGAACGGGACTGGCCGCCGCCGGTTGCCGAACCTATACCCGGCCGGCAGCCATACCGTCGCTCATGCAACGCAGGCGAGACCCGGTCGAACGTGCCGAGGAGCGGTCCAGCGACGGATCGCTCGATCTCTACGATGTCTCGACGTGGAAACCACGATCCGTCCCGGATCTGATCGCGTACACGCTCTACAACGCGGTCAGCTACGGGTTTCGGGCGATCGTATTGCTGATCGCGGTCGCGATCACCCTCTCCTTGCTCGTCTCGCCGGCCGCGCTCATCCTCGAGGATCCGTATCTCGCGGGCTTCTTCGCGCTCTCGATTGTCCCCGCGGGACTGCTCGCGGCGTATATCTGGTACGAAGACATTACGACGGCGGAACCGCTGCGACTGCTGGTCGCGACCTTTCTGCTGGCGATCCTGTTCGCGACGTTCGCCGCGGTCGTCAACTCGGTCATGCGGCCGCTGTTCGGTATCGGTGCCGTCGGGAGCCTGCTCTTTTTCTATCTGATCGTCGGCCCGATCGAGGAGACGGTTAAACTGCTCGCCGTACAGGTGTTTGCCTATCGGAGCAGCAGTTTCGACGCCGTCATCGACGGCGCGGTCTACGGGGCCGTGGCGGGACTCGGTTTCGCCGCCATCGAGAACGCGATCTACATCGGCCGGGTCGTCGGCGAGGCCGATCCCGAGGCCGGCCTCCTCGCGACGGCGGGCGGAATCGCGACCGTCCGGGCGCTGGCCGGTCCCGGCCACGTCATCTACTCGGCGATCGCGGGCTACTATCTCGGGCTGGCGAAGTTCAATCGCGAGTACGCCGGCCCGATCGTCCTCAAGGGGCTGCTCGTCGCCGCGTTCGTCCACGGCACGTACAACGTGACCGTCGGGATCGTGCCCGGTCAGGCGGCCAGCGCACTCCCGGTCGGCTACGGGGTCGCCTTCGTCGGCTACGTCGTCTGCTACGACCTCGCGATCGGCTACTATCTCTACCGGAAACTCGCGCGCTACCGCCGGACCTACCGGGCCGTCACGAGCGACGGCGGCGATGACTCGCGGCCGGAACTGACTGAGTTCGAACCGCCCCAGCGGTGATCGAGCCGGACGGCGACGAAACCAGTCTCGAAGCGCCGCTCAGTCGAAGCGCGCTTCTAGCAGCCGTTCGACGTACTTCGCGAGCACGTCGACCTCGAGATGAACCGGATCGCCGGGCTCCTTGTCGGCGAGCGTCGTCAGTTCGTAGGTCGTCGGAACGATGGCGACGGTGACCCGACCGCGCTCGGCGTCCAGTTCCGCGACGGTCAGGCTGATCCCGTCGAGCGTGATCGAGCCCTTCTCGACGACGTACCGGTCGTACGTTGCGGGCAACTCGAACTCGAAGAGCCAGTCTTCCGCGACCGATTCGACGTTCGTCACGGTGGCGACCGCGTCGACGTGCCCCTGTACGACGTGGCCATCGAACCGGCCGTCGGCCGGCATCGCCCGCTCGAGGTTGACCGACGTACCCGTGTCGAGGTCGCCCAGATAGGTCCGCTCGACGGTCTCCGTCGCGAGAAACACCTCGAACCACTCGCCCTCGGCGAACTGCTCGACCGTAAGACACGCGCCGCTGACGCTGATACTTTGGCCGTGGACGAGCCCCGTCGCGACCTCGTCGGCTCCGATCCGCAGCCGGAGGCCGTCATCGGTTCGCTCTCGAGCGCCGATCTCGCCGGTCTCCTCGACGATCCCCGTGAACATATCCGAACCTGACGCGCGACGAGGCAAAGCCGTTCCGGGTCCGGCCCCGGCGTCGGTCGCTCGGACCGACACGCCGCCGCGTTTTTAGCGGTTGCCGCACTATCTCGGGCCAATGGCCGGTATTATCGATACGATCAAACTCGCGGGTACCCTCGTTCTCGCGCTTCCCGCGGCGATCGCCGGGCTCGAACTCGCGCTCGGTCGCGGACAGACGGTGGTCGGCATGGCGCTCGTCGGACTCGCGATCGGACTCGTCGTCATCCAACACACGCTGACCATGCCCACCGACGTGCCCGAACTCCTGGCAAAACGGGTCGTCGGCACGGTCGCGAAAGAGCCGGAGTCCGAGTCGGACGACGACGGATCGCGCCGTTAGTCGAGCAGTGCGGTCGGCTCGAGCGATTGCGACGGCGCGGCGAGCCAGTCGGGGCGTTCGCCGGCCTCGTGGACCGCCAGCACGTCGGCGATCCGGACCCGAACGTTCGCGTCGACGTGTCCAGCCACGTCGAGTCGCACCACGGTCCCGGGACCGACGTCGCTGCTGCCCGCGAGCGGCCGCTCGCGAGGCTCGAGTCCGACGCCCGAGACGTCGGTTTCGATCGCGTCCCCCTCGGCGAAGCCGAACGACCGGACCTCCGCCTCGAGATCGGCCGCGACGGCGGTCACCGACTCCGTCCCGGCGGTCAGCATCGATCGCGCCGACCGGAACGACTGGGTGACGGCGACGTGGACTCGCCGTTCGCGGCCGCCGTCGCTGTCGACGACGAGCGTCCGAACGAGGCCGCCGTAGTAGCCCGTCGGGTCGCGAGGAGCGGCCTCGAGAACGATCGGTTCGCCCGGCCGGAGTGGGTCGTCGGCCCCTGTATCGGATCCGGGATCGACGGCGGTGTTACCGGCCGGAAACGCACCCGCGCCGACGACTGCCACATCGATGGCGGTCCGAAGTCGGGCGGGCGTTAGCGGCTCGCTTCCGGTCCCGTCTCCATCGGCAATCGCGAGCCGTCCGTCGACGACCGTCGCGTCGGCGAGGAGCGACGCCGCTCGCCGAATTCCGGCACTCGCCGCCCGCTGGGCGGCTGCGATCCGTTCCCGTTCGCCGTCCGTCTTCGTCGCTCGCGCCCGCTCGAGGGCGTCCGTCGACGCGAGGTCGAACCCCGCCCCTTCGAGATAGAGCGCGGCGTCGTGTGGGACCCGCGGCGGGGTCAAAACCGTGCCCTCGAGACCGCGGTCGGCGAGTGCTGACGCGAGTCGCTTGGCCGGATGCCCGCTCGCGTCGTCGGCCGCCGAGCGGATGAGCCACTCGTTTTCGATCCCGTCGTACGCGACCGCGGTGGGACCGGTCGTCGGTGTCGGACGAGCGTACCGAATCCCCGGATCGCTGTCGGCCCCGGCGTAGACGAACGCGGTCGCATCGCGGTCCGCGAGGGCGGCCGACACGACGCCGGTTGCGTGGTCGCGTCGCTGACGGGCGGCCGACCCGTCTCCGAATCGGTCAGTACCGCGGCCGTTCCCACCAGTCACGGCGCTTCGGCTTCGGGCTCGACCTCGTCTGCATCCGCGTCGGGGACGGGTTCCTGGGCCTGCTCGATCAGTTCCTCGAGCGTCGAGTCGGTCAACTGGTTCCTGAGCAGGACGTCGATCGGCAACGTTGGCGCACCGTCGACGAGGTTCTCGAGCAAGACGAGTCGTTCGCGAGCCCGGGACATGCCGACGTAGAACACCCGGCGTTCGTTGTCCGTCAACACCGGAACCGGCGAGGTGGTCTTGGTGAACTCCTCGCAGCCGGGAACGTCCTCGGGGTCGTCGACGGTGGCGACCATCTGCTCGACGACCTTTTCGGTGAGGTCCGTCCCGACGAGGACGTGGTCGGCTTCGCGACCCTTCGCGGAGTGGATCGTGCCGACGCGGACGCGGTCGGTGTCCATCCCTTGATACTCGCCGATGGCGAAGTACGACCGGACGCTTTTCTTCTGGAAGTTGGTGACCTTCCGAAGCATGTCGGCCGCCGAATCGGGGCCGGGCATGAACGGGGCGTGGTCCTCGACGACTTCGGCGGGGATCATGAGGTTCTCGAGGTCCTCGATGCCCGCGTTCTCCTGTCGGTCGTCGATCTCGTCGAAGAGGTCGTCGCGTTCCTGGGTCCCGAAGGCCGACTCCTGAAGCATGTCGGCGAGTCGGCGGGCCTGCAGGCCGGTGACGTCCTCGCCGGCGTCGATGGCTTCGACTGCGCGGACGTACTGCGTGAGTCGGTCGGTCCACATCCGCTGGTCGGTCAGCGACGTGAACGGGACGCCTTCGGTGATGAACTCGTCGATGAACTGGAACATCTGGTACCGGGCACGGAACAACACCATCACGGTGCCGTCGCCCTCGACGAGGGTACGCCGGACCATCCGGACCACGTCGAGCATCGATCCGTTCGTGCGAGCCTCGACGGAGCCGCCTTCGGTGCGGGGCTTGAGGTCCTTGTCCTGACGCTGGTCGATGTGGCGGATCTCCTTGTTGACCGCGTTGAGCACGTTCGACGGGAGTCGATAGGAGTTCGGCAGGATGACGTCCTCGTCGACCTCCTCGTCGAGGAGCAGTGCCGGGTCAGCGCCTTGCCAGGAGTAGACGACCTGGTCGTCGTCGCCGGCGATCAGGACCTGTTCCATGTGAGGCTTCCACTCCTCGTAGACGTCGTACTGGAGCGTGGTGATGTCCTGAAACTCGTCGATCACCAGATAGTCGACGTTCGGGAGCAGCGAGCGCTGTTCGACTCGCTCGAGCATGTCCGCGAAGCCGATCTTGCCGTGTTCACCCTTGTAGGAACGCCATGCACGGATGGCTTCGGGGACGTCGATCCGGTCGTCGTCGCTGGGCCAGGTCGGCGTGTACTTGTTGCCCTCCTGGGCGTTGGGGTCGATTTCCGGCGGGAGACGGACCTCCTCTTCGTCCCACTGGAAAGGAACGTCGTACCAGTCCGAAACATCGCGGCTGGTCCGCTGGAGCCACTGGCTCGTCGCGATGACCTTGTTCCCGATGGTCGTCGATCGGGCGGTCCGGCGGCCGGCACCCGAGTACTCGTCCTCGTACTCGATGCCGTACTCCTCGCAGAACTCCTCTTTGTCCGACTCGCCGATGACATCGCTTCGAGAGAGATCGAGCAGTTCGTAGGCCTTCGCGTGCATCGTACAGACGTTGCCCTGCAGCGCACGCGGGCTTTCGTCGAGTCGTTCGGCGAGGCGTTCCCGCACCTCCTGGGCCGCCGCTCGCGTATACGAAACAACGAGAATATCCCGAAAGGTGACGCCGTCCTGCTCGAGGATTTCCTCGACGTGGTCCAGAAGGGCAGTCGTTTTGCCGCTTCCCGGACCACCGAACAGGCGGGTAACCGTCGTGTCCGTCGTAGTCATTGTAGCTGAACAGGAGCGCGACACCCATAAGTGACGTGGGTTTTCGTCGACAGAAACCAGTGGTCAGGGATCGCGTGGAGAGCGGGCGTCTCTGATGTCCGCACCGTCGCGAATCTTGTCCTGACAGTCCGGACAGACGCGCGGTTCGTCGACATCGCGGGGGGTGAAGACCCGAGCGTACGCGTCCGTAACGAACGCGCCGCAGTTCTGGCATTCCGGCATCGTTCTTCTCAATCGGATATGGTCAGTAATGCATTATAATTGTGTCGGATCAAGAACGATAAGAACTGCTCGAGGGTGCTGAGAAATCGTCCAACGAGGAGCGGAAAACACGGTTTCGGCGGGCGAGAGGAGCGCCCGGTCGCTGTCAGTCAGGGCGCGGGTTCCCACCCGCAGACGGTACAGGAACTGGCTGACGTGTCGTGGAGACCGCCGCAATCGGGGCACTGCTTCTTGTTATACTCCTGCTCCCACCCTACTCGTTCGACCGAGTGACCGCGATCGGACAGGAATTGATCGATGACGTCGTCACCGGCATCCGTGGGTGAGGTTGCCATATGTATGTGAATACGAACCACAGTATTAAATCGTTGGGTCGATGAAGATCCTGCCTCCTTTCCGCGCTCACGCGTCGTTCCGACGGCCACGGAACCGTTCTGCCGCCGTATCGCCCCGGCGAGCCCGTCCGCCGCCGGATCGACCCGCGGACTTTTCTCGCTCTCGCGCAAACGGGACGATATGAGCGACCTGCGCCTGAACGCGACCCAACTCGACCGCTACTCGAGACACGTCATCATGGACGAGATCGGTCCGGACGGCCAGCAACGGCTGCTCGAGAGCGCCGTCCTGGTCGTCGGCGCGGGTGGCCTCGGCTCGCCGGCGATCCAGTATCTCGCCGCGGCCGGCGTCGGCCGACTGGGAATCGTCGACGACGACGTCGTCGAGCGCTCGAACCTGCAACGACAGATCGTCCACGGCGATGCCGATGTCGGCCGGCCGAAAGTCGAGAGCGCAGCCGACTACGTCGCGGCCCTGAATCCGGATATCGATGTCGACGCACACGAAACCCGCGTTACGGCCGACACCGTCGACGACCTCGTCGCCGGGTACGACATCGTCCTCGACGCCAGCGACAACTTCGCCACCCGCTACCTGCTCAACGATCACTGCGTCCTCACCGAGACGCCGCTGTTCCACGGCGCGATCTACCGCTTCGAGGGCCAGCTGACGTCCTTTACGAACGAGCCCGGCGGTGACGAGCCACGGCCGTGTTACCGGTGTGTCTTCCCTGAAGCTCCCGAGCCCGGCACCGTCCCCGACTGCGCGACGACGGGCGTACTCGGTGTCCTCCCCGGAACCGTCGGTTGTATCCAGGCCACGGAGGCGGTCAAGTACCTGCTCGGGACGGGCGACCTGCTCGAGGGGCGACTCCTCATGTACGACGCGATGGACATGAGCTTCGAGGAGGTTCCCATACGGCCGAACCCGGCGTGTCCCGTGTGTGGCGACGACCCCGAGATCGAGTCGGTCTCCGACGTGGCCTACGAGGGGACCTGTGGGATCTCGGCCGACTGAGCGGCGGCGAGACGACCGGTCTCGGGGAGCCGCCGCTTACGAGTCACTGACGTACCGACGGCGATGGTCGAGGTAGGCAACCGACGAGATCCAAAGCGCGATCAGGAAGGCGTAGACGCCGACCCCCGACGGGTTCGTCGACTACGTCGTCGACGTACGGCTGTTCTACGAGTAGCTGTTGACCGATCGGGGTTCGGCGTTCAATCTCGCCGCCGCGGCCCCCAAGAGGAACGATGGAACGACGCCACGCCCGAGAGGACCGCGACCCACCTGCACTCTCACCCGGTGACGTGCGGGCACTCGCCGCCTGTGGGTCGCTGTCCGAGCGGCTGTTGGTCATCGCGACGTGTGCGTGGGGGCTTCGCCGGGGCGAAGTCGCGGCACTGTCGGTCGACCAGTTCGAACCAGCGTGGTTCGACCACTTCAAGTTCGACGCCGACGGCCCGCGGATTGTCTTCAGCGAGGGACGGAAGAACAGTCCTGGTCGCGTGTCCGTTCTGTATGGTCTCGAGACGCTGGACGCTGGGGACAGTTCGCCGACGCGAATACGCAGGGCGGCTACCTGTTCCCGAGTGCGGCCGCCGAAAGCGGCCACGTCGACGACGGTATGATCACCGCTCGGTTCAAGCGGATCGCCGAGCGTGCTGGCGTCGATGGACACGACGAGACACCGACGCCACAGTACGGGCGGCGGTTCTACGAACCTATTCCGATACCGTGAAACGGCTCTTGAGCGAAATTGAGGCGGTTGCGGACGAACAGGGGAGCGACGACCCGAACGTCGTCGTGACGAACGATCTCGGCGAGGAAGAAGCCCGAAAGCGACGGCGCGAGTATATGACCGAACAGTTTGTGGAGGCGTTTGAGTGGTAGTCACTGCCGCGGAGTCGAACCGAGAGAAACCGATACAGAGTGCTTGGATTGGTCTCTCCTGGTTCTATCGAATAAACAACTGTATTTGTCTAGGTTAGCACAATCTTATCTCTCACGTTGTCTAAACAAATACTCCCGGAGTTTATTCTGACCCAGAATACGCTCGAAATATTCAATAGCCAATCGCTGTATCTTATAGTCGTGGAGAAAAGTCATAGCAATCTACTATCCAGGCGAAACGTCATCCGATCAACAGCAGGTCTCTCCAGTATCGGTCTCACCTCGCTCCTTGCCTCTGGTACGGGAGCAGCAGCGTCTGGTACTCAAGGGAAATACGGCTACGAGATTGACGACAGTGGCCATCTCGTCTACCATGGCGATGACGACACTATCCTCGATGCGGTAGAGGGAATGAACGAAGCGCACGACAACGGAGAACTCGATTTCGCGATGGAGAATGGCGTAGTCATGACTCAGTCACAATCCCAGCCTGTAAGTGGTGAGATGACCACTATGAGCTGCGCTGGCAAGAATCAACATAAAGAGTACTTCAAGGCTGGCAGTATCAGGAATAAGTTCTGGATCGATCACTGCAACTGCAACGATATCATAGATATGCTTAGTACCGGTGTGGAGGTGGGTGTGCTTTCTACAACGATTAGCACTATCTATGGTAATATCCCGGCTGCACTTGCCAGTGCGCTCGCTACATTCCTCATGCGAGTTTCTAAGTCACTAATCAGTAATAACGATGAAGGTAAGGGCATCGTGGTGGCCATTACTACGAGCTATATGGGCGATCGTTACAAAGACGGCGGAGGAATTGAACCTCAGTAATTTACTGAGACCACCGTATCGCAAAATGCCTACATTCTTTCATGATAAAATAACCAATGGGATTTGAAACAGAATTAACGAAAGACCCGAAAATGGCCGTGTTCTTGCTCGTATTTTCAACCTTTATTATGGCTTCATCAATCTATTTCCAAGGTATTGATGGCATATTAAGTGTAGATGATTTTTGGGAAACGCTCATATTCTTCACTGGGGCAGCGTCTGGGCTAATTTCGTTGTTTTCTCTGGTATGGGTTGCTCTGCGTTAGGGACCAGGGCACTGTCTAGTCACCGATTTTTTACTTCCTCGACAGGCGTCCGGTTGTTGAGCGACTGGGTTGGTCGCTGGAAATTATAGTAGTAGACGAAGGCGGCGGGCCAGTGCGAGCGCGGTCAAATACCCCATCCCGTCCATAAGAAACGTCGTCTCTGAGAAAGTCGGCGGCTGGGTCTGTTCCTCGCCGTCCTGAGACGACTATACCAAGCAGCAGCGTTGTCGGCCTCACTCTCGAGGACAACGAAATCACTGCTCACGTCGGTCGCTCCGAGCGAGACGGCGTCGGCCACATCCTATCCGTGGACATCACCCGGGAGCGTCCCGGCGACGTTGAAACCGCGGAACGGTGGGTCTTCGAAGTTGACGTATTCGGCCGAGAACGTGCGCTTGCCGTCAGCGTGCTCGAGGACGAGTCGACAGTAGTCTCCGGTCGTTCCTGGATTGCTATCGCGGTGTGGTTATTGTGATATGATTGATGTATGGTGTGGTGAATCTAGACCAGCACCTCGACAGACTACCGCTCGAGCAGGCCGACGTCGTCGTTTCCCGCCGATCGGTCGGCGTAGTGCAAACTGGCGAGCAGTCCGGCGGCGATGACGGCCGTCACGGAAAACGATGCCGGCGCGGACTCCCACGAGAGGGCGACGGTACACGGAATCGACGCGAGTCCGAGGAGGACCGCCGTTCGAAACCGCTCGTCGGTCAGGTCCGCGAGGGTGGTTCGAAGCAGGGACATTGACGTTTGTTTGCTGTCACTATCGAATCGGTATTGAAAGTCGATCCGGTCGATGGCTCGGTCACTCGTGGTCCGGTGGGGAGATGCCACGCTCGAGGTGTCTCCGGCGACGACCGCGACGGGAGTCAGCGGTCAACGGCTCGGGGGAAAGCGGCGGCCCCGCGAGCGGACGACGGCGGGCAGTCGCAACGCGCCGGCGACGGCGAGACAGGAGACGAACGCGGTCGTGCCGAGTTTGCCACCCGCGCCGGCGAGCGCGGGCGAAACGGCGAGAAAAACGACGCCACAGAGGAGCCCGGCACCCGCGACTTGGCCTGTGCTTTCTAACCGCTCGCCGCTCGACATCCCGACGAACGACGCACAGAAGGCGACTGTAGCCAGCGTCGCCCCCAGGTCCGGGAGCAGCGGCGGGAACGCGACGCCGGCGACGACCCCGACCGCCGCGGAGGCGACGACCGAACTCAGCCCGCCGTGGGTGCGGAGTCCGATCGTCGCGACCGCAGCGACGACGGCGACGACGACGATCGCCGGGGCGAGCCGCCACGCGAGCGATCCCCCGCCGGCGTAGTCGACGTCAGTCAGCGACACCGTCGCGATGCAGCCGAAGAGCGCGATCGTCCCGTACTTCCCGCCGAAGCCGCCGAACGATTCCGCCGTCGCGACGAACGCGAGGCCGGCGAGCAGCCCCGCCAGCGCGACCCACTCGAGTGACGGGAACAGCGCGGGCGAGGCCATGCCGACGAACGAGCCACAGTAGGCCGCGCCGTCGACGCACCGAATCGCGAGGCCGACCATCAGCCCGACGGCCGCGGAAGCCAGCACCGGGCCGAGGCCGACCGAAACGCTCAGCCAATACGTGCCGACCGCGGCGGCGGCGACCGCAAGCGCGTCGACGGCGTCCGTCCGATCGAAGCCGACCGTCTCGAACTCCCGGAGACGCCGGCGTTCCGTCGCAGCGACGACGGTCCCCGCGAGAACGACACCGAACTGGACGCTCAACAGCCCGGACGGGGGATCGGTCGGCGCGCGAACGGCACCGAGGAGCAACGCGGCGGGCGTCACCAGCAACACGAGGTAGCCGGCAAGCTGAACCGAACCGTACACACCCGTACTCGTTCAAGGGCGACCGAGAACGTTTCGATTCGAAATCCGAGCCGGCCGCCCGGTCGAAGTGGTGACAGCGGCGCTAGCAGCGACTGGGACGACGGCTGCGATCACAGCGCCCGTCCACGGTCACCGCTGCGATCGGGTCAGCTCCGCAACTGCCCGCCGTCGATCGGAATCTCGGCCCCGGTAACGAAGCTCGTGTGCGGACTCGAGAGGAAGGCGACGACGTCGCCGAGTTCTCGGGGCTCGCCGATGCGGTCCATCGGAATGTCGTCGGCCATCGCCGTCAGTCCCTCCTCGTAGTCGTCGTAGGTCCCGCGCTCGACGCCGGCGTCGATGAGTTCCTCGATTCGAGGTGTCTCGATCGTCCCCGGAAGGACCGCGTTGGCCCGGATATCCGGCGCGAACTCCCGCGACACCGTCTTGACGAGACCGATCACGCTCCGGCGCACGGCGTTCGAGAGGAGCAGGCCGTCAGCGACTTCCCGAACGGTGCGAGAGGTGATACAGGTAATCGTCCCGTCCTCCGAGTCGAGCAGGTGCTCGTAGGTCTCCTCGAGCGTCCAGACGACGCTCATCACCAGCAGGTCGTAGGCCCGGTACCAGTCCCGTTCGTCGGTCTCGAGGAACGTGGTACTCGGCGGGCCGCCGGAGGAGGTGACCAGGTGGTCGAGTCCGCCGAACGCGCCGACGGTTTCGCTGACGAGATGGGAGACGTCGTTGGGGTCGGTGAGGTCGGTTTGGACGGCGAGCACGTCGCCCCCCGCCGTCGCTTCGAGGGCATCGCGGGCGTCCGCGAGCCGCGTCGCATCGCGGCCACAGATGGCGACGTTCGCGCCTTCCTCGGCGAGAGCCCGTGCGCTCGCGAAACCGAGACCGCTCGAGGAGGCAGTTACCAGTGCGCTGTTACCGGCGAGTTCGAGGTCCATACTCGGAGCGACGGTGGCGGCCTACAAATCACTCGGGGAACCGGAGCGCGGTCCAGGTCGGATCGCCGATCGACTTTCGACATCGTATTCGTCGCGGGGCTGTTCGAAATCGCGTGGGCAATCGGGGTGCACCACTGACGTCGTTCCCCTGCGGTGTCCTGCTCAGTCCTGATGTCGAACCCGAACCATGCCCTCCGAGGTCACGCCGACGATCAGGGGCGTCGAC
>NZ_AOII01000015.1 GCF_000337615.1 Natrinema pallidum DSM 3751
GAGATGTGTATAAGAGACAGCGTTCTCGCGGGCGCTGGATTCGATCGAGGAAACGTTCGCCCGCGACGTACCGAGCGCATCGGCGATATCGGCCTGGGAGACATCGCGCTCGCGCAGGGCGAGTACCTCCGCCTGCCGGTAGGTCAACACGCTCGTCTCCGGATCGAAGCCGATCTCTTCGAGGAGCGCCTCGACGTCGTCGATCACGGCGACTCGCCTCCCCCGACTCCGCAGGCTCGCGTGTCCATAGTAAGAACTAGCTTTCGGCGGGATCAAAGCTTCCACGGTCTCGGCACTCCGTCCGCGTCCTCGAGCGCGAGCGCGCAGCAACTCAGTCGGCCGACTGGCTCGGGGCGACGTACTCGTCGTCGGTCGGCGTCCCGGTCATGGACCGGTGTGCCCGTCGACCCAGCGAACGCGCGAAGCGAACGGCGTTCGCGGGGCCGTCGTGGGGGCCGGGCGAGCGGTACGAAACGATCAGCGACCACATCGTCGCGACGCCGAGGGAACCGAGCGCCGAGAACCGCATTCCCATTGTCGCGTAGGTCATCGCGTAGATCGCGCCGATCGTCATCGACGGGACGCTCGAGCCGAGGGGAACGTTCGCCGTCGCGTCGCGGACCGTCGGCGCGAGGAACACGATCGAGAGGACGCTACCGGCGAGGAATATCAGGTCTTGCCACATCGTGGACTCTCTAACTCGGACTCGAGTAAATATTTCTCGGTATCGGGCCGTGTCACTTCGGTGATTAGACCGCGAACCAGAACCGAACGGCCCGGAGCGACGCGTCGTCCGTCAGTACTCGAGGTCCCAGCGCTCCCCGTCGGTCGCTGCCAGTTCCTCCGCAACGCCGTCGGCGAGTCGATACTCGGTGCCCTCGCGAACGACGGTCCCCGCTCGCTCGAGGTGTTCCAGGTGCGCGTAGGCCTCCCCGGGCCCGTGGAGGACGTGAATCCCGTCGAGGTCGCCGAACAGGTCGGCGCTGACCGTCCAGGTGTCGCACGGCCCCTTCCGGTCGAGGGCATCGAGGACCCGCCAGGAGCGTTCCCTGTGGTGATCGATGATGTACTGGGCGCGGTCGGCGGGGTCGTCGATCGGATCGCGATGTCCCGGCCACGCACGGTCGTAGTCGGTATCGACGATCCGCTGGAGCGCACGGAGGTACTTGGCGAGTGGCCGGTCGACGCGCACGTCCGCTCCGCCGACGTTGGGCGTGTAGACGGGCAACAGCGCGTCGCCGGAGAAGACCACCCGTTCGCCGTCGTGGTCCGCCTCGAACATGCTGTGCCCGGCGGCGTGACCGGACGTATGGACGGCCTCGAGTTCGGTGTCATTGAACGAGAACGTGTCGCCGTCCTCGAACGCCGTCACGGTCGGCGTCTCGACCGTCGTCTCGCCGTCGGCCATGTACTCGAGCAGGGCCGCTTGCCGATCGTCGGGCATTCCCCACTCCGCGAAGTATCGCTGCTGGCGCTCGTTCATCGCATCCCAGGCGTCGTCGTCGCCGCCGACGAGCGGCGCGTCGGCGGCGTGAACGAGCACCTCGGCACCGCTCTCGGCCTGAATCTCGCCGGCCAGTCCACAGTGGTCGTGGTGCCAGTGGGTCAGAAAGACCCGATCGATGTCGGCGAACTCGAGGCCGCGGTCGGAGAGAGCCGCCTCGAGTTGCTCGCGGGTCGTCGTCATCCAGTCACCGGTATCGATCAGTACCGTCTCCGAACCGTCGGCGAAGAGGTAGGCGTTGTTATCGCCTTCGAACGCCGAGTTCGAGAGCAAAATGCGTTCCATGTACCCACGTCTCACCGGAGCCGAGAAAACGTTGTGTAAAGCGGAACGCTGTGAATCCGGGACGGTCCGTCACCGCCGAAAATAGTCGCAGGGGTGCGCGATCTGTCCACTCGGGGGCCGCGTTACGAGCCCCAGAAGTTATCGCGACTGCCGAGTCGCTCGCGTTCGGGGCCGTCGTCGCCGTCGTTCGGTTGCTCTTCGGTAACGGCATCGCCGTCAGCGTCGGCGTTCCCGTCTCCATCCGCCGCTTCACCGTCGTCGGGCTCCATCGGCAGGAGTTCCAGTTCCTCGGCGCGTGCGTGATTACTGTGGACTCGCGTGATCTCGACTCGTGCACGGGCCTCCGGCAAAACGCCGTCGACCATGACGATAAAGCCGTCCTCGGTGCGGCCGACGCCGGCCCCGCTCTCGTGCATGTCGACGACATCGATGATGACTTCCTCGCCGGACTTGACCGGCTGTGTCTTGAGGTCCTCGATCGGCTGGCCGTAGTGGTTACACCACTCCTTGCCACCCCGATCACCGTAGTGCTGACAACCCATACCCGAGATCCGTTCGGAGAACTCCGGGCAGTCGTCGGCGAGTGGACAGTCTGCCATGATCGACACTACCAGCGGTGGCGTTAAACCGTTTCCGTCTTGGGGATCGAGGTCACGATCGAACGAAACGGTGGTAGCAAACGCCGGAGAGACGGACAGCAAATATAACGGTACCGGCAGAATATGTGACGGCTGGAAACTGAACGGCTTCCGCACGACGGGCGGTTTCGAAAAGATTTACGGTATGGGCGTCGCAGTGACAGACGATGAAAATTCTCGTTACGGTCAAAGAGGTGGCGACCGTCGAAGACGAGTTCGAAATCGAGGGAACCGAAATCGCCGATCAGTACCTCGGTGCCGATCTCAACGAGTGGGACGACTACGCGATCGAAGAGGCGGTGCAGCTGCAGGAAGACGGCATCGCCGACGAAGTCGTAACGGTCACTATCGGTCCGGAGGACTGTGAACAGACCGTCCGGCAGGCCCTCGCGAAGGGTGCGGACCGTGCCGTTCGCGTCTGGGACGACGCCCTCGAGGACGTCGACCTGCTCGACGTCAACGCCAAGACGGAGATCCTCAGCGCCGTCATCGAGGCGGAAGACCCCGACCTCGTGCTCTCCGGCGTGCAGGCCGGCGATGACAGCTTCGGCGCGACCGGCGTCTCGGTCGCCGAGAACCTCGGCTTCCAGTGGGGAGCCGTCGTCAACCACCTCGAGCACGACCTCGAGAACGGTCTCGCTTCGGTCCGACGCGAACTCGAGGGCGGTGTCGAGGAATTGACCGATATCGAACTGCCGGCCGTCCTGACGATCCAGACGGGGATCAACGAACCGCGCTACGCCAGCCTCCGTGGCATCCGGCAGGCACAGCAGAAGCCGCTGGATGTCCAGACGCTGGCAGACATCGGCGTCGACGAGAGCGCCATCGAGACCGAACTCGAGCTCACGGACATGTACGAACCCGAAAGCGAGAGCGACGCGACCTTCTGGGAGGGGAGCCCCGACGAGACCGCCTCGGAGCTGGGTGAACTGCTCCGCGACAAGGGGGTGGCACAATGACGGACGTCCTCGCGGTCGCGGACCACCGACGCGGCGAACTGCGCGACGTCAGCTACGAGAGTATCACGGCCGGCCGGCAGCTCGCCGACGAAACCGGCGGCGACCTCCACATCGCGGTCATCAGCGGCACCGTCGACGACTTCGCCGACAAACTCAACCGCGACGGCGTCGACGCGATCCACACCGTCTCCCACGGCGAGGAGTTCAACCACGATGTCTACAGTCAGGCGATCACACAGCTCTACGACGAACTCGCACCGCAGTACGTGCTGACGCCGAACAGCGTCAACGGGCTCGACTACGCACCCGCGATCGCCAACGAACTCGATCTGCCGGTCGTCACCGACACGATCGACCTCGACAACGACGGCGAGACGCTCGTCGCGACGCGGGAAATGTACGGCGGGAAAGTCGAGACGACGACTGAACTCGAGGGCGACGCCGTGATCACGATCCGCGGTGCCGAGTGGCCCGCCGCGGAGGGAACCGGCGACGCCACGATCGAGGCCTTCGATGCGGACATCGACGAGGACGCGATCGGGTCGACCGTCAACGGCTTCGAGGAGGTCGGCGGCGGCGATGTCGACATCAGCGAGGCCGACCTGCTCGTCTCGGTCGGCCGCGGGATCGAGGAAGAGGAGAACCTCGATCTGATCCGCGATCTGGCGGACGCGCTCGGCGCAACGCTGTCTTCGTCCCGACCGATCGTCGACAACGGCTGGCTGCCCAAGAACCGGCAGGTCGGCCAGTCCGGAAAGGTCGTTACGCCCGACGTCTACATCGCGATCGGGATCTCCGGCGCAGTCCAGCACGTCGCCGGCATGAAAGGCTCCGATACGATCGTTGCGATCAACACGGACCCCAACGCGCCGATCATGGACATCGCCGACTACGCGATCGTCGACGACCTCTTCGACGTCGTGCCGGAACTCATCGACGAGTTCGACGGATAAGCGGACGCGCTGCGAGCGACCGGTTTGTGCCGTAATCGTTGCGCGACCGGTTGGGAGCGGAGTTGCGGTGTTGCGCGCCGGCTTTCTGTAACGCGTTCTCGGCATCGGGTGGGCAACGCCACGCGATCAGTTCCCGGTCGGGATCGCCACCGTCGAATACCGACACCGATCGCACCCTCTCAGCCGGTCATAGCGCCGTTCTATTGATAGTCAGCTAACCGTTCCGGTTTGGCAGACAGTACAGTTATATGCTATGAGTTGGATGCGGAGGTATGCCCAGTCGACCGAACCGACGAACACTACTGTCTGGTCTCTGTACCGCTGGTCTCGGCGGCCTTGCCGGCTGTCTCAGTTCGGTACCCGGACTCGACTCGAACGATGCCCAGTCCGGGTCCGCCATTGGTGGTACCGACCGGACGCTCAAACTCGGTATCATGCAACCCCTGAGCGGCACGCTCGAGTCGCTCGGGAAACCAATGCGGGACGCTGCGAAACTCCCGGTCGAACAGGTACGAGACGACGTATCGCTCGAGATCGACTCCAAGATCGTCGACACGGAAACGTCCCCGTCCACGGGCGTTAAACGCGCTCACACGCTCGCCACCGATGAGTACCCGATGGTCAACGGTCCGGCGGCGGCCGACGTGACGCTGCAGGCGACCCAGCAGGTGCTCATTCCGTACCGGACCGTCTGCTGTTCGCCCAGCGCGACGTCGCCGACGATCACGTCGCTCAACGACGCCGGTCTCGTCTTCCGGACCGCGCTGTCGGACCGACTGCAGGCGATCGTCCTGGCTCAGAAGGCGGCGAACGACCTCGGCCACGACAACGCTGCGATCCTCTACGAGAACAACGACTACGGCTGGCAGTTGAGTCAGGCGTTCACGCGGTCGTTCCAGCGCACACACGGCGGCACGGTCACGTCACAGGTCCCACTGAAAGGGGATTCGAGTTCCTACGACGCGGCAATCGAACGGGCCAGAACGGACGATCCCGACCTGTTGATCGTGATCGGCTATCCGGCGACCGGCAGCCAGGTACTCACTGACCTCGGTGCCGACGCCTCGGAGGACATCCTCGTTACCGACGGGATGCAAGAGGGGAGCCTCCACGACGAGATCGACTACTCGCTCGACGGCATCCGCGGCACCGCACCGCTGGTCGACGGGCCAGGGAACCAGACGTTCACGGAGCTGTTCGAGAGCGAGTACGGTACCGAACCGGGTGCCTTCACGCCCCAGTCGTACGATGCGAGCGCCGTCTTGCTGCTCGCGAACGCCTACGCCGGGCAAAACGACGGCCAAGCGATCGGCAGCGCCATGCCGGTCGTCACGACCGGGGACGGGACGGAGATCACCCCGGACAACCTCGCCGAGGGAATCGATCTCGCGGCCCAGGGCGATGCCGTCACGTATCAGGGAGCGTCCAGTTCGGTTACCTTCGACGAGAACGGCGACATAACCGACGGCGTCATCCAGTACTGGGAGTTCGACGAAAGTGCTTCCGGCGGAATCGCCGAAGTAGAAAAGGTGAGTCCATAATGGTGTCGCTCGCATCGCTGGTTCCGTCGTTCATCAGGCGGCGATACCTCCTGAAGTTCGTGGTCTCGATACTGGCGGTCGTGCTCGTGATCGGGAGCGTCGGGGCGGTCAGCTACGTCCAGATCGACAAGACGGTCCGGACGGACTCGAACAACCAGCTCGAATCGACCGCCGAAACGCACGCGGATACGATCAGTAACTGGGTCGAGTCGATGCGCGTCCAGACCCGAACGGCGTCCGATTCGTCGGTCCTTCGAGAGGGCGATCCGCAGGCGGTCCAGGGCAAACTCGTCGAAGAGCAGGCCCGGATGGACGTCGACGTCCGTGCGATCCACTACGTCGACACCGAGAACGACGAAATCGTCACGAGCACGAACGCGGCCTATCGCGGCGAATCGTTCGCCGATCTGTCGGAACCGTGGGCCACGGACGGCTTCGAGGACACTCTCGGACTCGACGAGTCCGTCTGGCACTCCCAATCGGCCTACGAGTCGGACACTCTCGGCGACAAAGTGATGGCATTCGCCAGTCCGGTCACCGACCGCGACGATCGGGCCGTCGTCATCATCGGCACCCTCGAGTATCAGGTCAACCAACTCCACGAGGAGAACACGTCCGCTTCGACGGCCATTATCAGCGGCGACGGCGCAACCGTCTTCAAGGCCGAATCGGCGTCGCTCAACGCCGACACGGCCGACAAGGAGGCGATCGAGGCTGCCCTCGGCGGCCGGATGAGTCTCACCCACGACAGTGATATCGTCCGAGCGTATGTCCCTGTGGGCAACACCCCGTGGGTCGCCGTCACGAGCGTCCCGGCGGAGCAAGCCTATGGCGTCGCGAGCGACGTCGGGACCAACGTCATCACGATGGTACTCGCGAGCCTCATCGCGCTCGGTGCCGTCGGCGTCGTCCTCGGGCGGCAGACCGTCGTCCCGCTGACTCGGCTCCGCGACCGGACGGCCGAGATGGAAGAGGGCAACCTCGACGTCGATCTCGAGACGAACCGCGTCGACGAGATCGGCCGGCTGTACGACGGCTTCGACAGCATGCGCACCTCGTTGCGAAACCAGATCGAGGCGGCCGAGGTCGCCCGCAGGGAGGCGGAAGTGGCCCGCGACGAGACCGAATCGATGAACCGCCACCTCGAGACCAAAGCCGAGGAGTTCAGCAGCGTCATGGACGAGTGTGCCGACGGCGACCTGACCCAACGGCTCAATCCCGAGAGCGAGAGCGAGGCGATGACCGACATCGCGATTGCGTTCAACGAGATGCTCGAGGAGCTCGAGGAGACGACGGCCAACGTCAAGGCCTTCGCCGACGAGGTGGCGGCGGCCAGCGAACAGGTGACTGCCAGCTCCGAGGAGGTTCGCTCGGCGTCACAGCAGGTTTCCGATTCGATTCAGTCCATTTCGGACGGTGCGGACCGCCAGAATCAGAACCTGCAGTCGGTCAACCAGGAGATGAGCGACCTGTCGACGACGACGGAGGAGATCGCGGCCTCCTCGAACAACGTCGCCGACCTCGCGGAGCAGACGGCCGAAACGGGACGGCTCGGCCGCCAAGCGGCGCAGGAAGCCATCGACGGGATGCACGTGATCGAATCGGAATCCACTGAGGCCGTCGATGCGATCCAGGACCTCGAGGAGGAGATGGCACAGGTCGACGAACTCGTCGACTTCATCTCCGACGTCGCCCGTGAGACGAACATGCTCGCCCTGAACGCGAACATCGAAGCCTCGCGGGGCGACAGCGGCGAGGACGGCTCCGGGTTCGGTGCCGTCGCCACGCAGGTCAAGGAGTTGGCCGCGGACACGAAATCGACCGCCGAGGACATCGAAAAGCGGTTAGAGCGGATCGACGAACAGACGAGCGAAACGGCGACCGAGGTCCAGCGCACCGCGGAGCGGATTTCGGAGCACGTCGGCTCCGTCGAAAACGCCGCGGAGGCGCTGGACGAGATCGCTCACTACGCCGATCGGACCAACGACGGCGTCCAGGAGATTTCGGCGGCGACCGAGGAACAGGCGGCCTCGACACAGGAGGTCGTCGCCATGGTCTCGTCGGCGACGAACATCTCCGAATCGACCGCGGCCGAATCGCAGCGCGTCGCGGCGGCTGCCGAAGAGCAGACCTCCGCCCTCTCGGAAGTGTCGGAGAGCGCGAGTTCGCTCGCCGATCAGGCGGCACACCTGAGCGAAACGCTCGATCACTTCGACACCGACCGAGCGGAAGACATCTCCGTCGACGAGTACGAATCCGACCACGAGATGTCCATCGAGTTCGACGAGTCGGACAGCGACGCCGACGACATGCTCGAGCACGGTGATGGGGACTCCGATGCGGTAGCAGAGACTGCAACCGAGTCCGAACCCGACAACCGAGCATCGACGGAGGCCACGCGGGGCGTGACCGATGCGGGAGACGGAAGCGATGCCGGCGAAGACGGAGCGGACACGGGGACCGGGTCCGAGGCGGACGCTGACGACACGGGCACCGACGACACGGACGCTGACGACACGGACGCCGACGGATCGTCGGACGACGAGTTCACCTTCACTCGGTTCGACGACGAGTAAGGCCGAGTCGACGGTCGAACCGTCACGTACTTTTTATCGCCGTCCTAAGCGCGGGTGATGGAACTGCTGGAGCGCCGACGGGCGCTGATCGAGGAGCGTCTCGTCGAGGTAGTCGAGGGGGTTGAACCCGAGACGCTCAGCGACGAACTGCGCCACGTTGCGCTCTCGGGCGGCAAGCGCGTCCGTCCGATGGTAACGCTACTGGCCTGTGAGACGGTCGGCGGGCGGGCCGAGGACGCCGTCGAGTTCGGCGTCGGTATCGAACTCGTCCACAGCGCCTCGCTCGTCGTCGACGACATCATCGATCGCTCGGAACTGCGACGCGGAACGACCAGCGCCTGGGCCGAGTTCGGACACGGGCCGGCGATCATTACCAGCGATGGGCTGTTGGGCGAGGCGTTCGCCCTCTTTTCGGCGAATCCAGATGCGACGCGCGTCGTCGCCGAAGCGATGGTCGAACTCGGTGTCGGCGAGGCGACCGAACTGTCGGCCGAACCCACCAACGAAGACGAGTACATGACGTTAGCCCGTCGAAAAACCGGTGCGCTGTTCCGGGCCGCGGCCGAGCTCGGGGCGATCGCCGCCGACTCCGACCCCGTCACCGTCGAGGCCCTCGGCGAATACGCCGAACGGGTCGGGGTCGCCTTCCAGATCAGGGACGACGTCTTAGACGCCGTCGCCGATCCCGACGAACTCGGCAAGCCGACCGGCCACGACGCCGCCTTGGAGCGCCCGTCGGTCGTTCAGGTGACGGATCTCACGCCCGACGAGGCGAACGCCCACGCCCGGCAGGAAGCCGACCGGGCGATCGACGCCCTGGATCGGGTCGAGGTCGCCGATCCCGACGCACGACAGTATCTCCTCGATCTCGCCGAATTCGTCGTCGAGCGGGACCAATAGCCGGTGTGACGACACGGTTGGCAGCGTCTCGAGCGACCGACCGGATCAGACGCGTTCGGCCCCGCGCCGTCCGTCGTCCCGATCCGCGTCCGAGAACCGCGACTCCGCGACGGCGAACGTGAGCGTACTCACGATCCCGAGCAGCGTGCCCGCCGTCAGCGACGCCGCGAGATACGTGATCGCGACTCTCTCGAGGAAGAACGCGCTCACCGCGTGGAGGACGACCGCGATCGAGAGCACGTAAAACGGCGCGTTCAGATAGCGCCACTCGAGCGAGCCGGCGATGTACTCGTCGGTGATCTGGCCGAGACTGGTGGTCAGCCCCGCGGCGGCGAACCAGAGAATCGCGCCGTTGACCAGTGCCGCGAGCATGACCGGTACGTCGAGGTCCCCCGTGGTCGAGTCGCGCACCGACTCGAGGGTTTCCATCCCGCTGACGCCGCCGAGGACGAACAGCGCCGCGGCGACGACGTACGCCAGCAGCGTCGTGCGGCCGGCATACAGCGAGTGACGGGCGCGCTCGGCGGTGGCATCCAGTCGATCGCCGAGGCACAGCCCGCGAGAGATGAGGTACAAGCCGAGTAACGCCGACGTCGTCCCCAGCACGAACCCGGGCATCTCCAGTACGGAGCCGACCAGTGCGAGCGGGTAGATCAACAGGAGAATCCCGAGGGGAATGAGTATCGTCCCGCGCGTTTCGGGGTCGTCTAACACCTGCTTGATCGTGTAGTACATCGATTCCAAGTTCTGTGCCTGTCGGACGACGACTCGCCGGACGCCGTCGATGGGGACGCGCGAGCGGATGATCGGGATGACGGATTCGTCCTGTGCGCCGTCCGTGACCACGAGGGCGGTGACGTCTTCCGCGGTCGAGAGGCTTGCGAGGACGGTATCGACTTCGTCGCCGACTTCGCGGTTGGCGCTGACGTCGCCCTGATCGTTCCCGGTGACGACGGCGACCTCGACGCTTTCCTCGCGGTCGGCGAGATCGTCGTAGATGTGCAAGCCCTGAAAGATGACGTTGACGTCCGAGTCCTCCGGATCGGCGGTCGCGAGGGCGATGGCCGCCTCTTCGACGGGCTCGCGGCCGGTGACCGGCGTCGAAAAGCCGGTCTTGCGGCCGAGATCGTCGTCGAGATCGACACAGAGGACCAACAGCATCGCCTCGTAGTTGCACGCCGCGGTATTTCTCTCTTCTGGACGACGGAATCGAAGCCGCCGCGAGCGGGAGGTGCCCGGTCCGTACGTCGTGTACTCATTCCTTCCCGTCCGGGGTCCGAAATCGTGCCTGAGACGTCGCTCGGTCGTCGAGGAGAGCAGGTCGCGGACCGCGTCAGCGGACGTCGCTCCCGCAGTCGGCGCGGTGGCTCTCGACGGCGGTTTCGATTCGGGCCGCCAACTCGTCGTACTGGTCGGTTCCCGACCCTTTCCGGACGTAGTCGGTGACGCCGGCCGAGATCGCCTCGTCTGCGATCTCCGCGGACCCGGCCCCCGTAAACAGGAGAAACGGAACGTCGAGGTCCCGGTCCCGCATCGCCGCGACCAACGCGAGGCCGTCCATGCCGGGCATGTCGTAATCGCTGACGACGCAGTCGATCCCGTGATCGGGGTCGGTATCGCACTCGCCGTCGACGATCGCCAGCACTTCGCCTCCGGTTTCGGCGGTCGTCACGACGATATCGTCGTCGCGCCGCTCGAGAACGGTCGCCGTCAACTCGCGGTAGTGGGGGTCGTCGTCGATACAGAGGACGTGAATCCCCGATGACATCGGATGCGGTACATTCCGTTGCAGTGATATAATAGCGTCGGTGGACCCTCGCTGATTTCGCACGGCTTTTGAGGCTCGGGCGGATATGTTCCCTCGAATGATCTCGAAGGGCTGTGAGCAGTGCGCGAAAGGTGGGAAAATGGTGCTGTTCGTCTACGGTTACTGCGACCAGCGCGACTGCTTTTACTGCCCGCTCGGCGAGAACCGCAAGAACGTCACCGATGTCTACGCCAACGAACGACTCGTCGAGAGCGACGACGACGTCCTCACCGAAGCCCACCGGATGGATGCACTGGGGACGTCGATTACCGGTGGCGAACCCCAGGAGGCCCTCGGTCGGACCTGTCACTACCTCGAGCTCCTCAAAGACGAGTTCGGCGAGGACCACCACACTCACCTCTACACCGGCATCACCGGCGGCCGCGAGAACATGCGTCGGCTCTCGGAGGCCGGCTTGGACGAAATCCGGTTCCACCCGCCCTACGAACAGTGGGGAGACCTCCACGGGACCGAATGGGAGGAGATCCTCCACATCGCCCGCGAAGAAGGGCTGACCCCCGCGTTCGAAATCCCCGGTATCCGCGCCGAAGCGGAGTTCCTCGAGTTCTTGGACGAGGGCGCGGCCGAGTTCTGTAACATCAACGAGTTCGAGATGAGCGACGGGAACTACCGCCGAATGCAGGAACAGGGGTACGAACTCAAGGAAGACCACATGAGTGCCGTCGACGGCTCCCGCGAGGAGATCCTCGACGTGATGGGCGACCACGAGAAGGTTTACTTCTGTACCTCCGTCTTCAAGGACGCGGCCCAGCACCGCCGCCGTCTCAAGCGCATGGCCCGCAACATCCGTCGCGAGTTCGACGACGTCACCGACGACGGCACGCTCGTCTACGGCAAGACCCACGCCGACCCCGCGGCATTCGAAGCCCTGGGCGTCCCCGAGGAGTTTTACACCGTCAAAACCGACCACGTCGAGGTCGCCTGGTGGCTCCTAGAGGAGATGATCGAGGACGGCGATCTCGAGGACGGCGAGATCGTCGAACAGTATCCGACTTACGACGGACAAGTGGTCGAGCGGACGCCCCTCGCCTAAGTACTGCGAGCGAACAGCGCGGCCGAACGGCTTTGTCGCGGACGGTTCGAGCCGTGCGACCGCCGCTGTCGAATCCTCGACGAGGGAGCAGCGGGCGACTCGGGACGACGTCCGATCACGGACCGGCCTGGCGGGAACGTTTTTGCACAGTATAAGCACCGTCCCACAGTGGCCAACGCAAGAGCACGGCCGTTTCAAATCCGCTCAGTCTCGTTTCCGGACTGAACGGGGACGCTGTCGCTTAGCGAGGCTGTAATAATCCGGGCCGGACCGGAACGCCGGAGTACGATGCATTTCCGAACTGTCGCCGTCGTCGCCGTCGCACTGCTCGTGGCACTTTCCGGGTGCAGCGCCCTCGGGGGCTCGCAAACGGACGGGCCATCGACCGGCTCCGACGCCGAGACGGACCCGCTAAACGGGACCGAGACGGACGCGGATGGGGCCGATGATATCGAATCCGTCGCCGGCGACGCCGATCCGAACGGAACTGACGACGACACGGACGCGGACAGCGGAGATAACACCGCAGAGGCGGCGTGGCAGCCGCCCGAGGAACCGAACCGTCCGCTGGAAGACAAGCGCGAGGATCGGATTCAGTCCGTCACGTTCGTCGACAAGGAACCCGCAGCGAACGGCGACGGCTACTCGAGTTTTACCCTCGAGATCGTCGCCAACACCAGCATGGAGTCCGTCGATCCGCCGGAACACGGCGACGTGATCGGAGAACCGTACTTCTTCGTCAAGATCAACGAAGACGAGCAGAAGCTCGTCGAACGGACGGACCAGGTTCGAATGGACGAGAACGGAACGTATCGCATCGACGTTCGGCCGGCCGGTCTCGAGGAGTTCGGTGCTGGCCCGCTGACCGTCGAAGTCTTCCTGATGGACGAGGACAAGGATTGGGACGATATCTACGACGCCGTGGGCAGGGAGATTCAGTACGCCCCGGATGGGGGCACGACGGCTTGAGTGCGACCGCCGACGAGTCGGAACCGAGCGAGAGCGCCGCGTCTACCTGAACCGTCACGATCGACCGCAAGCGGTCGTCGGCTCGAGTGTGCAGTGCGTTTCGGGACGGGATGATCGGTGACGGCCACGGATCGACCGTTCTCCACGAGGCTCAGTCGATCTCGGTCGGGTCGACGCCCGGTAACGTGATGAGGTTCTCCCGGCCGATCCTGAGCTTCTCGATCTCGTCGTCGTCGGCCATCTTCGAGAGCAGTTGGGAGACCTTGGCGTTCGACCAGCCGGTCTCGGTAACGATCGTCCCCTGTTTCATCCGCCCGCCGTTCTGTTTGAGCAAGCGGAGGACGCGCTCTTCGTCGCTCAACAGTTCGGGATCGATCTCGTCTTCGACAGACTCCTCGAACTCGAGGTGGGTACCCGGTTCGGGACCGTTGGTGGCCGGGTCGGCCGCCGCGGACGCGACCGCTTCGGAACCGCCGGCTCGATCGGCTGTCGGGCTTTCGCGGTCGTCTCCGGTATCCTCGCCGAGTCTCGCAAGGATGCCGAACGACGAGAGGCGGTCGGCCGAGATCGGGACGTCGAGCGTTCGTTGCGTGAGCAGATACACGGCGCCACCGACGACGATTACGAGGCCGAGCACGGCGGCGAGCAGCCAGCCGCCGCCCGAAAAGAGGAGAGGGCCCTGACCGGCACCTGCGAGAATCGTCATCTGGAGACCGTCCGGGCCGAACTCGTGGGGGCCGTCCCAGACGAGCGCACCGTCTTCCGTCCCTGTCGGTGCGTCGACGAAGCCGTAGTTCGGCGGCGGCTCGACGACGAGGCGCTGACCGGCCCCCAGCGTCTGGATTACGTTCCGATCAGCCGCTTGGAACGAATCGCCGACGCGAATCCGATCCCCGTCGACGGTAGCGAAGTTCGTCCACGTAAACGAGTAGGAGATGACACCGATCCGATCAACCGTCCCGTCCGAGTCCTGATCCGATTCGTCGCGCTCTTCGATTCGAGGGTCGTCCCACCCTTCGTTTTCGACCGACATCTCGCGCCCGGTCGCCTCGGATACGATGCCCACGTATTGCATGAACAATCGAGGGTCGTACGAAGCGTCTCGGTGTCCCGAGACGACCGCGTCGGCGTACTCGTCGAACGTTTGCGCATCGGTATCGCTCGTCAGACGGAAGCGACTCTCGACCGTCCATTCGGCGTTCCCGGACTCGGTGATTCGAACGTTGATGATCTGCCGGGTGTCGGGTCGCTCGAGCGAAGGTGGTGTGACTGCGGCCGAGGTGGCGGTCGGCGACTCGAGGGCGGAGACGTGAGGGGAGGGCGCTGGCGGGGACCGCTCGTCCGTCGGGTGGGACTGACCCGACGGCGTTGCGGCCACTGCCCCCAGCGTGGTCGTAGCGAGGAGGACCGCGAGGGCGAGTGTGGCGGCAGTGGACATCCGCATGCGTATCAACGGGTGGTTTCCCGGGGGAAAAAACACTTTCCATCGGAAAATAAAACGTTACCGACGGCGCTAACGGGTTTCCCGGGCGGTAAGCAGGTGATTAAAAGCAGTCCCAGCTGCTCGTTTGGAGACGACCTGTTTTTGTATCAAGAGCCCGTACGGAGTGGCGATGACCAACGCGACCCCCGCCCTCCTCGCGTTGCTTCTCGTCCTCTCCGTGCCCGCGATAACGATCGTTGCGGCCGGGCCTGCTGACGGGGGTAACAGCGCCGTAGAGACGGTGCGGCTGCAAACGTCGCCCTCCCAGACGCCGACGGCGGTCAACAATACGACCAACAGACTCCCGCTCAGCGGCGAGGTCCGAAGCGAGTACACCGAGTACGGACCGGACCTCGGAACGGCGCTTGCGAGCGCGGACGACCAGCTCCGGGTCGACCACGACCAGTATACCATCGTCGATAGCGAGTTCGACGATGCGACGGGCGAGGAACGAAAAGCGATGATTCAGGCGGCCTACGACCGACTCAAGGACCGAGCGAACGAACTCGAGCAACGCGAACGCAACGTAACGAAGGCACACGCCGCCGGCGAGCGGTCGTCGGCGGAACTCCTCCGGACGCTGTTACGCAATCACAACGAGGCGGCGATGCTGTCGCGTGATCTCGAGGAACTGGGTAACCGAGCGGATCAGGTGCCGGGCTATTCGCTGTCGGGGAGCCGAACCCGTGCGACCCATACGACGCTCGATGCGCACCGAACGCCGCTCCGATCGACGCTCGGACGACTGTCCGAACGGCCGACCGACAACGTTCAGTACGATGTCGTCGTCTCGACCTCATCGACCGGCTACAGCGTCGCGATGATGGATGGCAATCAGTACGTCGTCGAAACGAGCCGGTTCGATAACCGCGACGAATCGGCACCGGACCAGTTCGAAAGCGGCGAGGCGTACGATCACATCGGCGACCTCTACCCGTGGGCGAGCGAGTTCGGCCCGTCCTTCCAGGATAACAGCCCCGGATACTACTGGGCGGACGTGGGACACGACCACGGTCGCCTCGAGTTCTACTTCGACAGCGGAACGGGTGACGTCTACCGCGAAATACAGGAGCTGTCCGTCTCGTCGCTTCCGACCGACGAAGACCGGACCTGGATCAGCAGCGGGCTCAAGCTGACGATGACCGAGACGGCTGCGGGCGGACCAGTGAAGGTGACGGTGGTCGACGCGGAGACCGGTGAACCCGTACGGGCAACCGTCTCCGTCGATGGCATCGAAGTCGGCGAGACCGACGACGGGACCCACTGGGTCGTGCGGCCACTCGGTCCCAGCGAGGTCACAGTGGAAACGGACGCCGGGAGCGTCAACGCGACGATCGACGCTGTCTTCTGATCGGGCTCCCGGGAGCGGACGAACGGGGCGAGAGCCATTCGGAGCCGGACACTCGATCCCCACCGCGACCTGAGATTTTTACGGGAACGAGCGACCAGAGCGGACCGTGAACCGAACGCGGGACCGTCGCGGCACGCGGCCAGCGGTATCGGCGGGCGGACGCGCCGTCAGTCCGGTCGTCGGAGTCGTTCTATTACTCATACTCACCGTTGCGCTCGGGGCCGTCGTCGCCGTCGGTGTCAACACCTGGGCGCTCGAGTCGCCCGAGCCGACGGCGAGCTTCGAACTCTCGGTCGACGGGGAGCGCTCGATGATCGCGATCGAACACGTCGCCGGGGAGCGCATCGACGTCGAGTCGCTGTCGGTAACGATCGCGGTAAACGGGCGCGCACTGAGCGCGCAGCCGCCGGTTCCGTTCGTCGGCGCGAGCGGGTTTGACGGGACTCCGGACGGGCCGTTCAACTCGAGGGCTGATTCGGACTGGACGGCTGGAGAGCGGGCCGCGGTCTCGGTCGCGGATACCAACACCCCGGCCCTCGGGACGGGGGACTCGGTTTCCGTGACCCTCGCCGTCGACGGGCAGCGGATCGCCGCCCTCGAGACGACGGCAACCTGAGACGGGGTTCGTCGCTTATTCCGGCGCGCGCCCGATCGTCGTGATCGCGACCTCGGGATCGTAGGACGGTCCCATGAACGCGTGTTTCACGTCCTCGAAGCCGGCGGTTTTGAACATGTGATCGGCCTCGTACTCGTCGTAGAAGAGCATGATCGAATCGGCGAGCAGTTGGCTGACGACGTTGTCGGGATAGTTCGGGCCGACGACGAGCACCTGACCGCCGGGTTTGAGAACGCGGCGGAACTCACGGAGCGCGAGGATCGGGTTGGGCCAGTACTCGATCGACCCCGACGACCAGACGACGTCGAACGTGTCCGTCGCGAACGGGAGTCGTTCGGCGTCGCCGCGGTGGAAATGGACTGGCGGGGCGCGTTTACCGAACTTCTCGTAGGCCTGTTCGAGCTGATGCTCGCTCTGATCGAGGGCGTACACCTCGTCGACGTGCTCGAGTAACCCCTCGGTCGCGAACCCGGTCCCGGAGCCGACATCGAGGACCGTCATGTCGTCCTCGATCTCGAGCAAGGAGAGGGCCTCGGTACGCATTGCTTCGGTCCAGATGAAGGGGTTCACCTGGTCGTAGACCCGTGAGAGGTACTTGTAGAACAGTCGAGCACGGGCCTTGTTCTCGAGAAGTCCCATTACTGAAGCGTTTCGATCCGATCGGCATATGTCTGCTGTTCTCGGCGGGACGAACGGCTGAGTAAGGACGAATTACCGACCGACCGAGGGCGAATCGCGCTGAGGCACTTTCGCAACTACCATATACGCGCTCTGGCAAACGTCCGACTGCTTAGAGTATGCCGAGGCCAGAGGTTCTCGAACGAATTAAGTCGGCGGAAGAGGAGGCCGACGAGATCGTCGCATTGGCAGAGAACGACCGCGACGAGCGAATAGCCGAGGCCCGGGAACGCGCCGAGGAGATTCGCACGGAAGCGGAACAGGAGGCCCAGGAGTTGCGGGAGCGCCGCCTGGAGGAAGCTCGCGAGGAGATCGATGCGGACTGCGAGCAGGTCCTCGAAGAAGGCGAACAGGAGCGTGAGGAGCTCGCCGAGCGCGCCCGGAAACGGGCCGACGACGTCACCGACTACGTCGTCGAACTGTTCCAGGAGGACGTTCATGCTCAGACCTGAGCGAATGAGCAAGGTCTCGGTGACCGGCTCCAGGGGCGTTATGCCCACGGTCATCGAGACGGTTCACGAGCTGCGCCTGGTGCATCTGTCGGATTACGACGGCTCCTGGGAGGCGTTCGACAACGGCGACCCGATGGCGGGTGCCGACGACGCCTCCGAGAAGCTGATCACCGTCCGCGCCCTCCAGAGCACCCTCGATCTCTCGGCCGACGAGGCCGAGCCGGGGACCCTCGAGGAGGGCTGGGAGGCGCGACTCGAGGAGATCCGTACGCGGATCAACGAACTCGACGACCGGCGCGCGGAGATCAACGACGAACTGCGGCAGGTCGACGATCGGATCGATCGCGTGGCTCCGTTCGCGGAGCTCGGCATCGATATCGATCTGCTGTCGGGTTACGAGTCGGTCGACGTCCTCGTCGGCGAGGGCTCGCTCGAGGACGTCGAGGCGGCCGTCAGCGCCTCGGCTGACATTCGGGCCTTCGAGACGTTTACCGGCGGGAACGTCGTGGCGATCGTCGCCGCGCCCGCCGAGAGCGCCGACGAAAGTCCGATCGACGACGCCCTGGTCGGCGTCGAGTTCACCCGCTACGAGGTGCCCGATACCGACCAGAGTCCCGACGACTACGTCGCGGACCTCGAGAGTCGAAAGCGCGACCTCGAGTCCCAACTCGACGACATCGACGCGGAACTCGAGGAGGTCAAGCGGGAGGAAGCCAGCTTCCTCCTGCGTGTCGAAGAGGAGCTGACGATCGAGGTTCAGCAGGCGGAAGCGCCGCTGCAGTTCGCGACGACCGACCACGCGTTCGTCGCGGAGGGCTGGCTCCCGACCGAGGAGTACGACCGGCTCGTCGCGACACTGAACGATGCGGTCGGCGACAGTGTCGAGGTCGAAGAACTCGTCCGCGCTGACTACAACGACGAGGGATATCCGACGCGGACGGAAGACGTCGACCACGGCGGCTCCGGCGGTGCCGAGGAGACGACCGAGGAGGAAGAACGGGACGTCGCGACGCAGGAGGCGATCGCCGACGGCGGAACGACCGCGGCCAGCGGCGACATCGTGACGATGGTTGACGAACCGCCGGTCATTCAGGACAACACCGGTCCCGTGAAACCGTTCGAGTTCCTGCTTCGGCTGATCGACCGACCGAAGTACAGCGAAC
Source organism: Natrinema pallidum DSM 3751 (assembly GCF_000337615.1). GTDB lineage: Archaea > Halobacteriota > Halobacteria > Halobacteriales > Natrialbaceae > Natrinema > Natrinema pallidum. The sequence goes on from NZ_AOII01000015.1 coordinate 18,930, forward strand.
TCGACCCGACCGTCGTCTTGCTGTTGACGTTCCCGGCGTTCTACGGCTTCATGCTGGGTGACCTCGGCTACGGGATGTTGTACACGGTCGCCGGCTTCTTCCTGTACAGTCGATTCGACGAGGACATCATCCGAAGCCTGGGTGCGATCGGCATGTGGGCCGGCGGGTTCACGATGCTGTTCGGCGTCCTCTATGGCGAATTCTTCGGGATGCACTTCCTGGGAGAAGTCCTCTTCGGCGGCAGCCCGCCGTTGCACAAGGGACTCCAGCCCGTGTACGCGAACTACGGCCAGACGTGGCTCATGGCGAGCGTCCTGATCGGACTCGCCCACCTCACGCTCGGCTACGCCTTCGGGTTTGTCAACGATCTCGACCACGGCGTCGGCGACGCATTCCTCGAGAACGGCTCGTGGGCGCTGCTCATGATCGGCGTCTGGGTCTGGATCTTCAGCCGTCACGGCGTCGGACCGGCGCCGGAGTTCAATGGCCCGAAGCCGTCGTTCCTCTACACCTCGCTCGGTAGCGGACCCGAGGCGGCGTTCGAACTCGGCTTTACGGGCTTCTCGGCCGAGACCGGTCTCTTCATCGGCCTCCCGGTTGCGGTGATTGGGCTGGTGACGATGATCTACGGTGAAGTCAAACACTACGGCGGGCTCGGCATCATCATCGGCGCACTCGAGAGCTTCAACGTCCTTGGTGACGTGCTCTCGTATCTGCGAATCGCCGCAGTCATCCTCGCGAAGGCAGGCATGGCGTTCGTCGTTAACATGCTGTTCTTCGGGGTGTACGTCGTCGAGACCGAGCACGGCGCGGAGTGGCACTTCGGTACAAGTCACGCGCCCCAGCACATGCTCGAGCAGGGAACCTACCACGGTCACGAGGTGACCGAGGTCATGTTCGGCGGCCTGCTCCACGGGGGTACCCTGATGGCCGTCATCGGCGTGATCGTCCTCGTCCTCGGCCACGTTGTGGTCCTCCTGCTGGGGATCACGAGTGCCGGGCTTCAGGGAATCCGTCTCGAGTACGTCGAGTTCTTCAACCGGTTCTACGAGGGCGGTGGCCGGAAGTTCGAACCGTTCGGCGGGATTCGATCCGACGACGAGAACTAACCCCCGTCGGCTATCGTCTCGGCGACCAAATCTCGTGCTAGTTCGACTCGTATTTTCTCACCTGTATCGAAAGGATAATACCCCTGGATAGCAAGTATCGAGGGTTATAACGGGGAAATCGGCTGTTTGGTTTGGGAAGTTTTAAGAACACGCTGGGGAGTAGTACCATCTGTCCGGTTGCAAAACCACGAGGAAACTCAAACATGACAATCGAAACTCTCCCCGAAATGGCGCTCGTGCTGAACAGTCTCGCAGAGAACGCGGTTGCACTGCAGGAGACCGCCGCTCCGGCCGGGAACGGCGGTCCGGCGATCGAGCAGGGTGCGGCAGCGGCGCTGGGCATCGGTCTGGCGGCTATCGGTGCGGGGTATGCGGAGCGAGCGATCGGTGCATCGGTCGTCGGCGCGCTCGCCGAGGACTCCATCTCGCCGGGTATCGGCATTCTGCTGACGGTCCTGCCCGAGACGCTCGTGATCTTCGCACTGGTCGCGCTCTTCGTCTAAAGCGTCCCATCGAACTTTCTTACAATGAGTTTGGATACAGTCGTTGAGGACATTCGAGAAGAGGCTCACGCGCGTGCGGAGGACATCCGCGCTGAGGGCGAAACGCGCGCCGAAGAGATCGAGTCGGCCGCCCAGGAGGATGCAGACGAGATCGTCGCCGACGCCGAAGCCGACGTCGACCGCGAGATCGAGCAGTTGCGCGAACAGCGACTCTCCAGTGCGAAACTGGAGGCGAAACAGCAGCGCCTGGAGGCACGCCGCGACGTCCTGACGGAAGTCCGCGAGGCGGTCGAGGACGAACTCGCCGCCCTCGAGGGCGAGATCCGCGAGGGGATTACCCGCGACCTGCTCGAGGCGGCGACGGTCGAGTTCGACGAGGGCAACGACGTCGCTGTCTACGGCCGGTCCGATGACGCGGAGTTGCTCGAATCGATCCTCGCCGACTACGACGGCTACGAATACGCCGGTGACTACGACTGTCTCGGCGGCGTCGTCGTCGAGAGCGAGGCCTCTCGCGTCCGCGTCAACAACACCTTCGATTCGGTGCTCGAGGACGTCTGGGAAGACAACCTTCAGGAGATCAGTAACCGACTCTTCGAGCAATGAGTACGGGAGCCTCGAATCCGGAGTACGTGAACGCTCGCGTTCGCTCGCGTCGAGCGGCGATGTTGTCCGACGAGGACTACCGCAAGCTGATCCGGATGGGGCCGAGCGAGATCGCGCGGTTCATGGAGGAAACGGAGTACGAACAGGAGATCAACGCGCTCGGAACGCGGTTTTCCGGCGTCGACCTGATCGAGTACGCACTGAACCGCAACCTCGCGAAGCACTTCGACGACCTCCTCGAGTGGTCCGAAGGGCAACTCTACGACCGCATCGTTCGGTACCTCCGGAAGTTCGACGTCTGGAACCTGAAGACGATCGTCCGCGGAATCTATACGGATTCCGACCCCGAGGAGATCAGTACGGATCTCATTCGGGCCGGCGAACTCGACGACGGGACGATCGACCGGCTGGTCGAAGTCGATTCGATCGAGGACGTCATCGAGATTCTCGACGGGACGATCTTCGCCGAGCAACTCGAAGACGCCTACGAGGAGTTCGAAGAGAGCGGCGCGCTCGTGCCCCTCGAGAACGCGCTCGATCGCGCGTTCTACGAGAACCTGCTCGAGGACCTCGGCCGACCCCGGGAGGGGCCGGAAGCGAAGTACGTCGAGTTCCTCGAGGCCGAGATCGACTTCCTGAACGCACGGAACGCGTTGCGCCTCGCACGGAGCGGGGCCGATCTCGACCCCGCCGCCTACTACATCGACGGCGGCGTGTTGTTCGACGAGTCGGACCTGAACCGCTTGGTCGGCGATTACGACGCGCTCGTCGACCACATCGCCGAGAACAAACGCTACGGCGACCGCCTCTCGGAAGCACTGGATCGGCTGCGCGATGCTGACAGCCTTATCCAGTTCGAGCACGCACTAGACGCTGCGTTGCTCGAGTACGCCGACACGCTCTCGAGCGTGTACCCGACCTCGATCTCGCCCGTTCTGTCGTTCGTCCTCGCCAAAGAGCGCGAGGTCGAGAACATCCGCGCGATCGCGCGGGGTCGCGAGGTCGGACTCGACGAAAACGAGATCGAAGAAGAGCTGGTGATCCTATGAGCCAGGAAATCGCAGTCGTCGGCAGTCCGGAGTTCACCACTGGCTTCCGCCTCGCGGGAGTGCGACGGTTCGAGAACGTCCCGGACGACGAGAAAGACGAGCGGCTGGATGCGGCGGCGACGGCGGCCCTCGAGGACGAGGGCGTCGGCATCGTCGTCATGCACGACGACGACCTCGAGTACCTGTCGCGGTCGGTCCGCCAGGAGGTCGAAACGAGCGTCGAGCCGGTCGTCGTCACGATCGGGAGCGGCACCGGTGGCGGCGGACTGCGCGACCAGATCAAACGCGCGATCGGTATCGACCTGATGGACGAGGACGAAGAGAGCTAAACTATGAGCCAGGCAGAAGACATCGAATCCGTCGACGAAGACGGTGTAATCGAAAGCGTGAGTGGTCCCGTCGTGACCGCCACGGACCTCGACGCCCGGATGAACGACGTCGTCTACGTCGGCGACGAAGGACTGATGGGCGAGGTCATCGAGATCGAAGGGAACCTGACCACGATTCAGGTCTACGAGGAAACCTCCGGCGTCGGCCCGGGCGAACCCGTCCAGAACACGGGCGAGCCTCTGAGTGTCGACCTCGGGCCGGGCATGATGGACTCCATCTACGACGGCGTCCAGCGCCCGCTCGACGTCCTCGAGGACAAGATGGGGACGGCGTTCCTCGACCGCGGGGTCGACGCCCCCGGTATCGACCTCGAGAAACAGTGGGAGTTCGAACCGACCGTCGAGGAAGGCGACGCGGTCGAACCCGGCGACGCCGTCGGTGTCGTCGAAGAGACCGTCACCATCGACCACAAGGTCATGGTGCCGCCGGACTACGAGGGCGGTGAAGTCACGTCGATCGAGAGCGGCGAGTTTACCGTCGAGGAGACGGTCGCCGAACTCTCGAGCGGCGAGGAGATCCAGATGCACCAGGAGTGGCCGGTCCGCGAGGCCCGTCCCGCCGGTGACAAGGAGACGCCGACCGAGCCGCTGGTGACGGGCCAGCGCGTCCAGGACGGCCTGTTCCCGCTCGCGAAGGGCGGGACGGCGGCGATTCCCGGACCCTTTGGCTCCGGGAAGACCGTCACCCAGCAGCAACTCGCCAAGTGGTCCGACGCGGACATCGTCGTCTACATCGGCTGTGGCGAGCGTGGCAACGAGATGACCGAGGTCATCGAGGACTTCCCGGAACTGCCGGACCCGCAGACCGGGAACCCGCTGATGGCCCGGACCTGCCTCATCGCCAACACGTCGAACATGCCCGTCGCGGCCCGCGAGTCCTGTATTTACACGGGCATCACGATCGCAGAGTACTACCGCGACATGGGGTACGACGTCGCGCTGATGGCCGACTCCACCTCGCGGTGGGCCGAGGCCATGCGGGAGATCTCGAGTCGACTCGAGGAGATGCCCGGCGAAGAGGGCTACCCCGCGTATCTGGCGGCCGCGCTCTCGGAGTTCTACGAGCGCGCCGGCAAGTTCCAACTGATCAACGGCGGCGAAGGCTCGATTTCGGTCGTCGGGGCGGTCTCGCCGCCGGGCGGTGACTTCTCCGAGCCGGTCACCCAGAACACGCTGCGTATCGTCAAGACGTTCTGGGCGCTGGACGCCGACCTCGCGGAGCGTCGGCACTTCCCCTCGATCAACTGGAACGAGTCCTACTCGCTGTACAAGGACCAGCTCGACCCGTGGTGGGAGAGCAACGTCGCCGGCGATTGGGCGGAGACCCGCCAGTGGGCGGTCGACGTGTTAGACGAAGAGGACGAACTCCAAGAGATCGTTCAGCTCGTCGGGAAGGACGCGCTGCCGGAGGACCAGCAGCTCACGCTTGAGGTCGCACGGTACCTGCGTGAGGCCTGGCTCCAGCAGAACGCGCTCCACGACGTCGACACCTACTGCGAACCCGAGAAGACCTACCGGATGCTCGGCGCGATCAAGACGTTCAACGACGAGGCCTTCGACGCACTCGAGGCCGGTGTGCCACCCGAAGAGATCACGGACGTCGACGCTGCGCCACAGCTCAACCGGATGGGCACGGCCGAAGAGTGGGACGAGTTCATCGACGAGATCGAGAACGACCTCAAAGAACAACTACGAGCACTGTACTAACGATGAAAGAGTACCAGACTATCACGGAAATCAGCGGTCCGCTGGTGTTCGCCGAGGTCGACGAGCCGGTCGGTTACGACGAGATCGTCGAAATCGAGACCGAGGACGGGCGAACGCTCCGCGGCCAGGTCCTGGAATCGAGCGAAGGGATCGTCTCGATTCAGGTGTTCGAAGGCACGGGCGGGATCGACCGCAACGCCTCCGTTCGCTTCCTGGGCGAGACGATGAAAATGCCCGTCACCGAGGATCTGCTCGGGCGGGTGCTCGACGGGTCCGGGAACCCGATCGACGGCGGTCCGGAGATCGTCCCCGAGGAACGACACAACATCGTCGGCGAGGCGATCAACCCCTACTCCCGGGAGTATCCCGAGGAGTTCATCCAGACCGGGGTCTCCGCCATCGACGGCATGAACACGCTGGTCCGGGGCCAGAAGCTGCCGATCTTCTCCGGCTCGGGGCTGCCCCACAACGAACTCGCACTCCAGATCGCCCGGCAGGCGACCGTTCCGGAGGAAGAGGAAGGCGACGACGATGGGTCGGAGTTCGCCGTCATCTTCGGCGCGATGGGGATCACCGCCGAAGAGGCAAACGAGTTCATGGACGACTTCGAGCGCACCGGTGCACTCGAGCGCTCGGTCGTCTTCATGAACCTCGCGGACGACCCGGCGGTCGAGCGACAGGTCACGCCACGACTCGCGCTCACCACGGCCGAGTACCTGGCCTTCGAGAAGGACTACCACGTGCTGGTCATCCTGACGGACATGACCAACTACTGTGAGGCGCTGCGCGAAATCGGTGCCGCACGTGAGGAGGTCCCGGGACGCCGTGGCTACCCCGGTTACATGTACACCGACCTGGCGCAACTCTACGAGCGCGCCGGTCGTATCGAGGGCAAGGAAGGGTCGGTCACGCAGATTCCGATCCTGACGATGCCCGGCGACGACGACACGCACCCGATTCCGGACCTGACCGGCTACATCACCGAGGGCCAGATCATGATGGATCGGGACCTCAACAGTCAGGGGATCGAGCCGCCGGTCAACGTCCTGCCCAGCCTCTCGCGGCTGATGGACGACGGGATCGGCGAGGGCCTGACCCGCGAGGACCACGGCGACGTCTCCGACCAGATGTACGCCGCCTACGCGGAGGGTGAGGACCTGCGCGATCTCGTGAACATCGTCGGTCGCGAGGCGCTCTCCGAGCGGGACAACAAGTTCCTCGACTTCGCCGACCGGTTCGAGGCGGAGTTCGTCCAGCAGGGGTACGACACCAACCGCTCGATCGACGACACGCTCGAGCTCGGCTGGGACCTGCTCTCGGATCTGCCGAAGACGGAACTCAACCGGATCGACGAGGAACTCATCGAAGAGCACTACCGCGAAGACGAGTCGGAAACTGCCGAAGCCGTGCAGGCTGACTGATCGGCCCAGGTTTACTGGGATCGATCTTCCATCGGAGATCGTTGATACTGGTGTCGTACAACGGTGACAAACTACCCCGTGTTCATTCTCGCTGATCGCAGAACTGGAAAGCGGTGCCTGCTTCCGGCGAAAACAACGGACGAGTCGCTGATCGTCTCGACCGACGGCTTTCGGGCGTCCGAACCGCCCAAGGAAGACGACGCATTCGACCGTGAATACGTTGTCCATGGCGACGGTGACGACGCCGACGACGAGGTTCACGTCAATACCTGCGAGAGCCACGCGTCGCTGACGCGACGGTGGGTCTCGCCGCATCGAGGCATCTCGAAGGACAAACTCACACAGTCTCTCGGAGTGTTTCAGCGACGGCGGGAACTATACAGAAAAGCGGAAAAGATGCGCTCAAACACGCCATTCGAGCGACGCTCTGAGCTCAACAGTGTGCTACGCGCAAGCGACCTCGGTTTACGCCGTTGGATTTCCTCGGTCGCAAAAATCAGGTAAAATACCTCACTGCTCCCATCGTCGCGTCGAGTGAAACCACGATCTACTTCGCTTGCCGTGATACGTTGCCGCTCTTGCTCCGTCTATACAGAAGGTTTATATATTCTTACAGAGATTGGTTTTTTGATGAAAAGACGTGATTTACTCACGACATTTACAGGCTCGGCTCTCCTGCTTTCTGCTGGCTGTCTCTCGAACTCGTCACAATCTCGAGTTTGCGATGCTGTCGAGATTACCCGAGCGTCCGTCTCCGTGGACTACGGGTGTGGTGCCGGTCCACTCAGGTCCGGGAGTGTAGAGGGACAAGCAGGGGACTGCAACGAAGAACTAATCCTCGAAATGGTCGACGAGGACGAGACCATCGAGGAAGTTCCCTTCGAGACCAATCACGGTCGGTGGTCGATCGGTTTCGGCGAGGGTCCAGGACAAGTACGGACGATTCCCAGTCCCGGCGACAAACGTGTACGGATTCGTGGCCCGGAGAGCGATATCCTTGCGTCGGAGCAACTCACCGTGTCTCACTATCTGGATGCGCCAACTGTCAATGTTTGGCGGCCCGAGTTCGAGCCTAAGACAGTGTCGGTCGGCGAGGACGTCACGGTAATATTCAGCATTGCAACGTTCGGTGCTGGGACGGCATTCACTGCCACACTCCTGGTCGACGGCGAAGCGGTAGAAACTCGCGACGGGAGAGTCGACAGTGGGGTAGACTGTCAACATGCCAGCGGCCCGGAGTACGAGTTCAGTTACACCTTCGAGGAACCGGGTGAGCACGAACTGGCGGGCAGAATCGCCGTCGACGGTTCCTCAAAGGAAGGTGAGACTAGGTCGATTGGAACGGTGACCGTGACCCAATGAGTCAGGACACGATATGCTGCTCGTGTCGTGGGTCGCGTACTCGGTCATGTGGTTCGTCGGGGCCGAAGGACTCGGTATTCTTCCCAAAACTGGGAGACCGGGCGTTCGTGCTGCTCGAACTCTCCGCGAAGGTCGGATCGGGTTCGTGGTGCTCCGGAGCCACTCGGTGCTCAACGCTGCGAACATCGTGCGGGTGGGCGACGGCTCCGTAAGTTCCCCCCGCTTCTCCGCTCGGTACTTATACGACGGAACCACCACTGCGACCATCCGGACCGTCGAGGACGAGTTCGGCTGGTACCTCAAACACGTCTACGGGGTGACCAAGACGGGACCGCAAACAGGATATCATCGGTATCTTCGGTGGCGAGAACATCTCGAGCATCGAACTCGAGGACACGCTGTTCGATCACGAGGGGGTCGCGGACGCGGCGGTGATCCCGGCACCGAGCGACGAGTGGGGCGAGACGCCGAAGACCTTCGTCGTGCCGTCGAACGGCGATCCGGCCGATCCGCCGGTGTCGGCCGACGAGTTGACGGCGTTCATCCGCGAGCAACTCGCGGGCTACAAGGCTGTCCGCCGAATCGAGTACGTCGACGAGTTGCCGGCGACCGCGACTGGCAAGGTCCAAAAATACGAACTTCGCCAGGAGGAGTACGACGACGAAGAGCGGATGGTCGGACAGGGCTGACGCTCGCGGCCGGCGGAGGGTAGGGACCGAACCCAACTGCTTCGTGTCGCTACGGCCATCTATATAGGTCAGCATTCCTAACATAGCAACGGATTAGTACGTTTTGGCGGATGCTCGGGTATGTCCGAGCCGACAGGGACGACACGACGCGCAGTGCTTTCGAGTGGGGCCGCCGCCGGGATCACCTCGCTGGCGGGCTGTCTGAGCGATTTTACCGGCGAGGGCGGCGGCCAGACGTACACTGTTGGGTACGATGACTACGAAACGGATGTCGACACCGCCGCGTTTCCCACGGAGTTGCAGATCTATTGTGTCCAGACCGGGTGGTCAAACTGGGGGGCCGTCATGGAGGCGTTCGAAGACGAGTACGGGATCTCGCTGTACGACGCGCAGGGATCGTCCGGCGAGGCGCTCGAGGACATGCGCGCAAACGCACGGAACCCGACCCATTCGGCGTACAACGGCGGCTACTCGTTCGGCCTCGAGGCGATGAACGACGAACTGACGACCGACTACAAGCCGGCCAACTGGGACGTCGTCCCCGACGATCTGAAGACCGACAACGGGCACGTGACCGCGACCCGACAGATGACGACCGCGGTGACGTACCGGGCGGACATCTACGAGGAGCGGGGCCTCGACGCGCCCGAGACGTGGGAGGACCTGAAACACCCCGACATCGCGAAGGATCTCGCCTTCACACCGCCGCATACCGCCAACGGACAGGCGTCCGCGCTGTCGGTCAATCGGGCCTACGGCGGCGATCTGGACGACCTCGATCCGGTCATCGAGTACCACGAGGAAATCGCCGACCATGGGGCGGACTTCCGGCGCAACGTCGAGGGGCCGATGACCAGCGGCGAGATCTCGACCGTCGTCGAGTACGACTACACCGGGCTGAACCTCAAGTACAACAACGACGAGTTCGACGAGGACCAGATCGAGGTCACGATCCTCGAGGGGCCCGACGGTGAACCGGGCGCGATGAGCGTCCCCTACGGCTACGCCCTCCTGCGGAACGCGCCCAACCCCGAGGCGGCGAAGTTGTTCATGGACTACGTCCTGACCGAGGACTGTCAGGAGCTGTTTTTCGACGCCTACGTCCGCCCGATCCGGGCGGACGAACTCGACCAGCCCGACGAGTTCCCCGACCAGTCGTCCTACGAGGCGGCGGGCTTTACCGTCGACCAGGAGACCCTCGTCGAGAAGCAGACCGACATCCAGGAGGAACTCGTCGACCGAACCCCGCTGCAGGGAGCCCAGTGATCGCGGATGTCGGTCCGGAAATCGGCGACGGCGTCGGTCCGTCGAATCGCGACGCTCGCGTCGACGACTGCCCGTCCGACGACCGAACGCGAGCGCGAGCGCCGGCGGATCGCGGTCCTCTGTCTCCCCTTCTTCGCGCTGGCGATCGTAGCGGGGTTCGTCCCGCTGGCGATGCTCGTCCGGATCAGCTTCGCGGAGGACACGATCTGGATGGTGGGCTGGTCGTTCGGGGCCTGGGAGACGCTCGCGACGACCCCGGCGTACCGGCGGGTCGCCTGGAACACGCTGTGGTTCGTCGGGCTGGCGACGGCAGTCAGCGTCGCGCTCGGGGTCGCCGTCGCACACGCCCTCGAGAAGTACGACTTGCCGGCGGAGCGGGTCGTCGTCGCGGCGGTGTCGTTCCCGATCGCGCTGCCGGGGATCGTCGTCGCCTACCTCATCACGGTCTTGCTCGGCAACCAGGGAGTGGTCACCAACGCGATCGCGACCGTGACCGGTGCGAGCGCACTCGATCTCGCGAGCGCGACGGCGATCACCGGCCTCTTTCTGGGCTACGTCTACTCGCTGTTGCCGCGGGCGACGATGGTGCTTCGGGGGACCTACGCGGCGGTCAACACACAGGCCGAGGAGGCGGCCCGCGCGCTCGGTGCCAGCCGCTGGGAGACGTTCTATCACGTGACGCTCCCCGAGATCAGGCCGGGCATCGCCGCCGCCGCGATCCTCACCTTCCGCTCCGGCCTCGCGATCTTCGGGACGGTACTCATCCTTCAGAGTCATCAGGTGGTCACGCTGCAAATACACAACGAGATCAGCGTCGGCTCGTACGCCCCGGACGTGGCGGCCGCGATCGGACTCGTCTACGTGGTCTTCATCGTCGCGTTCACGTTCGTCGGGCTGCGGTTCGTCGACGACGACGCGGTGGAGGTCTGAGATGACCGGGGACACGTCACCGCGAGCGGACGACGGCTCGACCGCGGTCGAGAACGTGGACACCGTGGCCGTCGCCGCGTCGACGACTGGTTCCGACGGTGGCTCGGTAACGGCAGCCCGGAACCGCCGCTGGTCGTGGGCCGGCAGGGCCCTCTCGACGCTGTTCGGTCGTCCGATCGTCACCGGCATCGTCGCCATCGTGACCGCATTCCTGACGGTGCCGGTACTCGTCGCGTTCGTCTCCTCGTTCGCGGAGAGCGGCAGCGGCGTCCTGCCCACGGGATTCGTCACGCTCGATCACTGGCGGCAGGTCCTCGGGTTCGGCGAGTACGGCGTCCGACAGAACGCGATCCCTGGGCTGACCTACAGCCTCCTGATCGCGACCGGCGGGATGATCCTGAACGTCTTGGTCGGCGTTCCGATCGCGTACGCGCTCGCGCGATACGACTTCTACGCTCGGAACTGGATCAACACGTTCGCGATATTGCCGCTCGTACCGGGACTGATCCTCGGGATCGCCTTCATCCAGACCTACCCCGAACACGGGCGATCGTCACTAGGACTGCTCGCCGGCTACTGTCTGCTCAAATCGCCCTACATGGTGTTGACCGTGCAGAGTTCGTTCCAGTCGATGGATCTGGTCCGCCTCGAGGAGAGCGCCCGATCGCTTGGGGCCTCGTGGCCCCGAGCCGTCCTCACCGTTATCGTCCCCCAGGCAAGACGCGGAATCGTCGCCGGCGCGATCATCACCTGGACGCTCGCGGCCGCGGAGTTCAACTTCACGCACAAGGTCGCCAGCGGTAGCCCCGATCCGTTCGCGATGTTTCTCTATCGCAACATCGCGACCAATGCCTCGTACCTGCAGTCGGCGGCGGCGGTGTCCGTCTACTTCCTGATCGTCGTGGCCGCGATCGTTGTCCTGCAACTGCTCGGCAAACGAGGGTTCTCGACCGCACACCAATGAGACACGCTCCGACGGAGAGACGGCGTCGAATCGCTCGCACACCGATCGACCGGCTCGCACTCGAGGGGGGTGAGCGCCCGTGAGCGACGTCACCCTCGAGTCACTGACGAAGGCCTACGGCGACGAGGTGGCCGTCGACGGGATCGATCTGACGATCCGGGACGGCGAGATCCTCGGGGTCGTTGGCCCCTCGGGCTGTGGAAAGACGACGACGTTGCGGACCATCGCCGGCTTCGAGACGCCGACGCAGGGCCGGGTGCTGTTCGACGGGGTCGACGTGACACACGTCCCACCCGAAGAGCGGAACGTCGGGTTGGTCTTTCAGTCCTACGCCCTGTTCGACACCATGACCGTCCGCGAAAACGTCGCGTTCGGGCCGAAGATGCACGGAGTCCCGAAGGCCGAGCGCCGGAAGCGGGCCGACGAACTGCTCGCCATGCTCGACATCGCCGAGTTGGCCGACCGGCGGCCGACGACGCTGTCCGGCGGCCAGCAACAGCGGGTCGGCCTCGCGCGAGCGCTCGCGATCGAACCTCACGTCCTCCTGCTCGACGAGCCGATGACGGGGTTAGACGCCGAACTCAAGACCCGGCTGCGCGACGAGATCGGCGGCCTGCTGGCCGACCTCGAGGTGACCGCCCTCTACGTCACCCACGACCAGGAGGAGGCGATGGCGATGTGCGATCGGATCGCGGTCCTGGCTGACGGCACGCTCGAGCAGGTGGGCCCGCCCGCGGAGATCTACCGCCGGCCTGCCAACCCCTTCGTCGCGAACTTCGTCGGGAGTTCGACCCTGCTCGAGGGCGTCGCCGAGAACGGCCGCGTCGATCTGGGCTTTACCGAACTGCCCGTGGCGGCCGAGACGAACGGTTCGGTCCGGATCGCGGCCCGGCCCGCCGCCTTCGAACTCGGTTCGGGGCCGCTCGAGGCCGACGTGGCGGACGTGACGTACCTCGGGGACCGAACCCGGCTCACGGCGACGCTCCCCGACGACACGACGGTGACGCTCCACGCCGACGGGATCGACGGCTACCGGGTCGGCGACTCGGTCCCGCTCTCGATCGACGAACAGCGGGTCCACGTTCTCGAGACGGATTGACGACCGACGATAGCACCGGCCACTGTACGCTACGTGCGTCGATCGCCCCACTCATCGCGGTCGTCGCGGTCGACCCCTGCTGGCCGGCCGTCTCGCGCGTCGGGCTCGCGGTGAGCGCCCCATTCCGCGGCCGTGTCATCGTCGGCGGCGCGGGTCGGTTCGCGGCCGCCGCGCTCCTTTGCGATCCGCTCCGCTTCCGCTCGATCGACCACGGTCGGGGCCGACGTTTCCTGACTGATCGCCAGCCAGAGGACGAACGGCACAGCCAGGAGCGCGAGGACGACGAGTCCGAGAACGACGGACATAGTGTGGTGACTACTCGAGATGCCAGTCACAAAGATTTTATGAGCTGACAGGAGATGGGGGACTATGAGAGACGACGAGCACGGCTGTCCGAAGTGCGGTCACACGGAGACGGAGATCGACGAAATCTCGACGACGGGGAGCGGTCTCTCCAAGATGTTCGACATCCAAAACAGGCGTTTCCACGTCGTGAGCTGTACGAACTGCGGCTACTCGGAACTCTACAAGGGTCAGTCGTCGGGCGATATGGTCGACCTGTTCCTCGGTTGAGTAGCCTCCTCGAGAGCGACCCGCTGCCGTCGATTTCCCACGTCTCGAGCGCGAGCGATGCGCGGAAACTGTAAACAGTTATCCGACTGGGCCCGCTATCCCCCCACAAGATGGCCAACGACGTCAAGCCCACCCGCAAGAACTTGATGGCGATCGAGGATCGCATCGAGCTCTCCGAGCGGGGTCACGGCACGCTCGAGAAGAAACGCGACGGGCTGATCATGGAGTTCATGGACATTCTGGACAAGGCCCAGGACGTCCGCGGTGACCTCGCGCAGGACTACGAGGACGCCCAGAAGAAGATCAACATGGCCCGCGCGATGGAGGGTGACGTCGCCGTCCGCGGTGCCGCATCGGCGCTGCAGGAACACCCCGAGATCACCACCGAGTCCAAGAACATCATGGGCGTCGTCGTCCCGCAGATCGAATCCTCGCGGGTCTCCAAGAGCCTCGAGCAGCGCGGCTACGGGATCATGGGCACCTCCGCCCGCATCGACGAGGCCGCCGAGGCCTACGAGGACCTCCTGGAGAGCATCATCCTCGCCGCCGAGGTCGAGACGGCGATGAAGAAGATGCTCCGGGAGATCGAGACCACGAAGCGCCGCGTCAACGCCCTCGAGTTCAAGCTCCTGCCCGAACTCTACGAGAACCAGGAGTACATCGAGCAGAAACTCGAGGAACAGGAACGCGAGGAGACGTTCCGCCTGAAGAAGATCAAGGAAAAGAAGGAAGCCGAGGAGAAGGCGGAACGAGAGGCCGAGCGGGCAGCCGAGGAGGAGGCGGCACTCGAGGACGCACAGCCGGAGACCGCCGCGCAGTCGCCCGCGGCCAACCAGTAAGGCGGACCGTCCCATCGTCGAACGACCAGCCAGCCACCTGCACAGTCACTCCCGATGACCTGTTCCGAGTGCGGTGCCCCGACGATCCTGTGTTCCGTGCCGGCGGAGTACCGCACGGACGCGCCGGCAGCCGTCATCTCGTTCTGTACCCGCTGTCTGTCCCTCGAGCCGGCTCCGCAAGCGGACCGCGACGGAGCCGGAACCGACGAGGAAGCACCCGCTACCCCCGATTTCGAACGCGTCAGCGACGCGTTCCCGACTCGGCCCGAGCGTGCGGTGCCGTTCGCGCTGGCACTCGGTCTCTGCCCGTCGCTGGCGACGAACCGAACCGCTATCGAACTGCTGCTCAGGGAAGTCGAAAGTGCCGGCGGGGACCCGCTGTTGTTACTCGAGCGCCTCAGCGACGATCCGTCGGTCGAACCGGCGTTCGACCTCGAGCGGCGGCGCCACCAGCTCGAGCAGTTGCTCTACTGACGCGAACCGATACGTCGAAAAGCGGGTCGACGGGTTCGATGGCGCGAAGCGGTCGCCTACTTCCCGGTCGGCCGCACGTTGTTACTGATCGCCTGTTTCACCTGCAGGGCCGCACTCGCCGCGAGCCCGCGGGCGACTTCGTCGCGTTCGGCGGCGGTAATGACTTCCTCGGCGGCCACCGCTTCCTCGAGATCGGGCGTGAAGCCGGCGGAGACGGCGTGCCCGACCGGCGGTCGGACGGCGACGGTGACCTCCGGTCCGGTCATGCCGTTCGAGACGTCGGCGTCGACGACGTATTCGTTCGGGAGGAACTCGCGCGTGCGGGCCGCGATCCGCGAGACGTCGCGGTGGAGCAGCCGCTTTTGCGCGCTCGAGAGGTCAGGAACGTCCGCCGCTGCACGCTGCCCAGCACCAGTCTCGCCCGGTAGCCCTGCGTACGGCGTATTTCCGTTCATGAGAAGTGTGTGCTGTCTCTTATACACATCTCTGA
>NZ_AOII01000016.1 GCF_000337615.1 Natrinema pallidum DSM 3751
CAGCCCGCTCAGAGATGTGTATAAGAGACAGGCCCCGCGGCCAGTCCCTCGCGGACCCGGCGCTCGACGTCGTCGCGGTCCGTCTCACCCGCAGTCTCGTAGAACAGTCCCGGGCCGTCATCGACGGACTGGGCCCACGCGAGCGCCGCACTCACGCGGCCGGGGCCGGCAGCGGTGGCTCGAGCCTCGACGACGGTCAGGCGCTCGCCCGCGGGGCCGAGATCCGGTGCGGTGCCGACGGCTTCGACGTCGACGCCGGCCGGGATGACGGAGGAAACGGAAACGAGATTGTAGTTCTCGACGCCGGCCTCGGCGAGGGCCGCGTCGTAGGAGGCCATCGCCGTGGGTGCCGACGCGGAGCCCCAGACGACTCGAATCGTGCTCATATCTGGTCTCCGGGGTCGGCGGCGTAAGGGCTTGCGATTCGGAACTGTCCGTCCGGATCGAGTTCGTGCGGTTCCGCTCCGTTGCCACCGTTTCGACCGGATCACTCGGCGGAGACGGGATGCCAGAGATACGCATTGCCGACCGTCCGTGACGTGATCTCGCCGGCGTCTTCGAGTTCGGAGAGTTTAGCGAACGCGGTTCGGTATGCACAGCCGACCTCGTCGGCCACTTCCTGTGTGGTCGCCGCTCCCGAGAGTTCCTCGAGCGCCGTAACGAACGTGTCCGGCGGATATCGCTCGGTATATTTCCCACTTTCCTCGTTTCGTTCCCTCGGCATCGCGCCGTCTATTGTCTCTGTCTACACAAGTCGATTTTGACTTCGCACATCTATTCACGGATGATACTCGGAACGGAAACTCTTTTCACCAATGCATTACAATGCATTGGATGTGGAAGCCCGGCCTGTTGGGCGAATCCATCATAGAAACGCCCGCGTGTAATGGCACGCGGGCCGGGTTCCCACCGTCAGTGAAGAACCCATGACAACGTTACCCCGCACCGGACTTGAAAACTCCGGGATGGTACACGTATTGGCGATCCACGACCGACGATTGGCGATCGATCGAATCCGGGGTGTGTGCTGATGGGCGATGACAGCCTCGATACGGGAATGGCCGAAACGCTCGCTCGAGACAGATTGATCGAACGGCTTCGCCCGCCAGCCGAATCGACGACCAGTGATACGGCCCGTCTCGTGGACTCCACGACATCGATTATCGATGATTTAGAACGTGGTAAAACGCCGGACAAAAGCGACATTGAGCGAGCCACCTACCTCCTCGGTCGTGTCCAAGACCGGTTGGACGAGATAGCGACATTGTTCGGTTGGAGTCGATGGGAGACGGGCGCGACGTGGGGAGAACTCACCGCGGAGCAGCGGTGCAAAGTCTACGAGTACCGGAAGGGAAAACCGAATCCGAGTCCCGAACGACAGGGAATCGATAGTTGGGACAGAGACACATAACGTACTGAGTAAGAGCCTGTCCGTCCGATCCGGACGGCCTCTCCTGTAATCAGCGGTTCCGAACCGAACGCACAATAGTACGTGGCGATCGTCACCGGTCGGAGCCGTCGAAATCGGGCCGCTGATTACTGATAGAAATAGCCCGCAGAGGAGACGACGTCGCTCGAGTCGTCCTCCTCGATCTTCTCTAAGGCGTCGGCGAAGTCCTGATGGGAGACCTCATCGCGGTCGTTGCGGATGGCGAACATGCCGGCTTCGGTAGCGAGGCTTTCGATGTCGGCACCGGAGTAGCCGTCGGTGTCGTCGGCGAGCGCGGCGAAGTCGACGCCGTCGGCGATGTTCATGCCGCGGGTATGGATCGAGAGGATCTGTTCGCGGCCGTCGCGGTCGGGTTCGGGGACTTCGATCAGGCGGTCGAACCGGCCCGGACGCAGAATGGCGCGATCGAGCATGTCGAAGCGGTTGGTGGCGGCGATGATGCGGATCTCGCCGCGGGCCTCGAAGCCGTCCATCTCGGAGAGCAGTTGCATCATGGTCCGCTGGACCTCGGCGTCGCCGGAGGTCTTGGACTCGGTGCGCCGCGTCGCGATGGCGTCGATCTCGTCGATGAAGATGATGGCGGGCTGGCGCTCGCGGGCCATCTCGAAGAGGTCGCGGACGAGCCGCGAGCCCTCGCCGATGAACTTGCGGACCAGCTCCGAGCCGGCCATCTTGATGAAGGTGGCGTCGGTCTCGTTGGCGACGGCCTTGGCGAGCATCGTTTTGCCCGTGCCCGGCGGGCCATAGAGCAGGACGCCGCTGGGCGGGTCGATGCCGACCTCGTTGAAGATTTCGGGCTCGGTCAGGGGTTGCTCGACGGCTTCGCGGACCTCGCGGACTTGCTCGTCGATCCCGCCGATGTCGGCGTAGGTGACCTCGGGCTTCTCAGTGATCTCCATCGACTGGGCGCGCGCGTCGGTCTCGGTGTCCAAGACCGTCTGGATCGCGAAGGAGTCGTTGACCGCGACGCGGTCGCCGGGCTCGACGCGATCGACGATCCGGGAGGAGACGTCGGTCAGCACTTCCTGATTGTTGCCGTGCTGTTTGACGATGACCTGCTCGTCCGGGAGGATGTCCTCGACGGTGGCGATGTACAGCGACGAACTCTTGAGCGTCTCGTTTTCCCGCTCGACGCGGTCGACCTTCTCCCGGAGGCGTTCGCGGCGGTCCTCGGCGTCGTCGAGCTGGTCGGAGAGCTGGTCGTTGACGTCGACCAGATCCTCGTAGTGCCCGCGGAGCGCCTCGAGCCGTTCGTCGTCGGGGAGATCTGAGTCGATATCGCGATGAGGTCGGTCGGGTATAGACGGGCTTCGAGACATCCTGATGTACGCCGATAGGATTTCGATGGTAAATGTGCCTTTGGGTCGCGGATGGTTTTCGACCCCCACATCGAACCGCGACTACCGGGAGAGACGACCGTTGACGCCGCGTCACGCGTCGCAACGGCTCGAGCGGCAGCGTCCGTGCCGATGACTTACGACATGAGCGCTTCCATCTCCTCGAGGCGTTGGCCGTAGGTCTCGAGCGCACGATCGATCGGGTCCGAGGAACTCATATCGACGCCGGCGATCCGCAGGAGCTCGAGCGGGTACTCCCGCGAGCCGTGGCGGAGGAACTCGAGGTAGTCCTCGGCGGCGGACCGGCCGTTCTCGAGGATGTCGTCGACGATAGCGAGGGCGGCCGAGATACCAGTGGCGTACTGGTAAACGTAGAACGCCCGATAGAAGTGGGGGATACGCATCCATTCGCGTGCGATCCGGTCGTCGATCGCGGCGGGTTCGTAGTAGTCGGCCTTGAGTCCGCGGTAGAGGTCGTCCAATCGGTCGGCGGTAAGCGGTTCGCCGTCTTCTTCGAGGCGGTGTGTCTCGTGTTCGAACTCCGCGAAGAGGGTCTGACGGTACAGCGTCGAGCGCACACGCTCCAGGAACTCGTTTAACACGTGCTTGCGGAACTCGGGATCGTCGACGGTCTCGAGCAGGTGGTTTGTCAGCAGGGCCTCGTTGACCGTGCTGGCGACTTCCGCGACGAAGATTTCGTAGCTCGAGTAGATGAACGGCTGTTCCTCCTTCGTGAATTCGGAGTGCATCGAGTGGCCGAGTTCGTGGGCCAGCGTGTACATCGAGGAGATGTCCTGCTGGTAGTTCAGCAGAATGAACGGCTGGGTATCGTACGTGCCGCTGGAGTACGCGCCGGACTGTTTCCCCTCGTTCTCGTAGACGTCGATCCATCGGGACTCCAGCCCCTCGGCAACCTGGGTCTGGTATGCCTCACCCAGCGGCGCGAGCGCGTCGACGACGTACTCGGTCGCCTGGTCGTACTCGAGATCGGGACCCTCGTCGCCGGTCAGCGGCATGTAGAGGTCCCACATCTGGAGTTCGTCGACGCCCAGCGCCCGTTCCTTGAGTTGGGCGTGGCGATGGAGTTTGTCGAGGTTGTCGTGGACGGTGTCGACGAGGGTGTCGTAGACCTCGACGGGAACGTTCGGACCGTCGAGTGCGGCCTCGCGTGCGGTATCGTAGTTGCGCGCTCGAGCGGTTTTGACGTCGGCTTTGACGCTGTTCTTGTAGCTGGCCGCGACCGTGTTCCGAACCGACTCCCACTCGTCGAAGTAGCCCTCGTAGACCCGCTTGCGGAACTCGCGGTCGGGGCGTTTGAGGAGGTTCGTGAAGTTACTCTGGGTGATTTCGACCGCGTCCGCTTCGTCGCCCGCGGGCGTGTCGACCGTCGGGAACGTCATGTCCGCGTTCGAGAGCATGTTGTACACGTCCCCGGTCGCGCCCGTGACCTCGCTCAGGTCGGCGAGCAACTCCTCGACCTCGGCCGATCGCGTGTGTGGTTTCATCCGGAGCACGTCGTCGACGTAGTGGTCGTAGGTCTCGAGGGCGGGTTCGTCCGCGGTCATCGCGTCGAACTGCTCGCGGGTCAGCGTCTGGAGTTCGGGGTCGATGAACGAGGCCGCGGACTGGGCGTCGGCTGCGAGCGACTGGGACCGTGCCGTCAGCGCCTGGTAGTGCTGGTTCGTCGTGTCCTCGTCGCGGCGCATGCGGGCGTAGGCCGCGACCGTCGAGACCTCGCGCATGATCTCGTCGCGGAGTTCGAGTACCTCGAGGAGGGTTTCGGCGTCGTCGGTGACCCGGCCCTCGTAGGCTTCGAGGTCGTCGACGCGGTCGGCGATCGTCTCGTAGGCGTCCTCCCAGTCGTCGTCGGTCGCGTAGATGCTCTCGAGGTCCCAGGTATAGTCCTCGTCGACCTCCGAGCGTTCGGGAACGGAACTCATGGAGACGGCTTCGAAGTGGCGGCGCTAAAGCGTGTCGGACCGTGTCAGGAACGGACGGAGTCGACGCGGGGCTCCGTGGACCCCGGGGACCGTCTCGGAGTGGTCGGGAACCGGAAGAACGAACCGCTTTTCACTCCGATTTCCCGAATCGTCAGCATGGACCGGCTCCTCGAGTCGTTAGACGACGCACCGATCATCGACAAGGACGGATACGAGTACCTCGTCCACCCGATCAGCAACGGCGTTCCGCGCCTCGATCCCGCCCTGTTGCGGGAGGTCGTCACCGAAGTCATGCAGACCGCGGACTTGGACGTCGACAAGATCGTCGCCCCCGAGGCGATGGGCATTCACCTCGCGACCGCGCTCTCGCTCCAGACGGACATCCCGCTCGTCGTCATCCGGAAACGGCCCTACGGGCTCGAGGGCGAGGTATCGCTCCACCAGGAGACGGGGTACTCCGAGTCGGAAATGTACATCAACGACATCGAGGCAGGGGATCGCGTCGTGATCGTCGACGACATGCTTTCGACCGGCGGCACGCTGGCGGCGATCTGCGACGCGATCGACGGTATCGGGGCCGAGATCGTCGACATCGTCGTCGTGATGCGGAAAGTCGGCGACTCGGCGCTCGACGACACCGAGTACGACGCGACGAGCCTCATCGATATCACGGTCGAGGACGGCGAGGTGACGGTCCACTAGTACGCACCGGTCGAGAATCGACGGCCGACGACGCTCCGCCTCGCATGTGTACAGCGACAACGGAGGGATACACAGATACATGTATATCCGGAATCGAAACTATACATATACATGCCTATTTGGGTCGGATTATGCGACCGATTGAGCGCGTTTACGAATCTTTTTATGCACCCCTCTGCAACCTGGCGGCCATAGAATGTCGACCGAACCGGACGGAGGCATCCAACTCGAGTACGGAGTGGACGACAAACCGCCGTTGCCGAAATCGATTCTGCTCGGCCTGCAACACGTCGCGGTGATGATCGTACCGGCGACGGCGGTGGCGTACGTCGTCGCGGGCGGAGTCGGACTCGACCTGACGGATACGGCCTACATCGTCCAGATGGTCCTCCTGTTCTCCGGGCTAGCGACGATCGTCCAGGCGTACACCGTCGGCCCGGTCGGCGCGCGTCTGCCGATCGTTATGGGCTCGAGTTTCACGTTCGTGGGCGCGTCGATCTCGATCGGTGCGGGCTTCGGGATGGCAGCGGTGTTCGGCGCGATCCTCGTCACGGGGTTCGTCGTCGAAGGCCTCATTGGCTGGCAATTCAAACGAATCAGGCCTTTCTTCCCGCCGCTGGTGACCGGCCTCGTCGTCGTCATCATCGGCCTCTACCTCGTGCCCGTCGCCATGGACTACGCCGCCGGCGGGGCCAACGCCGATGACTTCGGCGCGCTCCATCACATCGGTCTTGCCGCGCTCGTCCTCGCGACCGCCGTCGGTCTCAATATGTTCACGCGCGGCGTCACGCGACTGCTTTCGATCCTCGTCGCGATCGGCGTCGGCTACGCCGCCGCGCTTGCTGCTGGACTCGTCGACTTCTCGGCCATCGGCGACGCCGCGTGGATCGCGCTCCCGTCCCCCACCCGGTTCGGCTTCGAGTTCGAGCCGATCGCGATCGTCACGTTCGCCTTCCTCTTTCTCGTCTCCGCGATGGAGACGGTCGGCGACATGTCCGGCGTTACGGCCGCCGAGGGACGCAACCCGACGAACGAGGAGTTCCGCGGCGGGTTGTTCACCGACGGCCTGCTGAGTTCGATCGGTGCCGTCTTCGCCGCGTTCCCGATCACCTCCTTCTCCCAGAACGTCGGCATCGTCAATTTCACCGGCGTGATGAGCCGTCACGTCGTCGGCATCGGCGGCGTCTTCCTCGCGCTCCTCGGACTGAGTCCGAAAGTCGGTGCCGCCGTCACGACGATCCCCAGCGCGGTCTTCGGCGGTGCGGTCCTGCTCATGGCCGGCATGGTCGCCGCCAGCGGGTTCCGTCTGGTCGTCACGAACGCCGCTCTCGATCGCCGGAACACGGTCATCGTCGCCGTCTCGCTCGGCCTCGGCCTCGGCATCGCGACCACACCGGACGCGCTCGCGGGACTCCCGACCGCCGCTGAAACGTTCTTCGGCCAGCCGGTCATCGTGACGGCGCTGTCCGCACTGCTGCTCAACACGTTCGTTCCCGGCGAGCAGAGCCCGCTGTTCGACGCCCACCCCGCCGACTCGGAGTCGGCTGGCGACTCCGCGATCGTCGATCCAAGCGACGACTGAATCGGGTCCCACGCTTGGTTCTTCCGGCCCGCTCGGTGTCGAGACGCGCCGACAACACCCTATTCCTCGAGTCCGTTCGCGAGCGAGTCCCGTCGGCGCGTTCAGGTTTCGGCGTCGACCGCCGTCCGGACGACGCGAGCGAGACCGAGCGTCGCGACGAACGTGCCGGCGACCACGAGCAACGCGAGCAGAACGACACCGAGGGCGGACGCCCCGACCTCGGGATGGGTCCGGAGCGGCGACGTGAGACGCAGTCCGAAGAAGGCCACGAGCAGCCCCGCGGCGATGCGGATCGACCCACGCCAGTACGCACCGTACTCTTCCGGAGACAGTTCCATACGCCGACGTGTGCGCCCGGCGATGAAAAACGCTCGTCCGCGGCTCGGAGACGATGGGTCGGGCTCGAGTCGACCCGCTCCCTCGCTCAGCGCATCCCGTCGGCCACCTGTCCGGCGACCCGCGCCCCCGTCCGCCGGTCGATGCGGCGGCGGTCGAACACGGCGCGAGCGCTCTCGGCCGCGTCCGCGTCGATCTCGAACGCGAGATCGGGGTAGTCGACCGCGGTCAGGACGAGCGGTTCGGGCGGTGCGGGAGCGATCCCCTCGTGGCCGGGCAGCGGTTCCGGCTCGAGGACGCGATCGAGCTTCGCGAGCGGGGAGTCGCCGGCACCGACCGCCCGGACGAGCGAGACGAGTCGACGGACGAGTTCCCGGGCGAAGCCGCCCGCGCTGACGGTGATGACGAGGTAGTCGCCGTCGCGCTCGGCCGCGATCGTCAGCGAGCGCTCCGTGTTCCGATCGTCAGGCGTCAGGTTGTGGATGTCGTGGGTGCCGGACAGCGCGTCGCAAGCGGCGCGGAACCGCTCGTCGTCGACGGCGGTGGCGGTCGCGTCCGAATCGGACGGCGCAGCGTCGGCGGGCGGCGCGTACAGGTGATAGGTGTACGCCCGGCGGCTCGCGTGGTGAGTCGCGTGGAACTCGTCGGGCGTGTCGGCGGCCGCCCACGCCCGCACGTCTGCGGGGAGTTCGGCGTTCAATGCCCGGGGTGTGAGCCAGTCGGGGACCTCGAGCGCGATCGTCTGGGCCAGTGCGGAGACGCCGGCGTCGGTACGGCCGGCGGCCGCGTAGCCCGCGGGTTTGTCGGCGTCGGGGTCGAGGACCGCGAGCGCACGGAGGGCGTCGAAAACGGCGTTCTCGACCGTGGGGATGTCGGGTTGGGGCTGTCGCTGGAAGCCGTGGTAATCGGTCCCGTCGTAGGCGATTCGGAACGCGCGACGTGGCATCGAGTCGACCCAGCGGGCCCAGGGTGTTATACCTGTCTCGACCGCCGTGCCGACGGCCGCTCACCGTCGTCGCTCGCGGGCCGCGAGCGCGTCGATCCGATCCTCGGTCGGCGGATGGGTCTCGAAGAGGAACCGCTCGAGACGGTGGAGTCGTTTCCGAAGCCACCAGTACGACGGCTCGGTCGCTCCGTCGGGCCCGAGCATGACCTTCTCCGGTTCCGTCGGCTCGAGCGACAGGATCGACAGCGAGGAAACGCTCCCGGCCTCCCGAAGGTCCCGATTCGGGGTGTCGGCGATCTCCCGGTCGAGGCGTCGGAGCGCGCTCGCAAGGGCGGCGGGTGAGCCGGTCGCCTCCGCAGCAGCCCGGTCGGCTGCCAGCTCTCTGGCCCTGGAGAACCGCGCCGTGATCGTTCGCCCGACGATCCGGACGCCACCCGACAGCGCCCGCAGTGGGACGGTAACGAGAGCCATATAGCCGGGGTTTTCGATCCGCTCGAGCCGCGAACTCAGCCCGCCGGCGAGTACCACGGGAAGCGACACGACGGTCATGACTATCGCGTCCCTGTTTCCGACGTGGGCGAGTTCGTGTGCGATCACCGCCTCGAGTTCGTCGTCGTCGAGCGCCTCGATCGTCCCCAGCGAGAGGACGAGATGGACCGCGTTCGGGCGAAGGCCCACAGCCATCGCCTCGGGCGCGTCGCGCTCCGAGACGGCGATCGTCGGCTCCGGAACGCCGAGTTGGGCGGCGACTCGAGTCGCCGTCTCGGAGAGCATCGGTGCCGTCTCACGGTCCACCCGCTGTGCGTCCGCGAGGCGCTCGATCGTCTCGATCTGTCTGTACTCGAGGACACCGATCGTCACGAGCGTCACGGTCGTCGCGGCGAACGCGACCTGCGCGGCGATGCCGACGCCGAATAGCACGCAGACCCCGTAAAAGACGGCCCATACGCCCGCGAGAAACGCGACTGTCACGACGCCGAGGCCGACGAGCGCGGCGACCATCCGTATCCGGAGGGCGGTCAGTCCGGCTGACATGGAAACCGCTTTGGACCGCCCGGCAAAATGATTATCGAACCAACCAGTCGGCGGTCGACCGGTCCGTGAGGCTACCGCCGACACCGTCGGCGGCCGGCAACGGGTCGGCGACGGACTCGCAGCATCAGTGTTCGCCGCCGGAATCGTCAGTGGTGGCCTCGTCGATATCGAACGCGTCGGTCTCGAGGGGCGAGCCGTCGACGTTGATGCGCCCATCCCGTACCTCGATAGTGACGCCGTCGGCCGTCGCGTCGTCCGCGCCGCGGAGTCGCATCGTCGCCGTCTCGAGTTCCTCGTTGACCGACCAGACGAACCGCAGTACCGACTCGAGTTCGGTACCGACCTCGCGAACGCCGCGGTGGGAGGCGCGGTCCCCGAGGCTCCGTGCGCCCTCCGGATGGAGGTACTGGAGCGGATGGTCGGTCGGGACCTCCCGAAGGTCGACATCGAACGACCAGAGGTAGGGCAGGACCTGAATGGCGTAGCCCTGCGGTTTCGGTGCCCGCCGACCGGCGGCGGTCAGCGCCACGTTGATCGCCGTCGACCCCGCATCGGTGTCGAAGTAGACGCCCGGCGCGCCCGGAATCGAGAATCGCATACTCGATGGAGGGGGTCGAGAACGGGTGAGTCTGCACCCGGCAATGCCAGCCCCGTTTTAGTCCGGACTGAGCGCGGCCACGGGACTCGCTCGAACACGGGCCGGGGCGGAAGACATCGGCGGACTCGCGCCCGCGGCGATCGCCGACGACCGCGCGAGTCGCGCGGTCAGTAGCCGTCCAGATCGTAGAGGTCGCCGTACTTCGACTCGACGTACTCGAGGAAGTAGTCCGCGGTCAGCTCCTCGCCGGTGGCCTGCTCGATGAGATCGGGCGTGACGTAACGCTTGCCGTGCCGGTGGATGTTCTCCCGGAGCCAGCCGTTGAGTTCGGCGAACTCGCCCTCGCGGATGTCGTCGTCGAACTCGCCGCAGTCATCCTCGGCGGCGGCGTACAGCTGGGACGCGAGCACCGAGCCCAGCGAGTACGTCGGGAAGTAGCCGAAGTCCCCGTGCGACCAGTGGATATCCTGTAGGCAGCCCTCCGCGTCCGTGTCCGGGCGCACGCCGAGGTACTCCTCGTACTTGTCGTTCCAGACCTCGGGCACCTCCGAGACCTCGAGATCGCCCCGAATCAGATCGCGTTCGATCTCGAACCGAATGACGATGTGGAGGTGGTAGGTGAGTTCGTCCGCTTCGACCCGGATGAGATTGTCGTCGTAGACCTGATTCGCGGCTTCGTAGGCCTCTTCGGGCGTGACATCCTCGAGTTCGGGGAAGCGCTCGCGGGCGATCGGCAGGAAGTGCTCCCAGAACGGACGGGACCGCCCGACGTGGTTCTCCCAGAGCCGTGACTGGGATTCGTGGACCGAGAGGTCCCGCGCCTCGCCCAGCGGCGTGGCGTACCCCTCGTCCGGGAGGCCCAGGGTGTAGTTCGCGTGGCCGAACTCGTGGATCGTCGAGGTGAGCGACCCCAGGAGATCCGCGGGCTCGAATCGGGTCGTCACGCGGGCGTCGAACTGCGTGCCCGACGAGAACGGATGCGGCGCGGTATCGATCCGGCCACGGTTCCAGTCGTAGCCCAGCGAATCCAGCACGTCCCGTGCGAGCGCTTCCTGATCGTCGTCATCGAACTCGCCCGCGAACGCGTCGGTTGCGAGCGCCGCGTCGCTGTCCTGGACCGCATCGATCAGCGGGACGAGCGTCTCACGGAGCCGCTCGAGGACCCGCTCCGCGGTCCCGAGGTCGATGTAGGGCTCGTAGTCCGCAAAGAGCACGGCGTAGGGGTCGGCGTCGGGATCGATGTGGTTCGCGTACTCGCGCTTGAGGGCGACTAATTTCTCGAGCGTCGGCGCGAAGTGGTCGAAGTCGTCGGCCTCCTTGGCCTGCTTCCACTTCGGATGTGCGTTCGATGCCGTTGCCGAGATCTCCTCGACGAGGTCCTGTGGAACGCTCGTCTCGCGGTCGTACCGGCGGCGGATTTCGCGGACGACGGCGGTCGCGTCCTCGTCGAGGGTATCGGACTCGAGGGTCGAAAGCAACTCGCCGGTCTCGTCGGCGGTCAGGAGTTCGTGACTGAGCGACGACAGCGTCGAGAGCTGCTGTGCACGGGCCGGCGTCCCCTCGTCGGGCATCACGACCTCCTGGTCCCACCGCAGGATGCCGGCGGCGTTTCCGACGTTGGAGATGCGCTGTACTCGCGCTTCGAACTGTTCGTAGGTGTCCGTCTCGCTCGCATCGCTCCGGGCTTGATCGGTCGCCATAGCGGTCCGTTCACTCGGAAGCGCTATCAACGTCTTGGTACCGGACATTTCGAGGCCTATTGACTGTCGGCTATCGAGACGGTCAGTTCGCCGTGACACAACGTCGCCGAGCGGCCGGCTCGCTGAAGCGGCACGGGCCTCCGATCTCCCGCGTCACCCGTCGTGTTCCGTGAGCCTGCTGCGCGATGGTCTCGGCAGCTACGCCGGGGCTCGAGTTGTCGTCGGTCGCCCTCCCTGATCATCACCCATGACCGTGAGAGTATCACGACGGGAAACAACGGCACCGGCGTATCAGCCGAAACTAGTACATCGTAAAGTCGTCTTGAAAGGGAACGTGCAGATGGTTAGAACTGATCCTATGTCGTCCAAGGAAAAATACCGCCGATCGAAATAAGAGCCAATTTAGTAGAGCGGTTTGATAGGACGTGTTTATTTTGTAGCATTAGGCCAGACGGCGAAGGCTTGAAGCCACGATTCTGCTGTTGACGGTTTTGCGTAGCTAAAAGGTCGTGTTAACTTAAGCATGATTCCACCAGACGGCGTGGGCTTGGAGCCAGGTTTCTGCGGTGGCTGGATCGACGTGGCTAAAACAGTTTGAAAACGAAGAGGTTCGTCGTTGTACCTCTCTAAAGACACGTTCAACCTGGTTTCTATCGCCGTGTAGTTGGACGCGGTAGCTGAGGCCTTCTCGGCGGAGTCCGCCGATCAGGTCGTCGGCATCGTCAACGAGAAACACGGCGTCTTCGACGTCGTGTTTCTCGGCCAGCTCGGTGANCGTATACGTTGGAAACAGCCGTGAATGGAGGATTCTGTTCGTTTCCGGATCGACAGCGGCGTACAGCCAGTACTGCTGNCGCGATCCGGGCTTGCACCGCCTGCCGGCTGTAGATCGGCCTTCTGCACCCAGTTGTGAACTGCTGTTCGACTCCGTTCGACACCCAAAATACTCAAGTAACGTAACTGTATTCGAAAGTGAGAGTCCCGCAAGGTGGTGGCGAATACCTTTTTCAATGATCTCGCGGGG
>NZ_AOII01000017.1 GCF_000337615.1 Natrinema pallidum DSM 3751
TCTATCCACTCAGTAGAGACATCGAGGCGGTCGATTTCGGCCATGGACATCCGAAGCTTCGACCGCCTCGTTCCTAACTTAACACCACCCCGGTCGTCCGTCCAAAGTTATTTACCGAATATTAGTTTTGGGATGGACACCACATGAGTAAACATACCAAGGGGAGAAACGGCACGGAAAGCGATACTCGTTCGAACGAGCCGACGCGCCGACGGCTACTCCGAGCGACATCGACTGTGCCAGCCAGTGTGACCGGACTGACCGCGATCAGTACCTCGGCGGTTGGTGGCGAACTCAAGGACTGTACGAACTGGCCGACTGCACCGGTGGAGTTCCCCACGGTTGATCTGACACAGGAGGTCCCCCGTGTTGGGGGGCCAAGCGCGGACGAATTCTGTCTGTTCGTTCACGGCTGGAAAGGGAGAGCCCGAAGCGACGACCAGACGTACGCGCTCGGGCAGGCGCTTCAGAACGCAGGCTACCGCGCGCCGGTGATCGCCGCGTCGTGGGCCTCGGATACACTGAACTTCTGGGCAGCGGAAGACAGGGCGGACGACGCCGGCGTCCGGCTGGGTCGATGGTTCCGCGAGGAGTTCCAACGGGACTCGGGGACGACGATTCGCGTCGTCGGTCACTCGCTGGGAGCCCGCGTGATATTCGGGGCCCTCGCCGAACTCGATGGTGACGTCGTCCTCGATACCGTCGCGCTGCTCGGGGCTGCCATCGAGGACGATTCGGTCTGTGACAGTGGCCGATACGCCGCCGGAATTCGAACGTCCGCCACGGCAGTGTATAGTTACCGCTCCGAGGACGACGGGACCATCTGTACGATTTACGACGTGACCACGATCGAGGACGGACTGGGCTGTAGCGGTGCGGACTGCGGGGGCTGGTGGGACGACGGCTCGACGCCGAGCAACTACCGCGATGTCGACGTCACGGGGTCCGTGCCCGGGCACTGTACGTACTTCGAGCCGGATCGACCGATCGGCTGTATGGACCGGGTAGTCAGCGACTTTCGCTGATCGACCCGCACTCGGGAGTCGACCGTCCGCATCCAATTCTCGGGCTCACGGCTGGCGAATGTATCGCCCGTTTCGCGTGGTCCCGTCGTCTCGAGACGAATGGAAGCGTTTTAGGACGACTATCCCCTTGTCCATCTGTATGTCCCAGCGACAGGGCGCTGACCTCTCCTACGAAGACGGGGCTCGCGCAGTCGAACTCGCGCGCGAATCCGTCGAATCTTACGTACAACACGGGCAACGAGAACAACCGGGTAGCATGCGCGAAGCCTTCTACGAGCGAACCGGGGCGTTCGTCCGCCTCGAGTCGACCCGCGGTCGGGGGAGCCTACGGGGCTGTGCAGGTGGCTACCGCTCGGACGACCAACTCGGCCACGTCATCGTCGACGCGGCGATCGAGGCCGCCAGCGAGGACTCCTGTGGCTCGGAAGTGAGCCCGTCGGAACTGCCGAACCTCACGGTCTCGGTCTGTACCGTCAAGAACGTCCTCCTGACGGACGATCCGCTGGCCGACCTCGAGCTCGGTACCCACGGCGTCGCCATCGACGGTGGCGAGGGTGGCTGGCTCTACCCGACGGTACCGGTCCAAAACGACTGGAGCGCGCGTGAATACCTCGATCGAACCTGCCGGAAAGCGAAACTCGCGCCGGGGGCCTGGCAGGACGACGACATCGTCGTGACCCTGTTCGAGGGGCAGGTGTTCCGCGAACGCGACGCCGACGGGAGTATCGAGGAAGTATAGGAGTACCCGACGGCCGTCGATCGACGGTCGCCAAACGACGAGCGGCGCGATTTCTACCGGAGACACTGATTCAGTCGCCCGATCGTGACGGTCGATTCAGATCGGCGAGTTTGACCTCGAGCAGATCGTTCAGGGCCGCGAACACGTAGTGGACGGAAACCCAGAGGGCGATCAGGTCGACGACGAGGACGAGCGGTACCGACAGGGCGGACGGCCACGGGAGCAGGACCCAGGTACAGAATCCGGCGACCGCGAAGACGAGGACGAGACGGATCGCCAGCTGCGTGGCGATTTCGGAGTGACCGTCGTCGGACCGCGTCTGCGAGCTCATTACGCGTCTATTCGTTCCGACAATAAAAAAGTTCAACGGTCCGATGGTTGTTCGCGGCCCGTCGACGGGCCGCCGACCGGACGGCGTCGGACTACGCCGTCGATCCGTCGAACCCGACCGCGCTGGCGTCCTCGAGACAGCGCTCGGTCGCGTCCTCGAGCGCGACCGTGCGGACGATTTCGCCGTCGCGGACGAGTGGCTCGAGCAGGGAGTCGCCCTCCTCGGGTCCGTCGCCATCGGCGAGCGCGACGTGGTGACCGCCCGCGGGCGTTCGATAGACGTCCTTGACCCCCGATAGTTTGCCGCGTTTGGAGATCGGTTCGCCCTCGATTTCGACGATATCGAGGCTGAAGTCCACCGAGTCGGCACCGGTGATGTGGCTCCCGACGCCGAAACCGTCGGCGATGTCGCGCAGGGCACGGATCGAGTCGGGCCCGATCCCGCCGCTACAGAAGATATCGACATCCTCGCGGCCTCGAGCGTCGAGTTCCCAGCGGACCTCGCGGATGATATGACGGAAGTTCCCTCGTCGAGACCCGGTGGTGTCGATCCGGACCCCGTCCAAGTCGTCACCGAGCGTCTCGGCTGCGAGCAGGCTTTCGCTTTTCTCGTCCCAGAAGGTATCGACCAGCGCGATTCGGGGCACATCCTCGTCGACGGCCTCGTCGAACGCCGTCCACGCGTCGGCCTGATTGCCCTCGCCGAAACAAAACATGAGCGCGTGGGGCATCGTCCCGCCCGCTTCTCGATCGAGTATTTCGCCCGCCGCGACGTGGGAGAACCCGTCCAGCCCGGCCAGCAGCGACGCTCGTTCGACCGTCGAGGCGATCGTGGGATGGACGTGTCGCGCACCGAAGGAGAGGACGAGCGAATCCGGGGCGGCCAGCCGGGCCTCGAGCGCGGCCGTCGCGAAGCCGCTCGGCTGTGAGAGGAAGCCGAGCAGCGATGTCTCGAGTTCGGCGAACGCAAGGTACGGGCCCTCGATTCGGAGAACTGGACCGCCGTCGAACAGTTGGCCGTCCGGGAGCGCATCGATGTCGACGTCCCGCCCCTCGAACAGCGTCGCGACGTCTTTCACGCCAGTGAAGACGTCGAAGCTGCCGGTCGGGAACTGGTCGGCGGTCACTTCGGCGACGACGTGGGGGTTCTTCTCCGCGTGCTCGAGCGTGGCCCGCGTGCGCTCGAAGTAGGCATCGGTGGCATCCCCCTCGAGAATCGCTGCCGGGGGAACGGTGCCGAACGGGTTTGACATATCGCCGGTTTCCCGTGGGAGACAAAAAAACTACCCGTCTACCGGCGGGCGCGGCGGTTGCCGTCCCGTCTCCGGATCGGCGACGGCAGACGATGTCGGCACCGCAACGGTCGGTGCCACCGACGGGCTGACAGTCGCCGTCGACGCGACAGTGGCCCCCGACTCCAGAGCGGCCGCGGACTCGGGCGGCGATGTCGATCCGGGAGTTGCAGCGTGGATCGCCCCGAGGTCGCCGACGGTCGGTGCACCGACGATGTCGACCGTCGTTCCGGTCTTCGAAACGCGATACGCGCCGGCAAAGGGGTCGCCGTCCGGAATCCGAAAGACGCCGGCGGCGGAGTCGACCGGCTCGGCCCCGCGGGTCTCGAGGAGCCGACGGTACGCGTCGGCGAACTCGGCCGCGTCCGCCGGGCTGTCCCACTGGAGTCGCCAGACGTGGCCGGTTCGAGTCGGCTCGTCCGCGTGCCGGTAAACCCGAATGCTGTCGCCGGCCCAGCCCGCGGTCGCGGGATGCGAGTAGTTGTACTGGGCGCGGTCCGGCGTCCCCGCAGTGAGCGGGCGGTCGATCGCACCGTTGGCCCAGAGGGTCGCGAACAGCGTCGCCTCGCCGACCGTCTCCGTTCGGGGCTCCCCGCCGGCCCCGACGGTTCCGTTCCGGTCGTCGGTCGCATCCGCTCGGTCAGTAATGGGGTGCCAGTCGTCGCTCGAGCGGTCCGCAACGGTGACTTCGACCGGACGCGTGTCGGGATAGCGCTCGGGATGGATCAGTTGGGCGGTACTTCGGGGTGGCTCGTCGTGAGCGCGATCGACGGGATGCCAACCGTCGCGCTCGTGGAGGTCGGCGACGAACGACGGCCCCTCGGCGTAGGGGACGTAGATCGAGAGGAACAGGCCGACGTTGAACGGCCGATCGGTGAGCGCCGCGCCGGACGCCACCGGCGGCTGGGTGTCGGGGAGACACTGCCACTCGGCCCCGCAGCGACGATCGTACCGTTCGGGAACGTAGCCCGCCTCGCCCTCGAGCAGCCCGTTTTCGGCGCGGACACCGTCGATCGTCTCGCTCTCGCGTCCGATGCCGAAGTGCTGGTCCTGTAGCGCGTGTGTCAGCTCGTGGACCAGCGTTCGCCGATCGATCCGGATCTCGTCGGCGTCCTCGGTGACGATCACGATCCGGTCGTCGACGTAGTAGCCCTGGATCGAGTCGCCGTAGAGGTCGTCGAACGCCCGTTCGACGTCGGTCTCGCCGTCGACGACGAACGCGCCCCGCCAGACCTCGTTCTCGAATGCCGACGCGTTCCCGGTTCCGCCCGCCCGCCGGTCGCGGTAGGCGGCGCGGCTCACGATCTCGAGGGAGACGTCGCGCTCGTACTTCAGCCCGCGGATGGTCTCGATCCGGGCCATCGACCGGTACTTCACCGCCTCGAGTTGGGACTCGGTGAGTCCATCGGCCGTATCGAACGCGAAAATATCGTCGTGGGCGTAGTCGCCGACGTATCCGAGATCGCGGTCGGTGTCGAACCCGCTCTGGCTGCCGGGGAGTGCACAGCCCGAGAGAACGACCAGCGCGAGCACCGCGAACAGGCGAAGCCTCATTGCGTCAGTGTTCGCCGAGACCGTGAAATGGGCGTCGATCGGCCGCGTCAGTCAGTCGCGATCGCGGCGGTCGGCGACGGCTCGGAACCCGGTCCCGAGCAGGGCGGTCGCGATCGCGCCCACTGCGGCCCCCGGACCGAAGCCGGACACGGTATCGCTCCGGTCGTCGATCTCGAGGGTGTCCTCGCCCTCGGGCGCGGCACCGGCCTCGACGTTCGACAGGTCGTCGACGGCGGGCGCGCGGACGATCGTCAGCGTCTCTCCCGTCCGATTGAGATAGTACGCGCCGGAATAGCCGCCGTCCTCGATCACGTAGGTGTCCTGTCGCCCGTCGACGGCGTCGGCACCGTGGTTCTCGAGCAGTCGGAGATAGCCGTTGACGAACTGCTGGGTGTCGGTCCCGGACTCCCACTGCGTCCGCCAGACGTAGCCGGCGCGGCCGGCCGCATCGGCCGGCCTGCTCGCGCTATCGGCCTCGTCGTTCGTGTAGGCGACCAGTTTGTCGCCGGCCCAGCCGTTCGTGTACGAGTGGTTGTAGTTGTAGTTCTCCGGTCCTTCGAAGAGGTCCGCGGCGTCGATCACCGCGTCCCGGTCGTCCGCGAGCGCGTCGGCGGCGAACATCGCGACCATGCCCGCCTCGCCGATAGTGTCCGTTGCGGCGTCGCCGTCGGTTCGGAGCTGTCGCCAGTCCGCGCTCGAGCGATCGGGGACGGAGACGTTTGCGGGCTCGCGCTCCGATCCTGGGTGGATCACTGCCGCGGTCGTCCGCGGCGGGTCGTCGTAGGCCGCGTTGACTGCCTCCCAATCGTTGCCCTGGGAGCGCAGGTAGTTGATGTAGTCCGGCCCGTCGCTGTAGGGCTGGTAGACGCTGAAGTAGATGCCCCAGT
The DNA here is from genome assembly GCF_000337615.1 of Natrinema pallidum DSM 3751. Lineage (GTDB taxonomy): Archaea > Halobacteriota > Halobacteria > Halobacteriales > Natrialbaceae > Natrinema > Natrinema pallidum. The sequence goes on from NZ_AOII01000017.1 coordinate 5,828, forward strand.
TGATGTCGGGGAGCTGGCCAGTGCCGTCGTCGCGCGGGACGAGACAGTCCCACTCGCGACCGCAGGTCGCTTCGTACTCGCGTTCGACGCGGCTCGCGTCGCCTTCGATCAGCCCGCTCATGGCGGTGTCCTCGTCCTGGGTCGTCCCGTGGAACCGCGACAGGTTGAACCGCTGGTCCTGGAGCGCGTGGACGAGTTCGTGCCCGAGCGTGACCTCGTCTAACTCGGGGGTGTCGGGGTTCTCGGAGACGATGACGATCTGGTCGGTCTCGGGGTGGTAGGACCCGCCGACGGAACCGCCGTAGACCGTCTGTGTCGCGTTGGCCGCGTCGGTCTCCCGGTCGACCATGAACAGCGCCTCGTAGCCGACGTTCGCCTCGAGGCGGCTCGCCGAGGAGATGTTGGTAAATCGGTCGCCGTTGGTCTCCCGGTACTCCGACCGGGAGATGACGTTGACATCGACTTCCTCGGAGAAGGTGCGGTTACGGATTCGCTCGACGCGGGCCATCGCGCGGTAGACGACGGGGTCGAGGTCGTCCTCGTCGACGACCGCGTCGGACTGGTTGTCGACCGGCAGGGGATCGTCGTACCAGTAGCCCTCGACGTAGCCGACGGTATCCTCGGTCGAGGGTGTGTCGGGACGGGCGTCCTGGACGGCCGCGCTCGCCGGACTCGAGGCCGTCGTTTCCGTGGCCGTCGACCCCGCGGCAGTCGTCGAGTCGAGGGACGAGCCGCCGGTCGGGGTCGTGGACTGGACGGCGGCGTCGGTCGGGCCGGCGGCCGGCCCCGCCGCGAGGACCGGGCTGGCGAGCCCGCCGGTGACGAGGAGTGTCGCGAGAGCTACTGCGAGGAGGGCGGTGGAAGAACGGGTGCACATCCATGTCATCTGAATCGGATAGCTATCCGTAAGGAGAGGAGTGTAAAAAGGACGACGATTACGGGAACGGCTACGTCGGGAGGCAGTCCCACGACGGCGGCCGTCGGTGACTGGGCCGTGTTCGAGACAGGAGACGCTCGCTCGCGTCTCGCGCCGCCTGACGGTTCGGGGTCGGCGGCCGACGGGCGGCGTCTCGATGGATCGCCCGCGCCGCGCTCGGGAGTCCCGCGAACGTTTTGCCGATCCCGGACGTACCGTCGCGTACTCATGCGTCTCGAGCCAGACAGCACGGCGGTGATCGTCGTCGACATGCAAAACGGGTTCTGTCATCCGGACGGGGCGCTGTACGCGCCGGGCAGCGAGGCCGTTCTCGAACCGATCGCCGACCTCGTCGATCGCGCCCGCGAGGCCGGCGCGTGGCTGCTGTTTACTCGCGACATCCACCCGCCGGAGCAGTTCGACGATGCCCACTACTACGACGAGTTCGAACAGTGGGGCGAACACGTTCTCGAGGGCTCTTGGGAGGCCGAAATCGTCGACGAACTCCCGGTCGAAGCGGCCGACAACGTCGTGGAGAAACACACCTACGACGCCTTCCACAACACGGAACTCGAGGGATGGCTGAACGCTCGCGGAATCGACGACCTCGTTATCTGTGGCACCCTGGCGAACGTCTGCGTGCTCCACACCGGCGGTAGCGCGGGACTGCGTGACTTCCGCCCGATCATGGTCGAGGACTGTATCGGCGCGATCGAGGACGACCACCACGAGTACGCCCTCGAACACGCCGCGTGGCTGTTCGGCGAGGTCGAACCGAGCGCCGCGATCGAGTTCGCGTAACCGACCGGCGACGCAGCCACACCGGCGATTTTTCACGGTCTCGGTCCAACACTGGGTATGACCGCGATCCGAGCGCGCCTCGACGGGCCAAGCGACGGTGAGAGCGAATGAACCGACGGCGGTTGCGACCGCTCTATCTGGGTGGCATCGCACTGAACGCGGTGGCGTTCGCGTACGCGGTCACGAGCGGGACGTGGCTGTACGCCGCCGCGTTCGCGTTCGTGGCGGTGTATCTCGTGGTTCGTCTACGGATGCTGTCCGCCGATCGCTGAGAGACGCGTCCCGCGGTCGGACTCAAGTGAGAGAGGCTTTTCCGATCGTCGGTCGAACGAGTGGGTATGAGCGGAGCGCAACCGGGGTCGACCGAGCCGATCGGCCGAGCCCGACTCGGGTCGAGAACGGGGCGGGGTGTCGAATGAACGAGCAACAGCTGCGACCGGTATACCTGCTCGGCATGGCGTGCAGCGCGTACGCGCTCTGGTACTACCTCTCGTTCGGTGCGACGGCGTACGCCGTCGTGTTCGGACTCATCACGGTGGTGCTCGTGTTCCGCCTCCGGACCGTGACCGCCGACGACTGACGCGAAACGGCGTCTCGGGCGGCCCGGACGGCTCGAGAAACGGTCTCGGTTCGACCTAGTCGACGAGGTGCTCCCACTGGCGCACGTCCCCGTCGTGGTTGTCGGCGAACGCGGTAGCCGCCTCGTACTCGGAGAAGGGGAAGTAGTCGTCACCCATTGCACCGCGTACGTCGCTGTCGACGACGTAGAAGCACTCCGTCGCGTCCGCGAACGCCGCGGCGGCCGCGTGGGACAAGCACGGGACGGCCGACGCCCGCTACTCGGATCGGAACACGCGGTATGCGCCCTGGCCGATCGCCACGGGGTTCGTCGTTCCGTCGGGGGTCGTGCTTTCGACGGTGATCTCGCTGACGCCGACGCTGCCGCCGACTCGGATCACGTCCGCAGTCGCCACGAGATCGCTCGTCGCCGGCCGGAGGTAGTTGACGTTCAAGTTGATCGTCGCGATCCGCGCATCGAACGGGTCGTCCATGGCCGTCCGCAGGGAGAGGCCGCCGACGGTGTCGATGAGCGTGGCCGCGACGCCGCCGTGGAGGTCCGCCTGCTCGTCGGCCGACGCCGTCGGTCGCGTGTTCGTCAGTTTCTCGTCGTAGGGGATCGACATCGTCATCGTCCCGTCGCCGACATCGTCGACGGTCGTCCCGAGCCACGAGAGGAACTCCTGGTTCTCGTCGAGAACGTACTGGAGCATCCCCTCGAGATCGTCGGCCTCGTCGAGTGCGTCCGTCGTCGGCGTCTCCTCGGTCATGGCCGCCCGTCCGTCGGCAACGGTCTTGACAGCTACGCTTCCCGGCGCGTCCGTTGTTCGGCGTTCATCAGGAGAAGTGCCCGACGGTCGGCTCAAACGGCGCGTCCGCGTTGGAGAGGGAAGAATATCGAGACCCGTCCCGGTACGGACACGACGGCGAACCGATGCAAGACGACTGAGCGGGCGTTTCAGAGGCCTGCGCTCGAGCGAACCCGAACCCGGACCCGTTCGCCGCGTGCGAACGAACGGTCCGGACAGATCAGTTTCGCACCGAACTCCCCGTCGCGCGCGCAGAACAGCGACAGGCCGGTGATCGGCTCGCCGTTTGCGGTGACGGTCACGTCGTCCCACGCGATCGTGCGGCCGTCGGCGACGCCGAGGCGGTCGCCGTTCAGCGAGACGGTCGGTTCGTCCGCCGCCGGCGGTTCGGGCCGCTCGAGCAGCCCGCCGCCGGCGTAGTGGGGGACGCCGCCGTCGAGGACGCCGCCGCCGTCGGCCCGTACGCCGACGAACGCCGCACCCGGATCGGGGTGGGTCGGTGCATCGAGCACCGCGTAGGTGTCGCCGGTCGATCGAACCCGGCCGGTACCGTCCCACTCGAGCGGGAACACCGTCGCGTCGAGGGCGATCGGGAGCGAGCCCGATGCCCGATAGGGGTTCCGGTCCGGGCTGCGAAACCCGACGTGGAGGTGGTTGTCGACCCAGGGTGCGAAAAACCCCGCGCGGACGAGCCGACCGAGCGAGTCCCCACGGTCGAGGCGATCGCCGGCATCGACCGCCGGGTCGACGTGCAGGATGCGAACCGTCAGCTCGGCGAACGGGCTGGAGTCCGCGGGCTCGAGCAGGATCAGGTGGTCGTTGTCGGGCGCGTAGGGCTTCGGCGGCGCGCGAACGGTTCGGGTCTCGCGGACGGTGCCCGCGACCGGACTCGGCGCGGCGGTCGTCCGTCCGTCGGCGAGGGTCCCGGGGTAGAGATCGATCGCACAGCCGCCGTCGTGGGCGGGATACGGGGAGTTGTACAGCGAGAAGCGCTCGTAGCGCGCCAGTACGGCCTCGGGAAGCGTGACGGCCATCGTCGTCTCGGTCTGGGTAGCGTGAACGTTTAGATGCACCGGGTCGAACGGCGGGTATGCGCGTATTTCGTGGGCGGGCATCGTCCGTCACGGCCGATCGCGACGCGAGTCAGCGACTGCTCTCGGTGGCCGCCGCCGGCGAATCGGCCGTCCGCGTCTGGACGCCCCACCGACAGGTCGCGTTCGGCCGCCGGGACGCGCGCCGCGACGGGTACGACAGCGCCCGCGAACGCGCCGACGAGCGGGGCTTTCGGCCGGTCGAGCGCGGCGTCGGCGGGCGGGCAGTCGCCTACGACGGGACGACGACGCTGGCGTTCGCCCGCGCCGAACCGGTCGCGGACTTCCGGACCGGCTCGACCGAGCGATACGACCGCGTCTCGGCGGCCCTCGAGCGGGCGCTTCGGACGCTCGGCCTCGAGCCGATCCCGGGGGAACCCGACGACTCGTTTTGCCCTGGAACGCACTCGTTGTCGGTCGGGGCCGCGAGCGCGGCCGGTCGAAAGCGAAAGGTCGTCGGTATCGCCCAGCGCGTCCGGAGCGACGCCGCCCTCGTCGCCGGCATCGTGCTCGTGGCCGCCCGCGAGGAACTCGCGGACGTGCTCGAGCGGGTCTACGACGCGCTCGCAGTGCCGCTCGATCCGGCGTCAGTCGGGACCGTCGCGGCCGCCGGCGGGCCGTCCGATCCCGATGCCGTCCGAACGGCGCTCGAGGAGGCGCTGATCGGCGACGCGAGCGATGTCTCGATCGAACACATCGGCGAGGGACGGTAGCGGCCACCGGCCTACGAGCAGAGGTGTGACCGCCGCCCGCCGCCGGACGGAGCCGAGAGGGTTTTCGACGCGCGGGCCGACGGTATCGTATGGGAGAAAACCACGACAGGGTGCGGGCGCTCGCCGCGTTCGCCGCATTCGTCGCCGACGGCGACCGAGAGCCGGTGGTCGTCGTTGCGGGCTGTGGCGCGGGGGCGACCGTCGCCGAGTTGCGCGCGGACGACGTGGCGGCCTACGGCTTCGACGCCTCCCCATCGATACTGGAGACGGCGGCACCGTCCACCCGGGAGCGACTGCTCGAGGCGGACGTTCGCGACGACGACCTCGTCGCGTCGCTGCGCGAGGCGTTCGGGATCGACGAGATCGACGTCTTCGTCACCGAATGCATGCTCTCGTTTCTGACCGTCGAGGAGGCGACGGCCGCACTGGACCGGCTCCGATCGCACGACCGAGTCGGGACGTTGCTCCACCTGGTACGGATCGACCCACCGGTGGCGGCCCAGGACGGGGCGATCGACGCGACGATACTGCCGCCGGCGGAGTGGCAAGCAGCGTGTGACCCCGACGGCCAGGATATCTGGCGTGACGCGATCGGGCCGCTCGACCTGCCGCCGTCGGACCCGAGCGATGACGGCGAGACGTAGACGCGGGTCGCCGAGCGCGTCGGTCGCTCGAGGGGGACGCCGACCGGCGCGAAGCAGGAGTGAGGTAACGTTTTTCCGCTCCGCGTCGTCGGCCTCGAGTATGACGACACGAACGCGATCGGAGGAGTCCCGATGACGCGCGACGAGTCGGAGCCAGCAGCCGGACCGGAAGCGACACACGAGTCAGCGGCCGCTGACGCCGCGGAACCCGGTGGCTCGCTGTGGGCGGACCTCCTCGCGGATGTGAGCGCCATCGCGGAGGAGTACCGCGATGAAGGCTGGGACGTCGTCGTCCTCGAGCCGACCGCCGTCTCGCCGGTCGATCGGGACGAACGGGTCGGGCTCGACGTAACGGTCAGCGCCGCGGAGTACGAGATCGTCGCGGACCTCATCGAGGAGGGAGCGGTCACGATCACGTCGGCGAACGTCTACTACCGCCCGGTCGCTGCCGACGGGAGCGAGCGCCGGCTCGCGTTGACGGTCGAGCGCGACGAATCGAGCGAGACGGCCATTTTCGTCCCGCTCACGTACGATCTATCGGCCTGTCGGGACGTGTTCGAAACGGCACTGCTGGAGGAACAGCTCCTGACCCACGTGACGACAGCGTCGACGGACCGGTGGGTCAGCTTCTCCCACGACGATCCGTCGCTCTTTCTCGAGGAGTCGGACGTGCGGGCGTGGAGTCCGACCGACGACTGAGGGCGGTCACTCGCCGGTCCGAAAGGAGAGGTCCAGCGCCGGTGCCGAGTGGGTCAGCGACCCCATCGAGATCACGTCGACGCCGGTCGCGGCGTAGGCCGGAACGTCCGCGACGGTGATTCCGCCGCTGGCTTCGGCCAGAACGCCCTCGTGATCGGCGAGCGCCGCGACGGCCGCCCGCGTTTCCTCGGGCGTCATGTTGTCGAGCAGGACGATGTCCGCGCCGGCCGCGGCCGCCCGCGGGGCGTCCGCGACGGCTTCGACCTCGACGTCGACCTTCGTCGCGAACGACGTGCGCTCCTGCAAGCGGGCGATCGCGTCCTCGAGTCCCAACGCCGCGATGTGGTTGTCCTTGACCATGACCATATGGGAGAGATCGAGCCGGTGGGTGTCGCCGCCACCCGCGACGACCGCGCGCTTCTCAAGGCCGCGCAGGCCGGGCGTGGTTTTGCGGGTCGCGGCGATGGCGACATCGTCGGACTCGGACCGAGCGTGTTCGACCGCCGTCCGCGTCCGCGTCGCGATCCCCGACGCGTGACCCGCGAGGTTGACCGCGACGCGCTCACCGCGAAGGAGGTCACGTGTGGTCCCTTCGACCCGGAGCAGGTCGTCGCCCGGTTCGACGGCGGTGCCGTCCGCGAGTCGATCGACGACCGTAACGCCGAGGTACTCGAAGACGGCCGCCGCGGCCTCGAGACCGGCGGCGACGCCCGCCTCCTTTGCGACGAGCCTGCCGGTCGTCTCGCCGGGAACGCGGTTCGTCACGTCGTGGTGGCCGACGTCCTCGCGGAGCCAGCGCTCGATCTGTGCGTCGGTGATCATCTCAGTCGTCCGCGGGCGGTTCGGCCGTCGATTCGTCGGCGTCGGTCGCGACGTAGTGACAGCCCACCGAATCGGTGTTCTCGCTCGCCGCACGCGCGATCAACAGCGCGACGACGCTGGCGTTGCGGAGTTCGTAGAGGTCCCGCGCCGTCCGGGTTCGGATGTAGGCGTCGACCTCGCCTTTGAGCCGCCGCAGGATGCTACTCGCGCGGGCGATCTCGTCGAGGTCGCGCTCGAGACCGAGGGACTCGTCCATCGTCCGCCTGAGACGCGTAAACTTCTCGGCGGCGAAGCGGTCGGGAAGAGCGGGGTCCCGGTTCAGGAGTTCGGGAGCCTCGACCGCTTCGGGGTCGAATCCGACCGCATCATCGCCCGCTCGGAGCCCCCAGACGAGTCCCTCGAGCAGGCTGGTACTCGCCAGTCGGTTCGCGCCGTGGACGCCGGTGCGGGCACACTCGCCGACGGCATAGAGCCGATCGAGCGAGGTCCGGCCGCGGTCGTCGACGGCGATCCCGCCACACAGGAAGTGCTCGCAGGGCGCGACGGGGATCTCGTCGCCGTCGATACTCCGATCGCGGCACTTTCCGGCGATGGCGGGGTACTCGGCCTCGAACTCGAGCGAGCTCACGTCGAGGACGACATCGCCGGTTGCCTCGCGCTCCGTTTCGACCGCGCGAGCGACGACGTCCCGCGGCGCGAGGTCGCCCTTGGGGTGGTACTCGTCCATGAAGCGTTCGCCGTCGCCGTTCCGGAGGACGGCACCTTCACCGCGCAGGGCTTCGGAGAGCAAGAACGGGTCCTCGCCGGCGTAGGCCGTCGGATGGAACTGGACGAACTCCATGTCCTCGATCTCGGCCCCGGCGAGCGCGGCCATGGCGATCCCGTCGCCGGTCGCGTCCGCCGGATTGGTCGAGCGGCCGTAGAGCGCGCCGATTCCGCCGGTCGCGAGGATCGTCGCGCCGGCGTAGATCGGGTGACCCTCGGGCGCTTCGTCGCTCACCACGCCGTGGACGCGCCCCTCGGCGGTGATTAGCTCGAGAGCGGCGGTATCCTGCCGCACTTCGATCCGCTCGTGGTCGGCGACGTAGTTGAGGAACGGCCGCAGGATGTGTGTCCCGGTCGCGGCGTCGACGTGGAGGATGCGAGACGCCGAGTGAGCGGCCTCGCGAGTGTAGTCGAACTCGCCGTTCTCGCCCTGGTCGAACTCGACCTCGAGGGTGTCGACGAGCACGTCCTCGACGGCGTCGTCGGCGTTCTCGACGAGGGTATCGACGGCGTCCGGATCCGCGGTGCCGTCGCTGGCGTCGATGATGTCGGTCTTGAGCGATGCCGGGTTCCCACGCGTCGTCGAGATCCCGCCCTGCGCCCAGTCCGTGCTGGCGTCGTCCGGTTTGGTCGCTTTGGTCAGGAGGAGGACGTCCGCGTCCTCCCGTGCGGCCGACAGGGCGGCCGCACAGCCCGCGATACCGCTGCCGACGACGAGGACATCCGCGACCTCGCCGTCGGTCGTCGTTGCCGTCCCGGTGTCTGTCTCGGTCATGGTTAGATCTCGAGCATGCGGTCGAGCGCGACGCCCGCGAGTTCCTTCTCCTCGGGGGCGACCTCGATCACGTTGTGTTCGCGTCCCGCCGCGAGTTCCTCGAGCACCCAGGTCAGGTAGTTCGGGTCGATCTGGCGCATGGCGTTGCAGTCCATACAGGCGTCGCCACAGAGCGGGACGACGTTCACGTCGGGGTGCCACCGCTGGAGGTGGTTCGTCAGGTGGATCTCGGTGCCGATGGCCCAGGTATCGCCGGGATCGGCGTTCGCGACGGTTTCGCAGATCGTCGCGGTCGAACCGGCTTTGTCCGCCGCCTCGACGACCTCGCGGCGACACTCGGGGTGAACGATGACGTTTGCGTCCGGGTTGTTCGCCCGGATCTCCGCGATGTGCTCCTCGCGGAACCGTTCGTGGACCTGGCAGTAGCCGTCCCAGAGGATGATGTCGCTTTCCGCGACCTCGTCGGCGTCTTTTCCCTCGGGGTCCCAGGGGTCCCACTCGGCGATTTCGTCTTCCATGTCGAGTCGGTGGGCGGTGTTCTCCCCGAGGTGTTTGTCGGGCAGGAAAAGGACCTTGTCACCCTTGTCGAAGGCGTACTCGAACGCCTCGTGGGCGTTCGAAGAGGTACAGACGAGCCCACCCTGGCTCGCACAGAAGGCCTTCAGGTCCGCGTAGGAATTCATGTAGGTGATCGGAATGATGTCCGCATCGGGCGCGGCCGCCGTGATCTCGGCCCACGCGCTGTCGACCTGGAGGGCCTCGGCCATCCCGGCCATCGGACACGACGCCTCCATGCTCGGGAGGATCACGGACTGGTCGTCGTCCGTGATGATGTCCGCGCTCTCGGCCATGAACGTGACCCCGCCGAAGATCACGTACTCGGCGTCGGCCTCGGCCGCCTCCTTCGAGAGCTGGTAGGAGTCACCGATGAAGTCGGCGTGCTCGACGATCTCCCGTCGCTGGTAGTTGTGCCCCAGGATGACGACATCGTCGCCGAGTTCCTCGAGCGCCGCATCGATGCGTTCGGTCCGTTCGTCTTCCTCGAGCTCCCGATATCTCGGTGGGAGTTGCTCGAGGTTGTCGTATTTGAACAGACTCAGATCGGTATCCAGCTTCGCCGTTTCCATTTTGACCATCTTACGTCACCAGTGGCTGTTTGCATATCAGTGGCGGCTATTGAATAACTTTTTCCTTCGAAAGGCCGTTCCGGGGGAATACCATCGACGGATACGAGGTTCGAAAACTCGTCATCGGTTGTTCCGCGGGATCGATAGATCCCACGCGCTGACAGTCAGGACAGCGTTCAGTGTGGCCCTTTCCGCTGCAGGCCCTAGGAGAGGTATGGCGCTCGAGGACGCGTTCACGGACTTCACGCGACGAGACTGGGAACACGAATCGGTCGAGGGAACCGTCCGCCTCGCGGTTATCGGCATCGGTGGCTTCGCGCGCCAGCGTGCGCTTCCCGCGATTTCCGAGGGCGACAACTGCGAGACGACGGTCCTGGTCACGAGTTCGTCCGACCGGGTGAGAGACGTCGCCGAGACCTACGATGTCCCACACGTCATCGACTACGACGGCTTCTTCGCGGGAGAACGGACGGACGCCTACGACGGGATCTACGTCGCGGCACCGAACGCCTTCCACGGCGACTATGCGACCGCGGCGGCCGCGTTCGGGAAACACGTCCTCTGCGAGAAACCCCTCGAGATCACCGTCGAGCGCGCTCGGGATGTCGTCGACGCCTGTGTCGACGCCGGCGTGACGCTGATGACTGCCTACCGACTCCAGACCGAACCGACGGTTCGCCGCACGCGGGAACTCGTCCGCGAGGGCGTGATCGGCGACATCGTCCAGGTTCACGGCGGGTTCTCGAATCCGTTGCTCGAGCACGCGACTCCCGACACGTGGCGTCTCGATCCCGAACTCGCCGGTGGCGGCGCACTGGTCGATCTCGGGGTCTATCCGCTCAACACGACCCGGTTCCTCCTAGACTGCGAACCAACAGAGGTGTACGCGACCACCCACTCGCGGGGGGAGGCGTTCGACGCAGTCGAAGAACAGATCGCGTTTCAACTCGAGTTCGAGACCGGCGCGACGGCCTCGTGTACCGCGAGTCTCGACGCTCACGCCCGGAGCGCGCTCGAACTGGTCGGCACCGACGGCATGATCAACATCGAGTCGCCGTTCGGCGGCGTCGTTCCCCAGGAGATGATCGTCGAGAGCGGCGATGTTCGCATGGAGTACACCGGCCCGCCGGTCGACGAGGTCCGCGAGGAGTTCGACTACTTCGGCTACTGCGTACTGACCGGCACCCACCCCGAACCCGACGGCGAAGACGGCCTCGCGGACCTGCAGGTCATCGAAGCCGCGTTCGAGTCAGCCGACACCAACTGTCGAATCGAACTCGAGTGAGCCCCGGTTCGGGTCCGGTGACGACCGATCACCCCTTCGAACCGCAGACCGGGGTCGAACCCACCGACGACTGCAACAGGACCTCGAGGCGGGAGAGGGGACGCTCGAGGGAGACCGGTGCTGTTTGAGCGACTCGTCCCAGTCAGTCCGGACTCTCGCTCGGTTGCGGCCGGCTGTCGGGGCCGGAACGGCGGGCCACGAAGACGAGCGCCAGCACCGTCAGCAGCGTCGCGACCGACAACAGTCCCGTGCCCGCAGAGAGCCCGAACAGGGCCGCGACGTCGGCGTAGAACGTAAAGAGGAGAAACGCCGGGAAGAGGGTCCCGATCGCGTATCGCCACGGGACAACCAGTGGGCGTGAGAGCTGTCCCGCGCCTTCGAGGTACTCCTCGATCGCGGCCGGACCGAGGACCCAGGCCGTGTACATCATGAACCCGGTTAGACCGAGTATCAAGAGCAGATCGACGAGCTGGTCCGCGAACAGCGTAAACACCGTGGGGCTGAACGCGTTCACGCCGCCTGTGAGGACGATCAGCGCGAACAGCCCCCGGGTCGCCGTCGACCGCTCGAGATCGAACTCGTCGACCAGAAACGAGACCGGAATCTCGAGCATGCTGATTAGACTCGTCAGGGCTGCGAGGAGAACGACGAGGAAGAAGACCGCGCCGAGAAGTCGCCCGCCGGGCAGGCTCGCGAACGCACCGGCGATCCCGATGAACAGGGCCCCGGGACCGCCCTCGGTCGGGCCCGGCGCGAACGAGAACAACAACGGGAACACCACGAAGCCGGCCAGGATGCCGATCCCGAGGTTGAACACGGCGATAGCCGAGGCGTCGAGGGGCAGCGAGCGATCGTCGTCGATGTAGGAGGCGTAGGTGATCATCGTCCCGCCACCGATCGAGAGGGTGAACAGCGCCTGGCCCGCGGCCCCTCCCAGTACCGAAAAGAAATTCTCCGCGAGGTAGGCACCGTCGAACTCGAGGTAGAACTCGTATCCCTGCGCGGCACCGGGTTGTTGGGCCGCCCAGATCGCGAGTCCGATGAGCAACACGACGACACCGGGTATCATCACCTTCGTCGTCGCCTCAATGCCGCGTCTGATCCCCGCGGCGACGATCAGAGACGTGGCCGCGAGGACGGCGAGTTGGTAGCCGAACGCTTCGGCACCGTAGCTGATCGCCGCGAAGTGGGTTTCGGGATTCGCGAAATAGGCACCCGTCACGCTCTCGAGGACGTACCGAAGGATCCACCCGCCGACGACGCTGTAGAACGACATCAGCATGATCGAAGTGACGACACAGAGCGCGCCCAACGCCGTCCAGAAACGCGATCCGGCGAGCGATTTGAACGCCCCCACTGGGTTCCGGTTCGACCGGCGACCGATCACGAACGCGGCCAGCAATCCCGGTACCCCGACGACGAGAACGATGAGTAGATACAACAGCAGAAAGGCGCTCCCGCCGTTCTCCGCGGTCATCCAGGGAAATCGCCAGATGTTCCCCAGCCCGATCGCACTTCCGACCGCAGCAAAGATAAATCCGGCACGACTCGCCCAACTCTCACGTACCATCCTGTCTCAGGGAATCGACTCGGCGCGCATAAGGTTTGTTTATCAGTGGCACAACTCCATTCGCGGTGACATAGAATCAGGCACGCTGAACACGACGCTTACTCACCTCCCGACAGACCGCCACGTTCGGAGAATCGGCAAGAAGTAGAGACGGAGCGACCAGTATCGGTCGTTATACCAACACGATGGGACCAAAGTGCGAGAAGCCTAGGCCGGGACATTAACGATAGGTTCAATGTCTTCCCTAATAAAAACTCGGTGTTCACTGAATGCCAGATAACAGAAAGCAAATTGAAAATCTGCGAGACAGAATCCAGGGGTCGAATGAAATTAAACAGAGAGATAAGAAACTTCTCATAAATTTTTCCGACAGGATTGACCTGCTCAAATCGGAGTACACTGATGATCGACACAACAAGTTGCTCCGTCACTGCACCATCCTGGCTGAGAACGTCGGTGGCCTCGCGGACGCCCTCGAGAACCGCGACGCAGCAGAGGACCTCGTTCGGTGGATCAATCGAAATTACGACAACGAATACACGAACCACGACTACCGAACCGCGCTCAGAGTCTTCGCTCGGCGGGCGACGGACGGTGACGATCTCCCGAAGAGTATCGAGTGGGTCCCATCGGGGATGTCCAACAGCCACGATCCGGTCCCCGATCCCGGCGATATGCTTCAATGGGAAAACGACGTTCTTCCGATGATCGATCACACCAGAAATTCTCGTGACGCGGCCCTCATCGCCGTCGCCTTCGACTCTGGGGCCCGAAGCGGTGAACTCCAGAACCTTACTATCGGCAACGTGAGTGACCACGAGCACGGTCTCCGTATCCACGTCGATGGAAAGACCGGGCAGCGGTCGGTCACACTGGTGCCGAGCGTGCCGTACCTCCAGCGCTGGCTGAACGACCACCCCGAGCCGGACAACCCGAGTGCGCCGCTCTGGTCGAAACTGACGAAACCCGAGGAGCTCAGCTACCGGCAGTTCAACAATTGTTTCGCCGACTCGGCTGAACGAGCCGGTGTCAAGAAGCCGGTGACACCGACCAATTTTCGGAAGTCCAACGCAACGTATCTCGCGCGTCAGGGGATGAACCAGGCGTTTATCGAAGATCGCCAGGGACGAAAGCGAGGCAGCGACGCGACAGCCCACTACGTCGCACGGTTCGGCGGCGAAGCCGACAACGAGTACGCGAAAATGCATGGACTCGAAGTCGAAGAGGACGACTCTGAGCCACTGGGGCCAGTCGAATGCCCGCGATGTCAGAAAGACACACCACGCCATCGGGAAACCTGCGTCTGGTGTAATCAGCCGCTCGAGTACGGTGCGATCGAATCGATCGAAGAGGATCAGAAAGAGGTCCGGGACCAGGTCTTCCGGCTCGCGCAGGAAAACCCGGAGTTCCTCGAGGACATCCAGCAAGCGAGAAGGTTCTCCGAGATCGTCGACGAGAATCCCGATATCCTCGAGGACGCACAGGCGTTCGCCGAGTCCCTCTCGGACGAGTAGCGCCATTACTTGAGGTTACGTCGTATCCGATCGAGTTCTGCCTGAATCTTATCGATATCCTCAGCCGTGGCACCGTTCGAGAGGAGGGCCAGAGCATACGCTCTCGCCTCCGTATCGCCGTAAGCGAGAACCCGGGACAGGAACTCGGTGTTCCGGTCCGCGTAGCGACTCACTTCGGAGAGCGGTTCCTGGCTGCTCATTGCTTTCCCTCCGTCTGGACGGTCGATTTGCGTGCGATGCGTTCGGTAGAGCGGATGCTGATCGTTCCTGTGGGCATATTTGTTGGTTCGTCGTGTTGCCGGTTACGTCATCAAGTGTTTCCCGACTCCGATGGAAGGACTACTGACCCACGATATGGGGGCCAGCAATCTTGGGCTTCCTTCAAGAGCCGATGCGTGCTTCACACTCACCACAAGGGGCTATTCGCAAAAGTAGGTTAGTGAATCAGATAGTTGCTAAATCAAAAAATAGTTTGAGCCAGACGGATAGCAGACCGTATGGAACCTTCAGAAGACGTTGTCAGCAACATCCTCGATTCCTGGGAAGGGGAAAACGATGCGTTTGGGAGGGTTTACGAAGCAATTCTAGGCATTCCGGGACCTGTGAGACACCATGAGATTGCTGAGGTCGCTAAATGTGCGCCCAATACCGCAAAGAAACACTTGAAACGTCTAACCCAGATGGGTATCGTCGAATGCCACAATCCAGACAAGCCTCTCATGTTCCGCCGGAACGACGCGTACCTGGAATGGCGAGAGATAATCCAGATCGCCGAAGATCATTCGGTCCAAAATCTCGCTGAGCGGGTTCGAGATCTGGAAGCGAAAGAAGCCGAACTCAAAGAAGAGTTCGGCGTTGAAGGCCCGGATTCCGCCTCGGTATACAGATCGGACAGTGATCGGCCAACACATGAACTGATGCAGGCAATCGGTACATGGAACGGTATCCAACGGGATATTCTCCTTTACGAGGCAGCGCGCCAACTCCAACAGAACGATGGTCGCCTGATCTCGGCTTTCGTTGAGACCCACACCGATGATCGTGCGTCCCCCGAGTCGCAATGACTACTACGAACCACGTCCCGACGATCAAGCGGTGGGACACTCACCCAGATAGGGAATCCCTGCGAGTGATTCACCGCTTTCTGAGCCGTCGCGAGGCGATCAAGAGCGTCAGCCTCGAGCCATGCAGGACTCACCCGCGTCTGGTACGTGCAACCGTTAGTGATCGGAGATCATCGACAACACCTGGAATTCTCGAGGTAAGATGGTACGAAACGAGGGATTTCGTCATCACATATCAGACGGGTTGTGAGACCGGTGACTCCCCTTTCCTCCGGTGGACACACCCTCCTGATGCAGATGAAATCAACGTATCACACAGCAGGTCAGACGACATGCAAACGTTGACGCTGCCATCTCACCACCCAGCCGAGAATCGATTTCATCCGCTCCGAGTACTTCCCCTCGTGCTTGCTACCATCGAGGAAAGTACATAGGGATTCACGTCGCCTCGCCAGAGGGCCTCGATACCGTCGGTGACATCACCTCAGGTGTCCGCAGTTTCCAGTACAAACCCTCTATCTGTTGTATAGGTGTGATATCATTGGTGTTTGAAAATCTACTTGTTGGTTCTTACTCGTATCGTCTCAAATCACGAAATGGTTTTATAAATTGTTTGCGTAATATGAGACCACATGGTGGAAAAGAGTCACTTACGTCTATTATCACATCTTCTATCTAGGGGTGGATCAGAAGTGGGTATCAGTACGCTCGCTGAGCAACTCGATTGGAGCGGTGGCCACACCTCACGTATCGTCTCCGAATTAGAAGCCTACGGCTACGTTCAAACCAAGCAAAGCGGTCGGCAAAAGTTGGTATCTCCGACGGATATCGAACCAATCGAGCAACTCGAGGGACTTTTCACGGAGTATAGCCACATGGATCTGCCCGATCTCATTGCTGGCGCTGGGTTACTCGTGCTCTATTATCTCGATCAAGGGCGAACCGCAACCGAGTTAGCCGAACTGAGTGGTGTTAGTCAGGCCACGATATATCGTCGATTAGATGACTTTCAGCGCGTTGGTGTCGTTGGGAAATCGAAGTCCCGGTATCGTCTCAATGATCCGTTTGCAGTGTTGGCCCCAATCGCTCGAGGACTGCTCCACCAGAAACATCGTCGTGAAGCACAGCGACACGCGAGTGGCCTCAACTTTCTCTGGGAAACACACGACGAATTCCTCTTCGCCTGCAACAGTGAGGTTACTGCTGACGGATTTTACCTGACCGGGCCTGCCCTGTTCGAAGCGTTCGATATCCCGCTTCTCACGAGAGATCGGCGACACTACTTCCGGACGGATCGACTCTCCGAGATCACTCCTGCAGAGTTAGCCTGCCACACACTGCTGATCGATGACGGGCCCCGGTACCGAACGTACTGTCTCTTATTGATGCAACAACAGGACATCGAGCGAACGGTATTGCGAGAGCGTGCTGAACACTATCGCTCCGAAGCGACGATCGATCTACGCGCTATCGTCGATGAACTCATCGAATACTTAGAGACAGACGGAACCACAACAACTGCGCAACTGCCCAAATGGGAAGAGTTCAAACAAACAGCCAGAGATTATGAGATCACTGTATGAGTTCTCGTGAACGATTCGGTCGTACTTATATCGAGGCCGAACTCCAAGAAATCGCAGATCATCTCGAGACAGACGTTGATGCATATCTCATCGGCGGTGGCGCAATGTCTCTTCACGAGCCGTCCCTCAAGGACACGACCAAAGATATCGATCTCGTCGTTGTAGACGAGTCGGCCCTTCGCCGTCTAATGGGAGTTCTTGACGATCTCGGCTATGAGGAAGTTACTGATCTCGGTGACGAGTACGATCGGTTAGGTGCGCGACACTGCGTCCGAAACGATGCCGGCTGTCAGTTCGATGTCTTCTATCGACAGATCGCGAACAAGCTGTACTTCAGCGACGGAATGCAAGCACGGAGTGAGGCGTTTCTTTCGGACGAGCCATTCACACTTGGCCTCGTTTCGTTCGAGGACATCTTTCTCTTCAAAGCCGTTGCAGAGCGTCCGGACGATATCGGAGACATGGCGACACTCGTCCAGACAGATCTCGACTTCGATGTGATCGAAGACGAAATCGAACGGCAGGTAGACCTCTTGGGTGGTGAGCAATTTGTCACAGTGATCTCCGAATCGCTGGAACGGCTCGATCAGAACGAAGGTATCCAAACACCCCTCGACGATGTCGTTCGGGAGTACTACCAACGATACATGAACGGGTACGAACTCCGGTTGCAGTTGGACGAGGACACCGCAAAACCCATCAGCGAACTCGCGTCGACGTTAGACGTATCAGAAGAAGAAATAGAACGTCGATACGAGTATCTCGAGCAATACGGATTCGTCGAACGGACTACTGACGGGATACGAGATACGGGGAAACGTGACGAATTTCATCGATCCTAATATACCGAGCTGACGATCTATGATGAATGTCACCGAGGGACCGTCCTACTTTTCCAGAGAGTCGCCGAATTCTTTCTGGAAACCTTCGAGAAGCCGCCCGAAGCCGGACTGGAGGAAAAACTCGGCGTCCTCTTTCGCCTCGAGGAGGTGTTTTTGTCGTTTATCGGAGTGTTCCGTCGCCATCTCGTCTAATTTGACGGCAAATGCCTTGATCGTCTCCTCGTCCTCGAGGGAATCGTAGGTTCTGAACACATCTTTCAGCCCGCGCTTGGCTGATTGCCTGACACGACCGTCTTCATCCGTCAGTGCCTCCAGCAGGAATCCACCAATTTCGTCCGTCTGTTCACGAACGGTATCCACATCAATCTCAATCGATCGGTCGCTCTCAGCGACGGCGAACACCAGTGCGATCCCTGGCGTCAGTCGTTCTGCAACCCGGACGGTCGACTGTCGGACGTATCCATCATCGCTCTGGGCGTAGATGGTGGTCAACTCGTCAAAGCAGATCTCGAACAATTGAACTCGTTCCTCGAGATCCAACTCCTCAATTTGGTCGATCGCCTCGTTAACCTGCTCGGAATCGCCTGATCGAATGTCAGCCGCAAATTCGTCCCACCGCTGTTCCATATCGATCTATTGGGCCAACTGGTCCATAATACTCGTCATATTGGAGGCACGGTGAGGTGAAGATGGAATGGGCGTCTTCTGAGCGTGTTAGCATCCTCGACGGCTACAATGATGATTGGTCTGAGACTCATCCCGTACGGTTTTGCGTTCCGACCACCTCTCATCTACTATGCCGTTTAGTGTGAGTTGGCACACGCTCCTCGACGAACTCGATGATCTCCCGGATGGAGCGACACTCGTTACACCCCTATCGCACAACCGGTTCCGGATCAGCGACGTACAGGAGCAACGTGTCATTGTCGACTTCGAAGATAAAGACCAACAGCGACCACTGCAGCGAGATCAGTTCGAGACGCTGTACCGACGGATCACCGATGCACCAAATGGTTTCCAACTCGACCGGCTCCCTCCAGATGCCGATCCCTACCCGGCTGTGTGGAGTCTCCATCCACGTTTCGAGATCGACGAGGATGCGGGCATGATCGTGGAGACTGATGGGACGACAGCGACACAACTGCTTGAGGCCGAGACCGAGCCGGAAACGGAAGACCGGACGGAGCCCGACCTCGATGTGTACGCTGACGCGCTCCTGCTTGTTGATGCACTCGAACGCCACGATGTAGCCACGTTGGAGGACATGGAAACAGCTGTGCTGGTCAACCTCTATACCCTTCTCTCGGACGTTCAGCGCAATGCCAACAGTTTCCGCCAAGACGTTGCTGATGTCCTCCTCAATCGCCTTCACCACGATCGGCCTGTCAATGGCCCGTTCGGCTCTGTCCAGCGGACAAGTCGTCGTAACCGTTCCCTCAAGGATGACGAGGACGTTCTGGCGGCGCTCGAGGATGCTGGAATCGATCCTGAGCGCGTCATGGGAGTGGACCGCGACAAGGTTGATGACGCCCTCGAGGTGACAGAGCTGGCCGAGAGCGACGTGTACGACATCAACGAAAGTGAGTACGTTCGAAAGGCCGAGGTCGATGAGGAGGTCAAGGAGACCCGCCTGCAAGGCCTCAAGGATCAACTCGCAGCGACAGAGGGCGAAGAAGCTCAAGAACTGCGCCAAGAGATCGAGGACTTGGAGGACCGTATCGATGAACTCACGAGTTTTCGGACGGGATCAGAGGTTCACAAGTGAGGGCTACCGTAGCAGCGTCAGATCCGGGGTATTTGCACTCTAATCGCTTTATTGTATAACCCGATTACGAGTCGTCCGTTGGACGGCATAGATCGGTGAAATTGGTCCGAGAGAACCTAATCTATAATCGGGTTTGCTGTGATATCCGGTTATGGTTCGTATCGACGACAGCGATGACGTGACGAAGTGCTGGCTTTCTCCCGATGAGCTGGACCGGCTGGAGCGAACTGCTGGAGAAGGCGGGTGGAAGCGTGAGGTAG
This sequence comes from Natrinema pallidum DSM 3751, assembly GCF_000337615.1. Classification (GTDB taxonomy): domain Archaea; phylum Halobacteriota; class Halobacteria; order Halobacteriales; family Natrialbaceae; genus Natrinema; species Natrinema pallidum. The sequence continues at coordinate 25,431 of NZ_AOII01000017.1, forward strand.
CGATCCAACTGATGGGTCGGTGCGGGCTCCGAGCGTCGGAAGTGAGCTATCCGAGCGATAGCAATCTGCGGTACTCCGACGATGGCGACATCTGGCTCTTCGAGGTCCAGGGAAAGAATACGAAAGGTGGGGCAAAAAAGACCCGCGACGCGTGGATGCCAGACGACGTTGCCGACGACATTCACAAATACAGCCGTGAGCGCGGTCTCGATCTCTCTGATCCGTGGGTCGACACAAGCACCCCCTCCATCCGTCGGTGGGTCAAGGAGGCCGCTCACACCGTCGCGGAGCAAACCGACAACCTACGTTGGCAGTCGGTCTCGTCGCACGATCTCCGCCGGTCCTGGGCGACCTATCATCTCGTCGAACGCCAGGTCGACGTTCGGACCATGATGAGCATTGGCGGGTGGTCTGATTACTCCGCCATCGAGCCATACCTTGCAGAGCCGACCGAAGCGCGTATTGGAGAGGCTATGCGGACGTAGAGGAGGTGTTCCTTCGGTTGGCCCCCCAACTGGGAACGGTCGATCGAGTTCTCGAGCACGTTCGCCCTCGGGGGTATCGTACTGATCTTCCAACGTGCGAAGTTGGTCCTCGAGGAAGTTGGTGTCGACAACCAGAAGTTGGTCCAACTTCGCCGCCCTTGCCGGCTATTGGAAGCCGAGGGAGAACTTTCTTGACCAAAGGGGCTACACCGTAGTGATCGAGTCGGTATAGACGACGTATTCGGGGACAATCCCGCTGAACTGGGACCCGCGAATACCTATTACCGGCTCGGCACCGCGACCAAAGGAACAAGCCGAAGAAACGTACCGGTTCGCCGGCGATGTCTACCAATTCCCATCGCACGAACCGGGTATCACACGAGTGTCTCTACCCGGGCTGACCGATCGATTCCCAGTGAATAGGTAGTGGCCCGATCACTGAGGCCGGGTAGAATTAGTCGGGGGAGAGCAGTAGATCGTCGGGTGGCATCACTCCCCGACGGGAATATAATCCAATCTATCGGTAGAACCGGTATCTCGATCGGCCAGAACGGCAAAATTCGGATTTAGGAACACGGGTACCAATGGCCGAGGACTCGGAGAGATATTTCCCGACCTATCGGGATGAATTGGTCGGACGCTGTCGGAGAACTGGCTGGCTCCAACGAGAAACCAATGAACAGGCCAGCGAATAAACCCTACTGTCGGCAGAATCGTCTTTTTCACCGGTTAAACGGACGTATTCGGCGGCTTGGAGGGGTGCCCCATCACCTATTGGACCGGGTCGAAATGGTCGGGAGTTGGGGCATTGGCACCGGTATTGCTCAGTGCTTCCCGAACGTCGGCCAGGGTCGTCATTGGTGTCGAATGCTGTCGTCTCCCTTCTATCGACTAAACCGTTATCTTCGCCGGTCGAAATGGCCGTATTCAGATTGTGAAGGGGCAGGACCACTACCTATTGGACCGGGTCGGGGTAGTCGGGGATTGCCCCAATGGCACCGCAATTGCTTGGGGCATAGCCGACCGTCGCTCGAAACCGACTCTCGATATCGAATACCATCGTCCTTTCCGTCGGTAGAACCGCCTTTTAGCCGGCTGAAACGTCTGAATACGGTTCAGAAGGGATCAGAACCACCAACGTCCCGAGCCAGTCAAGTTGGTCGGGGTATTGGCGGGATGGTCGTTAGTTGGTCGGTACGGCCAAGACAACGATGTAGCGGGGACCGCCACGAGTAGAGCTGATCGGCAGTTCCCGACCTATTTTTCTTCTTCTGGCGGTTGTACGACCTCTCCGAATGAGCGGACAAGTTGGACGGCGTTCTCGTAACTCGTCACGATCCGGTATCCTTCCTCGGTTTGTTCGACGACACCGATGCTTGGATCACCCAGGAATTGGAGCGCACTCTTGACATCCCGTTCACTGGGCACTTCATCCGAGTCTTGCATTCCCACGACGATCCACCGGACATCAGCCGCGGTCTCGACCAACCATCGGCTCGTTCGGGAGTTCGGATAACCGCCAAAAGCGTCTCATCAGCGTCAACTCGGTCTTGGATGTTCTCATCGAGAAGATCAAGCCAGTCATACTGAAAGGTATCTAGCCGACTGAGTAAACTCGAGAGCTGCTCTGGTGGAATCGTGTACTGCTCTCGGCAGGCCAATAGTCCCACCGGCGTCTTGGACGAATACTGCGACGCCTCGAGAGGCCGCCTGTTGGTCTCCGAGGATTGGCGTATCGACGGAACACGTCGATTCTCCGTCCAACGCGAATCACTGCCGGCAGCCACTGGCTAGAAGGCCCCCGTGGTGACACCACGACCAGTCACTCGCCGGCGGATCGGTCACCGTCGATCACTGACGCGAGTAGATCGTGTTGGGCCGCCCGGAGCCGTTTCGAGAACGTTGGCTGGGCGATCCCCAAGGCGTCCGCGATTTCCGCTCCCGTTTGCTTCCGTGTTTTGTCGAAATAGCCGCTGTGATACGCTGCCGTCAGGACTTCTGTTTGCTTCTCCGAGAGGACAGCATCGAACAGACTCGTCCGTGAGATCGACCCAGCGGGGGACGATTGCCGTTTGGCCGTCAGACTGACGCCGGAAAACTGATCTCGGACCTGCTGTGAGAACCGCCGATGATCCCTATGACGCGGAACCGAAAACACGATATCACACGCTTGCTCCGTGACTTGGATCGATCGAAGGACTGCACCGAGATCGTTTGTCTCCGTAGCGATGCACTCGTTCACGACGATCAGCTCGAACGTGGAACTGCTGGATTTTGAAAGTGGCTGAACAGCGTCGAGGCCGGCAACGCAGTCACTCAGTTCGGTGACCTCGCCGGGATCGGCGTCAGGAATCGAGCAGTGGACGAGATACGAGTTCTGGTTTCGCCGGTTCACGTTCTGGATCTCAACAGTCGTTCCAAGCTCGGACGCGATCGACCGGATGACATCGTCCGACTCGAGATCGATCTCGAAGGAGAGGTCAACCATTTCGCTCCCAAACAGAGCGTTGCGTTGCTCGACCGCGTTCCGGGCGTACCCGATCAACGTCCCGAATTCCTCAAGGACGTCTTTCGTCCGATCGTCGAACGCCTCGGTTTGCGTACTGTAGACGGTAAGTGTACCGTAGAACAATTCCTCGTACCATCCGTCTTTAGTTAAGCCTCACACCTCGGTTGTGTAGTGGTAGCGAGCGTCTCTTGTAAGATTGGTCGTTGCTTGTGGATCTTCTGAGCGTCTTCGATCAGCCGGTCGAGCAGCGGCGGGGGTGAATAGCCGAGGAACTCACCGAGTTCGTGGAGAATGAGCTGGG
>NZ_AOII01000018.1 GCF_000337615.1 Natrinema pallidum DSM 3751
CGAAGTATTCGATCGGTCATCCGTCTTTAGTTAAGCCTCACACCTCGGTTGTGTAGTGGTAGCGAGCGTCTCTTGTAAGATTGGTCGTTGCTTGTGGATCTTCTGAGCGTCTTCGATCAGCCGGTCGAGCAGCGGCGGTGGTGAATAGCCGAGGAACTCACCGAGTTCGTGGAGAATGAGCTGGGCGTGCGACCGGAAGGTCGCCGCCCAGCGCTCTGTCGGAAACACAAGCTCATCATCCGCCTGCTCAGTGACTAGATCCAACAGATCGCGGCTTACAAGCAGCGACAGCAGCGCTGCGTACAATAAGATCCTCACCACGTGTTCGTCACTCGTGTCGAACTCGTCCAATTCGTACTGCGTCTTCAGCTCCCGGAACAGCAACTCAACTTCCCACCGACAGCGGTAGATCTCCGCTAAATCCGCCGGAAAGAACTCCTTCCTCGCTAAATTCGTCATGTACAGGTGGTAGTCGTCGGCGTCCTCGTCGCGGACGCCGACGACGCGAAATCGCTTCGTATCTAGTGACCGCGTCCCATTGTACGGCCCTCGTTTGAATTCGACTTCGACTTCTACATCGATGTACTTCCGATCGAGATCGTCGAGAACAGCTCGGAGCTGCTTGCCCTCTAAGGGAATGGCGCGACCGCGCCATTCCCGTAACTCCCTCGTAATCAGCGGATTCGCGTTCTGCTTCAGCCGACTCACGAAGTAGCCGTCGTTTTCGTCGATCAGCGCAAACCGGCGGTACTTGAAGTAGGCGAGATCGAACAACACGAGGCGATTCTCAAGCCACGGCCCTGTTTTGAACAAGGTGCTGTCGTGCGTTTTCTCGTTAGCAGTATCGAGCCGTTCAATCGTCTGCTCTGTGGCATTGTGGAGCAGGTGGAGCTTCGCTCCAGCCTGCTCCTCGTGGCGGGCTTCGAACTGATCTGAGAGAAATTCGTGTAACCGCAACACCGTTCCATCAGCGATCATCACGTCTCTAAATCGGTCGATATCAGCGTCAACAGCGTTAGGAACAGCGACCTCGTCGAGACCATGCTCAACGAGGTCGCGGAGATACTCCGCAAGCGTCGGTGTCAACCGCTGATAGAATCCACCCGGAGAGATCGTCTCATCGGCAGTCGAGTTGTAACAGCGTCTAAACCCGGCGAGTGTTCGGCTTTCGCCTGCGGCGAAGCCGAACACGAATGCCCAAACGAAGGCAGGGATCTGGAGCTTGCGGTCACGTTCGACCACGCCGAGTTCCTCGGCGTGCTCTTCAAGGAACTCAGAGGGAAACAGTGTAGTGAGCCGACGCATAATCCGAGATGAGGANGTCGTGCACAGACTGGACTTCCTCATTCCTTCCGAAAGGTGCCTCGATAAGCCGCCGCTATCACGCGGTTTCTCGCTTAACTAAAGACGGATGTTCCTCGTACTGAATCGGAACGCTGACGACGGATCGATAGCCGTGGATGAGTGCCGTGTTCCGCCAGTCCTCGCGCTGGACATTTTGAGGAATGCGATCGACGTCGACGACTGTTCTATCCCGGGCGGCGCGCGCCGGCGGTGCCGGAGTCTCGGCGTTCAGCGAGAACTGTTGGTCATCAAGGTAGTTGTCAGGGGTCGTTGATTCGGCGGCGGGTACGATGTCGTTTCGCTTGGTATCGGGCTCGCCGATCCACGTGCCGTCGAAGCCGTCGATCGTCGTCAACGCCCAACAGACCGAGCGGTGAATCTCGGCATCGGATTCCGCTTCTACTAATGCTGTATGAAGGGACCGAATCGTCTCATTGAGCTCTGTGACGTACTCGAGTTCCTCCTCTTTCGCCGTCGCTTTCGCGGTCCGCTCTCGAAGCGAGCGCGTCTTCGCCGCTCTATCCAGAGCGGCTTCCGTCGTCGCGGCAAGCACGCTCGCGGCTTCGATTGTCCGTTCGTCGAACGACTGGGAGGCCGTTTTGCTGAGGACGAATACTCCGTGATCCCCGAGCGAAAACACTTCACCGCTCCGGATCGGTGTCTCGTCCGTCATCGACTCTGAAACGTCGGTGCGATCGAACGAGACTCGGGTCTGTGACACGAAGGCCTCCCACGCGGGGNTTTCACCCGGCGAAAATGCTGGCGACGTCTCGAAGTTAGCGCCGTCAGAGATCGTGTACGCAGCCGGGAGCAATGCCTCTTTGGAGTCGTCGTACAAATTGATTCCGGCGCCCGACACATCGAAGATCTCGGCGGCGACATCGGCTACAGTGTCGGCGATCGCCTCATTCGACTCGATCTGCAGTAGCTCCTGGCCCGTCTCGTTCAGCGTCTCTAGTTGCTGTTCTCGGCGCTTTCGATCGGTGATATCCCTGAGCACACCCGTCGCAGCCACCGGACTCCCGTCGGCATCGAACGTGAACTCAGCGCGCTCCCAGACCCACTTTGTCGTCCCATTGACATCGATGCGGTACACGACGTCGTATGGGTTCCCGTTCTTAGCGGCGCGGCGAGCGGCTCGGAACTCCTCCCGATCCGCCGGGTGAATCACGTCTATGAACGCGTCGAGTGACAGCGGCTCCGCGTCGTAGGGTCGCTCGAGGATGTCGTATATCCCGTCGGACCAGAGGAACGAGCCGTCGGATTCGGACCACGTCCAGGTTCCGAAGTTGCCGACGGACTCGGCCTGCTCGAGGCGAAGCTGCTGGTCCTTCCGCTCGGTGACGTCGACCAGATAGCCCAGGTAGTGGGTGATCTCGCCATCGCGACGGACAACCTTCGTGTAATCGAGGACCCAGCGAACGTCCCCGTCCTTCGTGACGATCCGGTAGGGGTCGTGGTGGAACCGGTCGGTGCCGTCGGTGCTGTTGCGGGCGACTTCATCGTCAACCCGCTCTAAGTCCTCGTCGTGGACGAGGTCGGCATACTGTACTTCGCCGGCGTAGAAGTCCTCAGGCCCGTAGCCTAAGACGTCGGTCACGTTCGGCGAGACATACTCCACCGGCCAGCCCTCGGTGTTGCGCCACTTGAAGACGACTGTCGGTCCCTCGTAGAAGAGGCCCAGTTCGTCGTCAGCGTGAACCGAACGGGCCTGGATCGCGCCGACGACGCGGTCGGCGTCGCGGTCCCAGCGCCCGATCGTTCGGAGGGGGAGCCACTCGCTGTCAGCGAGCATCCAGTGGTCGGTTCGGTCGGTGGGTCGAGAAGAAGATTCCTCGGCGTTCGGATCNCGGTGTTGCGCCACTTGAAGACGACTGTCGGTCCCTCGTAGAAGAGGCCCAGTTCGTCGTCAGCGTGAACCGAACGGGCCTGGATCGCGCCGACGACGCGGTCGGCGTCGCGGTCCCAGCGCCCGATCGTTCGGAGGGGGAGCCACTCGCTGTCAGCGAGCATCCAGTGGTCGGTTCGGTCGGTGGTTCGAGAAGAAGATTCCTCGGCGTTCGGATCGGCCGTGGATTGGCCGGCCTGCTGGATCCCGGGGTTACTGCCGGGATCGGTCAGCGTGCCGGCGACGGCCTCGCGGTCGTCTGGGCGGACGCGGTTTAGGAACTCGTCGATAGAAACGGTTGGGGAGTCGGGAACCCCAGGCAGCTCGCGGGCGTCCGACGAGAGGTAGAGAGCGTCGGACGCGGGATCGTAGCACCACCGTCCGGTGTCGGCCAGTTCGCCTACGAGCGCCAGGCCGTCATCGATGGCGTCCTCGGACAGCTCCTCACCGATGTAATTCATATTATCATGTTTGTAGATCTGCCTAATTATAATAGCGATTAGCCTTACCCGGGCCGGGTCGAAAACGTATCAATGCAGTGTATAATGGGAGTAACTGTTCAGGATCTCGAGTCCGTCTCGGGATCCGGAACGTAGGGGGGTGCCAGCCGGCGATTCGTGACGCGGCGTTCGACGTCGAGCCACAGCGCCGGCGCATCTCCTGGNAACTGAACCAGTCTCATCTCCCACGACCGACATATGACAGGCACACGGGAGCAAGTTAGAGCGGTCCTTCTGGCCGCGATCATGGTGGTATCGGTCTTCGGCATGACGACGGCGTTTGCCGGCTCGGCTGCCGCACAGTCGGGAGGCGAGTTCACCGCCGAAGAGACGACCATCGACGCCGATTTCGTCGGCGTCGTCGATGACGGCGGAACAGTGACGGTCGAAGCGACGGGGATCAAAGACGCAGAAGGAACCCCCGTTAACGATGAGACCGTTACCGTCACCATCGCCGGTGAGGCGGTCGCCACGCCAACGGTCACCGATGGCGAATTCGAGACGCAGATCGACCCGACACAGATCGACGTCGAAACGCAGGAAGACGTCGAGGTTAACATCGCCGGGGTCAACGTCGGAGAGCCGGCGACGGTCGATCTCGTCCACGAAACCACCAGCCTCGACGAGGGCTACAACCTGGTTTCGATCCCGCAGCCGGCGGCCCTCTACGAGCAGAACGTGGATTCAATGTCGACGTGGGATCCCGAAACCGAGGAGTACACGGATATTAGCATCAGCGAGAACGGCGATGTCGTCGATACTCCCGGTGACCTCCACCGCGGATTCTACGTGGACGCGAACGCGGACGCGCGTCTCGGCTTCGACTACGAGACGGACGGCCGCGTCTCGCCCGGCGCGGTCTCGATGGCGAACGGCTGGCACCTCGCCGGCTCGAACTTCGACATCGATAGCGAACGTGGCGAGCGCACCCTCGATGTCGATCTCGGGAACGCCGACCTTAGTCAGGCGGGTCTCACGGCCTACGACCCGGACCTGAGTAGTCAGATCAGCGGCTC
>NZ_AOII01000019.1 GCF_000337615.1 Natrinema pallidum DSM 3751
TGGGCGTTCAGAGCGAGAACTTCGATATTTCCAGCGTCAATGCGGATGGTACCGACGTGGTGGAAGGTGACGACCTAACTGTCACTGCAACCGTCGAGAACACCGGCGACGCCGAAGGCATGCAACAGGTCGAGCTCCGAGTCGACACCACCGGTGACGGCACGTACGACACCGTTGCCGACAGCGAAACAGTGACGCTGGCCTCCGAGGATCCGAATCCGTCCACGGAGGTCACGCTGATCTACACGACCCAGAAGGGCAACGCACCGACCGTTCCGGTGCAGGTCGCTTCTGAGGACGACAGTGGTACTGCTGAGGCTTCGATTGACGAGATCACTGAAGGATCGTTCAGCGGAGCAATCACCGACGACAACGGTGAGGCGGTGACGGATACGCAGGTTGCGTTCACCGATGATAACGGGGACGAACTCGGTACAGTCACTACCGACAGCCAGGACGGTAGCTACACCCTCGAAAACGTCGGGGAAGATAGCTACACGGTCACCGCCTCCGCTGACGGCTATGAAGACTCCGCCAGTCAGACCGTCGAGGTGATAGCTGGCGAAGACGCTACTGGAAACGACTTCACCCTGACCGAAAAAGGCTCACTCACCGGGACGGTCACCGACGACAGCACTGACGATGGCGTCGACAGTGCTGACGTGACGATCTACGAGGATGACAACGACGACGGTACCTACGACGCAGAGGTAACGTCTCTCACCACGGACACCGATGGCACCTACTCGGTGGACGTGGCGCCTGGTGAGTACGAGATCGAAGCTGACGCTACGAACTACAACGCCAACNCCAACACGGCTGGCCCGGTGACGGTCGATACCGGGACGGCCAACACTGACAACGACATCGCCCTCACGCCTCAAAACTAATCCAGCAGAGGGATCTTAGTTAACTTACTATGACATCTTTCCGGAACATCTTGATGGCGTTGTTGGCCTGTGTAGCGGTTGTAGCCGCTGGGCCAGCCCTCGCAGCCGCACAAGAAGCCCCCGGCGAACCCGCCAACTTCTACGGCGAGGCGGTCGACCAGGACGGCAACGCAGCGCCGTCCGGGACGACGATCGTCGCCGTGGTCGACGGCGCGGTCGAGGGCGAGATCACCGTCGACACCGCCGGCGAGTACGGCGGTGAGGGCGGCTTCGAGGAGAAGTTGAGTCTCGATAGCACCGCCGGCGACGAGGTCTCGTTCCACGTCGGCGACGCGAGCGGCCCCGAAGCCGTCGGCAGTCCGTACGCCCTCGACTCGGGGACGTTCGAGCAGGACCTGACGTTCCCGGACGACACGTTCGCGGACGACGACTCCGGCGGTAGCGATGACGACGACTCTGGCAGCAGCGATGACGACGACTCTGGTAGCAGCGGTGGCGGTAGCAGCGGTGGCGGCGGTGGTAGTTGGACACCACCGTCCGATGACGATGGTGACGACGAAGACCAGACGGATGGTGAAGACCAGACGGGCGACGAAGACCAGTCGGATGATNTCCGATGACGATGGTGACGACGAAGACCAGACGGATGGTGAAGACCAGACGGGCGACGAAGACCAGTCGGATGATGAAGACCAGACGGATGATGAAGACCAGACGGATGATGAAGACCAGACGGGCGACGAAGACCAGTCGGATGATGAAGACCAGTCGGATGATGAAGACCAGTCGGATGATGAAGACCAAACGGACGACGGTGACGATAGCACTCCCGGCTTCGGACCGACCGTCGCCATCGTTGCACTGATCGCGGCCGCGCTGCTCGCACTCCGTCGCGAGCACTGACGACCGCTCCGATTACGACTTTTTTCGCGCCCATCGCCACCCGCGAGACGATCCTCTCGTGATTTATCCTGTGTGAGACGCTATCTGTCGATTACAACGCTGTCCCGCGATCGGGTGTGCGGTGACTTTCAAGCGCTACTATAGACACCCGACTGCAANCCCCCCGCGAGACGATCCTCTCGTGATTTATCCTGTGTGAGACGCTATCTGTCGATTACAACGCTGTCCCGCGATCGGGTGTGCGGTGACTTTCAAGCGCTACTATAGACACCCGACTGCAATCTGCTGCGTCGATGATTATATTCCTGTCAGTGGATCGAGTGGTCCTCGCGGAAGCGACGGGTGCGCTTTTGGCCAGTGTCCTTGGGCACTCCGTGACAACTGCGTTCGGACGGTTGCTTCCTGCCTTAGCGGTAGCCCCTCTCTTTCCACTCCAGCGGTGCGAAGGCGTAGCGGTTAGTTTGGTCCGTTGGCCTTAGCCACACGTCCTAAGGGGGACCCGGACGCGCCGCGTCCGGTTTCTCACGCAAGCCTCATCGAGGCGATCGAGTCGAAGCGATGCGATCGCTCTGACGAGCTACGAAACTACACAAAAATCGCCTGATAAGGTCCGAAATTAAGGAAAGAAATAGCGTTGCCACTCACCAGGTGGCGCTTAGCCGTCGAGCGTGCTTCGGCTTTTCATCCGTCGCGGGAGGTTCTCGCGCTCTTCGCGTAACTTTTGTCGCGTCCTGTCGAGGGGACGATCGTCTCGAGACCGGCTGGTGTTCACGCGGGCCTTCGACAGCTGGAAGACGTTCGTGAGGTGGAATCGCTCGGTCGATTCGTTGGCGTACTCGAATTTGATCCAGATACCACTGATACCAAGTTCGTCGTCGTACTGNGCCTCATCGCGATCGGCTGGCGTGTATCGGACCCGCAGGAGCTTCCGGCTTCGAGTGTCGGTCTCACAAACACCGACCTCGTAGGAGTTTTTGAAGCGATCGAACGGCCCGCTCTCGAATCCGGACGCGTCTTGGGCAACCTGCATGGCCGTTGCTCCGATCGTTCGCCGGAACTGTTCCTCGGCGGCTCTGACACGCTTGAGCATCTCTTGGGCAGCGAAGTCACTCTCGACTTCGAGCTTCCCGTAGGTGTGACGGACGAATCCCTCGAGCCGGTCGACCACTCGCCGGATCGTCCGGTAGGAGTAGCCGGTCTTCTCGGCTGCGTCCCTCGGTGAGATCTCACCGCCGTCGGTAAGCAGCATCTCCGTAACCGCACGATCGCTGCCGTTCATATCACCCCAGAGACGCATCACGGCGTTCTCCTGCTCACTCTCGATCTCTGGAAGAGGACAGTCGACGAGCTTCAGGCTCCGCCGCTGACGGCGTTCTGGATCGAAGTACGCGTCCTCGTGGTACTCGTCGCCGCCGGTCACGTCAAGACCGGCCCAGTCGAGCACGTTCATCAGCATCTCCTCGAGTTCGCGCTGACACTGCTCGAGATCGAGCGCGTCCTCGCGATCCCAGTAGACCGTCTCGTCGGTGATCGAGGTCTGGAACGACACCTCGAGTTTGGGATGCCAGCCGAACTGATCGGGGTTGTAGTTGTCGGGATTGCGCATGTAGTAGTGTTTCACCTCCTTCCCGATCTTGTGGCCCCGAATCAGCTTCGCCGCACGCTCTGAGTCGACCATCGTCGTCACCTGGTCGCCGGGGCGCTCNGTCGGGATTGCGCATGTAGTAGTGTTTCACCTCCTTCCCGATCTTGTGGCCCCGAATCAGCTTCGCCGCACGCTCTGAGTCGACCATCGTCGTCACCTGGTCGCCGGGGCGCTCGCGGTTGTCTTCGACGTGCTTCCGATAGCCCGATCGATCGGACTCGAGCAGCTGGTGAATGCGGGCGATCGGTCCATCGGCCGCGTAGATCGGCCCGGAGACGTCTCGCTTCGGGCGGACGTACACCGCGGCGTCATTGACGTTACTCGACTCGTGCGGGTTCGAGAAATACCGACGTGGAACGTCGAATACCGCGAACGCCTCAGCCGTGAGATCGACGTACTTCGCGAAGTCGATATTCGACGCCTGGGCACGGACGGTGATATACGGCCGACCCAGATCCATGTACCCGTTGACCTTGCTGATCTCGCCCGTCTCATCGTCGCGTTTCTTCATATCCGGCCAGCGCGGATAGACGGTGAACGTGCCGCCTTTCACCCGCTGGCTCGAGTCGGCGCTCTTGTCGTCGTACGTCTCGTCCATGCAGACGACGTACACGCGGTAGAGGTACGCCGTTTCGAGCTTGTAGGACGGATCGGACCACGGGAGAATCGGCTGGTCGTCGTAGTCCAAGACGGCCGCCCATTCTTGGCCATCGAATTCGAACATCGTTGACGGCTTTCCGTTATTGACCCAGTCGTGCTCTTTCCGGAAGGTGGTGAGTCCGTAGTACGGCTTCAGCCCGTACTCGTCGAAATTGAGGTAGGCGTCGAACTCGTGGCACTGCGTCTCGAGGAACTGCTGGGCGGCCACTTAGACCACCCCCTCCATTGAGGGTCGGCTCGCGGCTCCGGCAATCGTCTCGAGTAACGCGCTGGGACAGCTCTCTGCAGAAAACCCAGCACGCTCGAGGTGCTCGTAGAGTTGGTTGAGGACCGAGTAGGAACTGAGGCAGTTCTCAGTGAGTATGTGGTTTCCTTCGCACTCGTGAGGCGCGGTCGCGATCTGTCTCGTGCGACACCCGAATTTATGATGGTCGAGACTGTAGTGTTCAGGTAGCCTTCCCTCATTTCCGGGGGAAATTGAAGAAGTCGTATCAAGCCTAGGCCGGGATTTGAACCCGGGCTCTCGTCCTTACCAAGGACGCGCTTTACCGCTAAGCTACCCAGGCGCGTACTTCTTCGTTGATCGGAGATGTCTTTATGGGTTTCGATTCGATCGGGCCGTGCGCCGGATTGTCGGGGTCCTCTCCGGAGGTCGACATCGACATCACGGGTCCGTCGCCGACGTGGCTCGATCGGTTGCGTGGTCCTCGAGGGACTGCTCGCGGGCCGAGGGCTCGAGGTTGCCAAGCGAGTCCTCGACCGGCGGAAACGAGGTCCCGACGGCGTCGGCGAGCGAGTCCACGATGGCGTGCAGGCGCGGTGACGGCGTTTCGCCGACCGCGACGGCCCCGGTGAGGGCGGCGAGTTCGAGCACGTCCCGCTCGAGGGTGGCGTCGAGATCGGACGCCGTCGGGTCGAGGTCGCCGTCGTCGGTCGCGAGGTCGGTACGCCGGGTCTGGTCGCGGCCGAACGACTGGACGGTTCGGACCGCCTTGTTGGCGGCGTCGGTACGGGCCAGCAGGTAGAACCCGCGGGCGACGAGGATGTCGGCCGCGAGGATCGCGAGATCGCCGTCGCCCGCGCTGGCGTCGGTCGCCGTCCAGGGTTCGTCGCGGGCGAGCGAGCGGGTCAGACGTAGCCCTTCGTAGATGAGCTGGACGCCAGCCGCGTGGGTGACGACGCCGTCGGGGTTGCGATCGGCCGATCGCTCGCGTCCCCCATCGGTGGCGGAGTCGGCATCGAGGGACCGCTCGCAGTCGGGTCCAACGATGGGTCTCTCGGACCCCATCATCGCGGCGCTCTCGAGGGTGAGGGTTCCGGGCACCATCGATGCGCGCTCGAGGGTGGCTTCGATGTAGTCGTGTAGCTGTGGTGGTTCGACGTCCGCGATTGCCTCGACGGCGGCACGCCGACAGCTGTCGGCATTCTCCATTAGCGGGGGGTTACGACGGGGGAGGCAAAGACCTTTGGAAACGCCCGATCGACTGCTGACATGATCGAGGTCGACGCTGACGGTCCGATTCGCACCGTGACGATGAACCGCCCCGATGCGCGCAACGCACTGACGGTCGATGGGCTCGAGGCCCTCGAGACCGCGATCCGCGAGGCCGAAGAATCCGTCGTCTACCTTCGCGGACGCGGCCCGGCGTTCTGTGCCGGTGCCGACCTGACCGAGGTCGCGGCCCTCGAAGGGGACCGCGACCGTGCAGCCGAGTTCGCCCGCCTGGGTCAGCGGGTGGCCCGGACCATCGAAGACTCGCCGGCGGTCGTCGTCGCGGGAATCGACGGCCCCGCACGCGGCGGCGGCCTCGAACTCGCGCTGGCCTGTGACGTCCGGGTCGGAACCCCCGACTCGACCTACGGGGAACCGGGGGTCAGTTTCGGACTGTTCGGCGCCTGGGGCGGCACCGTCCGGTTGCCACGCGTCATGGGCGAGGGGGATGCCCTCGAGTTCGCGCTGTCGGGTCGGTCGATCGACGCCGAGACGGCGCTCCGAACGGGGCTGATCTCGCGTCTCGAGGACGACCCCCGATCGGTGGCCGAGGGGATCGCTGATAACGCAGCCGACGCGCTGGCGGCCCTGAAACACCGGCTTCGGGACGACGGCGAGCGGGCGAGTCAGGAACGACGCGAGGCTGCGGCGTTTGCCGACCTCGTCGCCGCCCACGCCGACGATATCGACGCGCTCCTCGAATAGCGGTGACTCCGAAGCCGATATCGCTGGCGGCGCGGTGTCGGGACCGGTCCAGGGAAAATAATATAAATTCTGATATCTATGGGCGAGTATGCCCGGCCCAGTGTTTCTGGACGACGATCGAATCGCGCTCCGACCGATCGAGGAGGCGGACCTCGAGTTCCTGCAAGCGCAGGTCAACGATCCGACGATCTGGCGGTCGATCGGGCGATCCAGACCGCTCAACGGCGAGCAGGAGCGCGATTTCTTCGATAACGTGATCTGTGGCGACGATACGGTCGACCTGCTGATCGGCGTCGATTCGACGCCGATTGGGACGATCGGTCTCTTCGAGTTCGACTGGGAGGCCCGGACCGCCGAGATCGGGTATTGGATCGCACCGGATCACCACGACCGGGGGTACGGCACCGAGGCGACGGAGTGCGTCGTCGAGTACGCGTTCGATCAGCTCGGACTCCACCGGATCGCCGCCCACGTGTTCGAGTTCAACGACCCGTCACAGCGGCTTCTCGAGACGGTGGGGTTCACGAAGGAGGGCGTCCATCGCGACGCCGACTTCGTCGATGGGGAGTATCAGGACGTCTACTGGTACGGGCTTCTCGAGGACGAGTGGCGACATCAGCGCCGCGATGGCGGTGATTAGTCCAGCGGGTCCGGGGCCGGCGGGACGGTTCGCTTGTGCTCGCTGCGGTCGTACATGCCGCGGACCCGTTCGACGGTCGCTTCGTCGACCTCGAGCAATCGCCCGGTCGCGGCGACCGACAGGGGCCCGTCGACGTGCGTCACCAGGATCGAGTCGAGCGTATCGTAGCTAATTCCGAGTTCGTCCTCGTCGGTCTGGTCGGCCCACAGTTCCGCGGTGGCGGTCTTGGCGGCGAGGTCCTCGGGGACGCCGATGTGACGGGCGAGTTGGCGGACCTGCGCCTTGTAGAGGTTGCCGATCGGGTGGCAGTCGACGGCCCCGTCGCCGTACTTGGTGAAGTAGCCCACCGCGGCCTCGCTGCGGTTGCCCGTCCCCAGAACGAGGCGCTGCTCGTGGTTGGCGACGAGATAGTTGAACACTGCACGGACGCGAGCGCGTGCGTTGCCGACCGCTTCGTGGTCGCCCTCGGCCTCGGGATAGGCCGACAGCAACGAGTCGACGATCGGCTCGATCTCGATCACGTCGGAGGTGATCTCGAGGTCCTGGGCGACCCGTTCGGCGTCGCTCATGTTCCCCTCGCTGCTGACGGTCGCCGGCAGGACGAGACCGTGGACGGCGTCAGCCCCGAGCGCCTCGACGGCGAGGTGTCCGACCAGCGTGCTGTCGATTCCGCCCGAGAGGCCCAGGACGACACCGTCGGCACCCGCGGCGTCGACTCGGTCGCGAACGAACTGCGTGATGTGTTCGCGTCGCTGCTCGAGTTCCGCCTCCGAAAAGCGAACGTCGATCATGGAGGGGACTAGGGACGGCGTGACCTAATACTCTCCCCTCGCCGGGGAAAACTGACCGGACGGTCGATTTCGACGACCGCTCCCGATTCGATGTGTCGAACAGTGACCGCGGCCGTCGGAAACGCCGAAGGTCCGGCCGCGAGAATCGAACGACGCGTCGCAGCCGCTCCGGCTGAAGGATCACCGCGTCTTCACTCCGGAGTACTGTCCGGCCGTGGGCCTCACCACCACGGTAGCGAGACGAACCGCGGTCTGCAGCGAGTGGGACTCGAGGCTGGGTCCGTGGCCGACGACGGGACGGCCGACTCGAGAGCGCTACGTTCAAGTGTAACCGGCGGGTACCATTGAGTGGCGCGACCGACGGAGAGCGCTGGTGGTCTAGTGGTAGGACATGAGCTTCCCAAGCTCATAGCCCGGGTTCAATTCCCGGCCAGCGCATTCCGGGAGACCGTTGCGGCGACTTTTTGCGGCCGGATCCGTCCGCACGCGAACCGTTGGATCGTGAGCGACGCGAGCAAGGCCAGGATCAAGTCGTGGTCGTTTCGGCGTATATCGGGATCGTTTCGTCCAGTGACTCCGGAATCGGGTTTGCAGTAACCGTGCTAGCGCGGGTGTCGACGATCACCCCGATATTGAGACGGTCTCCGGGGCGGATCGTCCGTTCCGTCTTCGAATCGACTTCGTCCTTGAGGCGGCCATCGACGAGCGTACTCCGTTCGAAACCGGTCGTGACCAGCCGCGGTCGAACCGCTGCCAACGAGTGGTCCATCTCCGCAGGCAGCGGGCTCGCCCAGCCGACGACGACGGCGGTTTCGTCCGTATTCACCGTGTATCCCCAGCCACCGGGGGGCTCGTCGTAGTCACCGTGCTCGAGCGCGTACTCGTCGTTGAACCCGACCGCGATCTCGGTCGGGCCGTTGTTCGTGACCTCGAGGAGCCGATCGACGGCCGTAACTGCGTGTTTGGAAACACCGTGTCGGCCGTCCTCCATCGCGGTCAGATCGATCTCGACCGTGCCGTTCTCGCGGACGTACCCGTCGCCCTCAGCACCGGGTTCGATACCGAGGAACGCGTTCGCATCCCCGGCTATGTCGACGGCCACCGTTCGTGTCGCGTCAACAGTACTGAACGCACTCGTTCCGAGAAGTGCGCCACCGCCCGCGATCACGCCGCCGAGCCGAGTTAAGAGTGTTCGTCGGTGAGAGGCCACAGATACGAAGAGTTGACGAAGCAGCTATTTTATGTTTCCGCTCGCTTCGTTCAAATGTCATCCATGTATTTATTTATGATTCAGTCTCGCCGCACAACCGACTCGGGACCGGGAGCGGATCGTACTCGAGATCGGCAGCCACAGCGCTCAGCGTGGGTGGAACGACCAACGCAGAAGCCCCGGCGAAACCGGGCAGTAGCGACAGTGTCTCTCGAGGCGCTTCGTGCCACCGCGTGGGGGCAGTCACCGCCGCGGCCGGCATCCGAGTGGCCCGAACACCCGTGTACCGATGCCGTGAGTTCGAGCCGTCCTATTCGTGAATGCCCATCGCCTCGATCTGTTCCTGGTACCGGTTACGGATGGTGACCTCGGTCACCTGCGCGACATCGGAGACTTCGCGCTGGGTCTTCTTCTCGTTACAGAGCAGCGAGGCGGCGTAAATCGCGGCCGCGGCGTAGCCCGTCGGCGACTTGCCCGAAAGCAGCCCCTTCTCCGTCGTCGTATCGATGATCTCGTTGGCCTTGACCTGGACCTCCTCCGAGAGTTCGAGTTCCGAACAGAACCGCGGCACGTACTTTTTGGGATTGACCGGTTCCATCTCGAGGTTGAGTTCCTGGGCGACGTAGCGGTAGGTGCGGCCGATCTCCTTGCGCTCGACGCGGGAGACGGCGGCGACTTCCTCGAGCGATCGGGGGATGCCCTCCATGCGACAGGCGGCATAGAGCGTACTCGTCGCGACGCCCTCGATCGAGCGCCCGCGGATGAGGTCTTCGTCGAGCGCGCGCCGGTAAATGACGCAGGCGACCTCGCGGACCGAGCGGGGGATGGCGAGCGAGGAGGCCATCCGATCGGTTTCGGAGAGGGCGAACTGGAGGTTCCGTTCGCCGGCGTCTTTGGTTCGAATCCGTTCCTGCCACTTTCGCAGTCGGCGCATCTGATTGCGCTTGTCCGAGGAAATCGAGCGACCGTAGGCGTCCTGGTTCTTCCAGTCGATGGAGGTGGTCAACCCCTTGTCGTGCATCGTCTGGGTCGTCGGCGCGCCGACGCGGGACTTGTTCTGGCGCTCGGAGTGGTTGAACGCCCGCCATTCGGGACCGTGATCGATGTTGGTTCCTTCGACGATGAGCCCGCACTGATCGCAGACGAGTTCGCCCTGATCCTCGCTTTTCACCAGCGTCCCGCCGTCGCACTCGTCACACACCCGCTCACGCTCCGGTTCCTGCGTTTTTTCTGTCGTTTCAGGATCGCGTTCGCGCTGACGGGTGGGGCTTGCCATGTCGTGTTGATAACGATGTTGGAAGGACTTAAGGGCTCGGCACCGAAGGACCACGGTTCGACCGTCGATCGGCTCCGGCCGGAGCGGGGCACCGGGTCGCCGGCCGCTCAGAAGTAGCCGAAGAGCGTTCCAACCAGGACGAGCAGCCACATCGCGGTGCCGACGAGCAACATGTCGTTGAACCGTGTGTTCCGAGCGGCCCGTTTGGCCGCACCGCCGGCGATCAGCCCGAGCGCGACGACGACGAGCATTCGCTGGACGACGACGTCGACGGGCAGCGAGGAGACGCCGAGCAGGCTGTAGTCGAGCCAGATCGCGACCGCGAGCGAGCCCGCGGCGACGACGGCGGCGTCGAGCCGTCGCGTGAGCCCGCGTGCGAGCAGGTAGGTCGCGACCGGGATGCCGACGCCGATCACCGGATAGAGGAGTCCGGCGATCTGGTGTGGCGTGAGGAACGCGGCCTGCCGTTCGAGCGCGAGGCCACCCATCCGGACGCCCAGATACAGCGCCAGGATGGTGAAGACGAGGAGGACGTGACCGGCCTCGAGGCGGGCGTAAGCCGCGGCGAGGCGTTTCCGGTCGACTTCGGTCAGGTGGTCGTCGATCGCGCCGGGCGTCCGCTCGGCGACGCGCTCGCTCGCGGCTCGATCGGTCCCGCTCGAGGCGGTGCCACCGCGTCGTCCGGCGCGAACGCCGACGAGCGTCGGGACGACGAGCAGGCCGGCGAGTTCGACGAGGGTCGCCCAGCCGTCGGCGTCGACGGAGTTCCTGTTGTCGAGGTAGATTCGGCTCACGTCGTCCTGAACGTCGACGCGTGGGTGTTTCATGAAATCGGTCTCGACCTTCGTCTGGGCGTCCTGGGAGCCGTGGACTCGATGCCGCAGGGTAAACCAGTCGAAGTGCTCCGAGTGTGTCTGCATGGCGACCCAGTCGTCGTCCTTGTTGGGACTCTCGTAGAGGCGGATGTGATACCGTTGCCCGAAGTAGTCGCCGTCCTCGAGCTGGCGCGTTTCGGTCGTCCAGTAGCCGCTCTCGTTCGGTCCGGGGTCGACGTAGGCGTAGCGGGTGCCGCCGTCGGCGTGCCCCCAGTTGAGGTCCGGAATGGGACCCCGTGGCTCGTCCGACGCGGCTTCCGCGGCGGTCCCGTTTTGTGACGAAGCGTTCGCCGTCGGGTCGTCGGCGGTCTCGTTGACCGGCCGGTCGCCGTCGGCGGTCGCGTTCGCCGGTTGCGTTTCGTTGTCGGAGACGTTGCCGCCGGTAAGCGAGTACGTCTCCGGATGCGCTTCCTCCTCGGACTCGTTGACTGTCGACCAGTCACCGTCACCGCCCTCGGCGTCGGACAATACCAGCTCGACATCGTCGACGTCACCGCGGACGACCACGTTGATCGGGCTTCGTTTCTGGAACCGCTTGGTCGGACTGAGGTACTCCCAGAAGCCGCTCTCGGAGTCCTCGAACGTCACGAGTTCCGGGGTCGATTTTGTCTGCGTCGACTGAGCGGGTGGATCGGACGCCGTCTGGCTGGTCGACAGCGACAGGAACAGCGACGGCCCGCCGATCAGAAGGACGGCAAGAACGAGCAAAACGGCCGCGATCACGATCGATCGGCGCATCTCCTGATCACTAACGACGGCGGACACATCAACCCATCTGTATCACCACCCGTCCGCGCGAGCGAACTGGGCGGCCACCTCGAGCGGGGAGCGGTGGTCGTACTTCCCGGGGGCGCTCACACGTCGGGGCCGACGGTGGTGACCGGGACCGGTGCTTCGCGGACGACCCGCTGGGAGACGCTGCCGACGACGTTGCGTTCGTACTCGTCGCCGCTGGTTCCCATGACGATCAGATCGATATCGGCGTCCGCAGCGTACTCGACGATACACTCGGCCGGGTTGCCGGTATCGACGGCCGTGGTCGTCTCGATACCGTGTTCGGCGGCGCGGGTCACCGCGTCGTCGACCGCCGCGCGGGCGGTCGCCTCGAGGTCGCCGCGGACCTGCTCGATGCGATCGTCGTCGAGCACGAGGAACGCGCGGTCGTCGACGACCGAGAGGACGTGGAGGGTCGCGTTACGGGTGGCTGCGACATCGATGGCGTGGTCCGCGACGGTCGTCGCGTGGTCGCTGCCGTCCGTCGGAAGCAGGATCGTCTCGTACATTGCTATCTACGTGGACCACTCGCCCGGACGGAAAAAGGGGTTTCCCTCCGTCTTCGATGGCGGGAACGAGACGAACCGCTAGACGCCGGGAATGCCGAGCGCATCGGCCGTGACGAAGCCGATCACCGCGAGCGCATAGAGGATGCCGACCGCGACGATCCAGGCGACGAATCCGATCGCGGCCGCGGACCCCCAGCCGCCGGGATACCGCCAGTTGATGACGCCGACCCAGATGACCAACATGAGCAACACGCCGAGGATGGGGATCCAGCCGACGAAGAAACTCGTGATTCCCCAGGCGGCCGCCCCGATGAGGGCGGTCACGGCCGCGTTCACGAAGCCCGCGTCGCGATCCAACACCAGCCGCGAGCCCGCGAGGATGCCGATCGTTCCCACCAGCAGGCTCAGGACGAAGATCAGGATGGAGTCCGCGGCGGCCATATTAGGGTTTCCAACTCAGTTCGATTTCGACTGTTTCACGGTTCCCCCGGAGCATCGAGGAGCGCTCGACGGTCTCGACCGAGACATCGACGTTGTGGGGCGGGTTGAGCGATACGTTCTTGTTCCCGACCCGTATCGAGACCTCCTCGCTCTCGCTCCCGAACTCCGTCGCAAGCTCCTGGAGGTACGCGGCGAGTTCCTCTCGTGGCAGTGTTTCGTCGGCCGTCGTCCGTTGCGCCATGCGGGAACGTCGGCCTCCCGTCCGCAAAAGTATGGAGCATGAACATGTCGATAAGTGGCTATTACTGGATCGAGCCTGGCCGTAACGATTTGTTGGGCGGACCCGAAACGCCGGTCGAGCGGGATCGAATCGCCCGATAACGGAAAGAGACTCGCCTCGAGCGAGGGAGTCCGGCCCGACACCGACGGCGCGGTGGCGCGACTGCGCGAATCACTCCACGGGGGATGGTCAGCGGCGGAGTCGGCCGGCGGCGTTCGGCTGCTACCCATCGTCGGCGGCCGGACAAGCGTGGCTTTTTGACGACGGGGCGGGTAGCCGCCGACGATGGACGTCGCCGTCGGAATCGTCGCCCAACGTGACAACGAACGTGCACAGGCACTCGCCGCGAGCCTCGTCGACGCCCTCGAGCGCGAGGGAGCCAGCGTCGTCGTCGACGACGCGACCGGCGGAGCGGTCGGGACGAGTGCCGTCCCGGTCGCCGCGATGGCGGGTCGGGATCTCGTCGTGAGCATCGGCGGCGACGGGACGCTGCTGTTCGTCGCCCGCGAAGTCGGTTCGACGCCGATCCTGGGAATCAACCTCGGCGAAGTCGGCTTTCTCAACGCCGTCGCGCCCGACGACGCCCTCGGCGTCGTCACCGAACTCGCCACGGAACTCGACGAAACGGGGACCGTCGAGGAGCGCGAACTCGCGCGACTGCGGGCGACCGGCGTCGAAGCGGACTGGACGCTCGAGCCGGCGCTCAACGAGATCGTCGTCCACGGACCGCGGCGAGGGAACGGCGGCGGAGCCGCTGTCGGGATCGACATCAACGGCCAACGGTACGCCGAGGGTCACGCGGACGGCGTCCTCGTGGCGACGCCGACGGGCTCGACTGCGTACAATTTGAGCGAGGGCGGACCGCTGGTCCATCCGTCCGCGGAGGCGCTCGTCGTCGCACAGATGGCCGCAACGGAATCGATGCCGCCGCTGGTCGTCGAACCCACGACCGAGATCACGCTCACCGTCTCCGGAACCGAAACCGCCTACGCGATCAGCGACGGCCGAAACCGCCAGCGTCTCGATCCCCCCGCCGAGGTGTCGGTCTCGCTCGCGAACGAAGCCGTCAGGCTGGTGGGTCCGCAGGCGAACTTCTTCGACGGGCTGGACAAGCTCGAGTGATTACCCGTCGCCCTCAACGAGTCGTTCTAAGTGCGCCGGCGGGACCGAGCCACGGGCGACGTGGCCATCCGAGACGAACGTCGGGACGCCCGTAACGCCCCGCTGCTGTGCCTCGGCAACCGTATCCTCGAGTGCCGCCCGGATACCCTCGTCGGCGACCGCGTCGCGGATCTCGTCGGTCTCGAGGCCGATGTCCGCCGCGAGAGCGACCAACACGTCGGTCTCGCCGATGTCGCGACCGTCCCGCCACAGCGCCGTGTAAATCGCCTCGTCGAACGCCTCCCACCGTTCGGGGTACTCCTGTGCGACGTACCACGAGGCGACCTGTGCGTCGAACGAGTCGACGTCGGTCGCGAGATCCTGGGCCATCTCGACGTCGAACTCCTCCTGAAGCCGGTGGATGTTCCGTTTAGCCCGCTCGTAGTACGCGTCGTCCTTGCCGTCCGCGACATCGTGATCGATCGACCCGTCCGCGTTCCGCTGGCCGCTGCGCAGGTCGAAGGGGTGCCACTCGACCGCGAGCGGCTCGTCGCGGCTCTCGCGATACTGTGCGAGCGATCGCGTCCCCAGATAACAGAACGGGCAGACGTAGTCGGCGTAGATTTCGATTCGATCGGTCGGCTCGGCCGCCGATCCGAAGTCCCCGTCGGTCATAGCGCGGCTAGGGACCTCGGAGGGAAAAGCCGCCGGTCACCGGCAGCCGACTCGAGACGAGTGACCCAGGTCGACCGGACCCCGGACGATGACCGCGCCCTCAGCTCTCAGTGCCGACGGCCGCGTCCGTGGCTTCGGTCTCCGATCCCGTCACGTCCGGCAGGTTCGGGTCCCGATAGGGATTGCGCCCGTAGGCCGGCAGATCGTCGTCGAGTTGAGACGTGAGGACGCGGCGCAGTCGGTTCAAACTCGTCGTGTCCAGCCCGTACTCGGCCGCGAGCCGCTCGAAGGCCGCTTCGTCGGTGATGTCGTGTGCACGATACCGGCCGAACAGCTCCTCCATCCGGTCGGCGGAGAGCGCTCGAGCATCGATGTCGTCCAGCCCGAAGTACTGCTGGCGGTCGACATCGACGACGTGACGGATCACCACGAGCGCGACCTTCTCGATCGCACGCTGGCTCCCGAACTCCGTGAGGTCGATCTCGTCCATGACGCCCAGCGCGAGATCCCGTTGCCACGGCGTCACCTCGAGAGCGTTGCAAAGCGCCTGCGTCGTTCGGAGCCGGTCGAGTCGGTGTGCGCGCTCGCTGTAGCCCGGCGTCGCCGCGTGCTGTTCGTCGTGGAGGCGACGAACGCTCTCGGAGAGGTCCGCGTCGGCCGAGTCCGCGCGGCCGATGACCGTCGCGCTCGGCGTGACGACGCCCCACTGGCGGACCGTCGAATCGCGCTGCACGTCGGCCCGCGAGAGCGATCCGGACCCGGGCCGGGTCTCGAGGCGGCGGTCACGGGCGGGCTCCGGTTCGACGCCGTCCACGGCTCGCTCGGAACCTGGACCAGAGTCGGCACCGTCGTCTTGCATCGTCTGTCGCTCGGAGAGGGAGCGTGAAAAAGGCTCGCTCCGTTCGATTTGCCAGGGAATCGGACAAACAGCAACTCTAACACGTCTCGGCGGGATGCGTCCTCGATCGGAACCGGGCGCTCGCTGGTCGAGGTGCCTGGTCCGCGAAAAGCCCTTCGTAGCTTCACCTTGTGACCAGAGACACGTAAAGAGCGGCTCGGAAGCGAGGTGGGTCCGTCGGCGTCACTGGACCGCGGCGAGCAGGTCGTCGATGAATCCGTCCAGTCGGTCGATATCGGGGCCATCTCGAGCGTGAGTATCGGGATCGATCGTTTTCGGCGGGTGGGCGAACTCGCGGCCGACGGCGTCGCCGATCTCGGTCGCGCCCTCGCCCGCCCGTTTCCGCTCGAGCAACTCACGAGCGCGGTCGATTCGATCGGCGTCGAAGACGGCGGGCGCGTGCTCGGTCAGGAACGTCTCGAATTCGAGGGCGGGTAACTCGTGTGCGCCACGTTCCCCGGTTTCCACGAGGTAGTATGCGAACATGGCTGCCCGGTAGATGGTCAGGTTTCGCTTCACCGTCGGTTTCGTCTGGGTCTCGCTGAACCGTTCGTCGTCGGACGGGACGGTCGTCGTTCCGTCGTCGGTTTCGACGGTATACGTGTCCTCGTCCGCATCGATGATCGGGAAAATCTCGTCGTCGGTCCGGACCAGATGGTGGGAGATGTACGTGCGGTAGTTGCTCGTTGCGATCCCGCGCCACGTGTGATACAGGTCGATCGGGTTGTACGTCCGCTCGAGATAGTCGGCGAGCGCGGCGGGATCGTACGCGGTCCGATAGCGGATCGGACTCCGGAGCAGATCGATCGCACCCTCGTTCGAATCCGCGAGCAGCCGTGCGAACGTCCGCACGTCCCAGCCCTGATACTCGAACTCGCCGCGGTCCTCGACGACGGTCCCCGGTACCGTCTCGAGGTGGGCGTACCGGCGCAGGTCGGTCGGCGCGGAGACGAATCCCACGTCGTAGTCGCTGTCGGGGCTCGCCGCACCCCAGGCGTGGCTCCCGCGGGCGACCGCCAGTACGACCGCGATGTCGTACTCGCGTTCGATCGCGGTCAGGTGGTCGTCGACGGTCCGGGACACGCGGTTCGGGAGGTGAGACATGGCTGTGGCTCGAGGGTTTGAAAACGAATCCCGAGACGGCCGGGTGACGAATGCCCTTCGTAGCTTCACCTTGTGACCAGAGGCACTTAAAGAACGGAGCGGAGCGCGGACGGTGTCGGCCACCGGACGTGATACGGGGACGAAAGAGCGACACTCGAGGCTCGAGATTTACGAAATCCGGTGGATGAGGTGGTGTGCGACCAGAGCAGCCCGAAACTTGCTGCATTGCCCCAGATCTATATGTAACCCCACCCGCCTATGAGATAATGTCCGCCCTCCGAACCGCACTGCTCGAATGGAATCTGAGCCGAATTTCACGGGTACTTCGCACCGCACTCGCCGTCTTCCTCGCACGCCGTGTCACGGACGGGTTCCTCACCGGCCTGGGTGCAGCGTTGCTCTTCCTGTTCGTGCTCGCTCTCGCGTGGGAAGCAGTAAGCCGACTCTCCACTGGCACGAGTGACTCGTGAATCCCTCGTCGATGAGACTGCCCGCCCACATGCCGTTCGACCGAGGATCGAAAACACGGCGTTGTGACTATCGGGTGTAAGTTACTGGCTGCAGAACGACCGTCTTCCCGTCATAGCTCTACCTTGTGACCAGAGGTACTTAAAGAAACGACGGCTCGCTCGAGGGCGTCACCGTCGAGACGCGTCTGAGACGCATCGCGGAGTGAGACCGGACTCTCCTCATCGAGTCTCGTTTGCCGTCCCGTTGTCGGTCGTCCAGTGGCTATCCGCCTCGCCCTCGCGGAGGATTTTCACTCGCGCGTCGTACGTCGCGTTCTCGAACACCGGTTCATCGTACTCGAACGGAACTGCGAGCGTTCGCTCGGAAACGTCCGCGGGAACGACGTACTCCTGGATGAACGCGTGGTCGTAGTCGCCGGCGATCTGGAGCTCCGCGCGGAGCGTTACGTGTCCGGCGACGCCGCTCCGCTTTTCGACCGTTGTCACCACCAGAACGGTGCCAGCATCGGGTTGGTACGTCCGGACGGTTCGGATTTCGAACGCCGGATTCCGGTCTTCCCGGAGGGCCTGGCACCCCGAACCCAGTACGGCAGAAAGAGCACCCACGCCGGCGAGGAGTTCGCGTCGGTTCATGATCCCCCCGAAGCGGAGCCAATCGCATCGCTTCGATCACGCCATCGCACGGATTTCGCGTTCAACGGGGACGGCGCTACCACGGCACGATTCGGTCGAACGACACGGACGGCTCGCTCCAGCCATCGGTGAGTGATGGTCCAAACGGACACGACCAACGCCCGTAGCGAGGGTCGAGGTCCCGTCGGGCTTTCATCACATTCCAACATAAACGGTCTATCTGACATTTCGAAGACGGGAGTCATATTATTCACAGCTGTCGTAAGAATATATTATTTTAATGATCGTGTGTCGTGACATGAGGGACCAATCTCACGCGGAGAACCGCTCTGAAAGGCCTCGGCGTGACTGGACTCGAGTTTCCCGTTTCCAGTGTCGCCTGTGTGTTCGATCATCGAGCACGACCCCATCTGCGCCGAGAGCATCGGGAGCGACGGCCACGCCGACCCGAGCAGCGGTCCAGTGATCGGCTGTTCCACTCCGGACACCCGTCGGAGATCCAGCTATAGTAGCAACGGAACCGGTTGACACACTGATCGTAACGCCGTCCTGCGGTCAGGTGTGCAGTGACGTTCAGTTGCTACGATAGTAGCGAGACGATCACCGTCGTCACTCTCTCCCTGCAACGAGAAGCGCTCAACCGATCGACGGCTCGAGCAGGTCGTCGAAGCGACACCCGGTTCCGAAAGGTTGAATCACCCGCTACCCTGAATGCGGTCAATGAGTCATCAGTTGCCGGACGTGCAGGCGACATCGCCGGACGTGACCGTTGGCCTGAGTCAGGTCGGCGTTACCGGCGTCGACAAACTCGTCAAGATCGCCCGCGAAGGCAAGCGACCGATCGTCCTCACCGCCGAGTTCGAGGTCTTCGTCGACCTCCCTGGCTGGCGGAAGGGCGCGGATATGAGCCGCAACATGGAGGTCATCGACGAGATTCTGGAGGATGCGACCCGCGAGGAGGCCTACGGCGTCGAGGAAGTCTGTGGCGAGGCCGCCGAGCGACTGCTCGAGCGCCACGACTACACCTCGAAGGCGGAGGTCTCGATGGAGGCCGAGTTCATGCGGCGCGAACGGACGCCCGCGAGCGACCGCGAGACCCAACATACCGTCGACATCGTCGCGTCGGCGACGGCGACCGAGGACGGCACCCGCGAGGAGATCGGCGCACGGGTCACCGGGATGACCGTCTGTCCCTGCTCGCAGGGCATGTCGACGGCCCGCGCGAAGGACACGCTCGAGGGGTTGGGTGTCGACGAGGAAACGATCACGGCGTTCTTAGACGAGGTGCCACAGCCGGGCCACTCCCAGCGGGGTCACGCGACGCTGACGGTCGAAGCCAGCGGCGCTCCGTCGGTCGATCTGAACGACATCATCGACATCGCTCGAGACTCGATGAGCGCGCGTATCTACAACCTCGCGAAGCGGCCCGACGAGGACCACATGACCTACGACGCCCACGCCGACGCGAAGTTCGTCGAAGACTGCGTCCGTGCGCTGGCTGAAGGCGTCGTCGAGGAGTTCGACCACCTGGCTGACGATGCGGTGATCACGATGAGTCAGTCCAACGATGAGTCGATCCACCAGCACAACGCCCACGCCGAGCGGATCGTCGAGATGGGGACGCTTCGCGAGGAAATCGAGACCTAGAACTCGAGCGGTTCGGCGTCTTCCCACCGCGGGACGAACTCCTCGTGGACGTTCGCGGCGAACTCGGGGTCCTTGAGGTCGATCATCCCGAAGGCTTCCCCCGAGGACAACGGGTTCGGGACCTGAATGCAGACTTCGACGCCGTCGATGATATTGAACGACCCAGTGACGTCGTCGTGGGTACGAACGTCGAAGTCGTCGCGTTGCTGTAAGGTCTCGCGATAGCGCCGGCCCACCGCCTCCGACATCGAGCCGACCATCTCACGAGTCAGCAACAGATCGACCGAGACGCCGCGATCGAGCGCGTTCTCAAGTTGGGCGTTGATCTCCTCGCTGACCGCCTGCATGTCCCACTGGGGGGAGGGATGTGAGGAGACCATGACGATGTCCCGATCGGCGGCCGCCAGCCGCTCCAAGAGGAGATCGATCGTCTCGTCGGGGCCGACGGCGGCGGTCCAGAACTGCTCTTCGACCGGTTCGGCCGCGTCGAGTTCGTTGGCCAGATCGTCGACGATCGACTCGTACTGGTCGGCTTTCTCCTCGAGTTCCCGTTTCTTGTCCTCGAGCAGGCGGTCGAGCGCCGTCGTGGGTTCGACGGCGACGTACTTCTTCGGCCGGCTCGCGGTCTGAGTTCGGACCAGGTTGTACTGTTCGATACTGTTGAGCACGTCGTAGATCCGCCCCATCGGGACGTCACTCGCCCGTGACAGCTCCTTGGCCGTTGTCGGGCCGGTGGTGAGCAGCGATCGGTAGGCTCGAGCTTCGTACTCGGAGAGCCCGAGGTCCCTGAGACTGGCCATGTCATAACGGACCGACCGAAGCGACATAAACGCTACGGTAGTTTGATAGGTATCCGTCCTCGCCCGTTTCGGGGCCGAATGTCAGTCGAGAATGGACTGGATGCGTTCGCTCAACTCGTTCGGAGTTTCGGCAGCCGCCGACACGCGGTCGCCCCGTTCGGCACGCGCCGTTCCGGCGGCGAGATCGGCGTCGGGGACGACCACCTTTTCATGGTCCGCGAGTCGGAGCGCCGCACGGTGGAGATCCGTTCCGGGCGCGGCGGCGACCCTGATCACCAGCGGCCCCTCGAGTAGACGGGACGTGGCCGTCGCGTAGCGGGCGACCTGGACGGTAAACCGGTCACTCGCCCCCGCGAATGCCTCGAGGGTTTCCCGGGCGAACTCGCGGTAGCGGTCGTCCCCGGTGAGGGTAGCCAGATCGATCAGCGCGTCCGCGAACGCGACGTTCGAGTCCAGCGGCCGGAGCGGCCGGTCGCACAGCCCGACGCCCTCGGCGGGACCGTCGAGGAACGAGTCCTCGTCGTGGAGTCGGTCGATCGTCGTCTCCGCGACGGCCGTCGCGTCGTCGAGGACAGCAGTCTCGATGGTACTGGCGGCCGTCGTCAGCGCCGCCAGCACGCGGGCCTGATTCGCGAGGAGCGGGATCGCGTCGCCGTCGCTGACCGCCTCCGCGCGTGCGTGAGCGACGACGCCGTCCTCGAGCAGGTCCTCACGGAGGGTCGCGAGCGCGCGCTCGGCGTACCGGCGGGCCCGGTCGTCGTCGGTATAAGCGTAGTAGGTGAGCAGCCCTTCGATCGCCAGCGCGTTCGAGCCGGCGAAGACGCCGTCATCGACCGGCGGCTCGGCGGCGGCCGCTCGCTCGGTCGCGTCGAGACTGTGGGCGTCGTCCTCGCCGGGGGCCTGACTGTTCGCGAAGGCGTCGGCATCGGCGTTCCACAGCGTCGTCGTGAGGAAATCGATCGTGCGATCGGCGGGGTCACGGTACTCGTCTTTCCCGGTGTGAAGGTAGGCGTTGGCGAACGCACGGACGAGCGCGCCGTTCGAGTCTAGGAGCTTCTCGCGTTGGAGCCCGGACCAGTCGCGGTCGGTCGCGAACCGATAGAAGCCGCCGTCGTACTCGTCTAGCAGGTTCGCACCGACCGCGTCGTACGATCGCAGCGCCATC
The DNA here is from genome assembly GCF_000337615.1 of Natrinema pallidum DSM 3751. GTDB lineage: Archaea > Halobacteriota > Halobacteria > Halobacteriales > Natrialbaceae > Natrinema > Natrinema pallidum. The sequence goes on from NZ_AOII01000019.1 coordinate 21,585, forward strand.
TCGCGGTCCCGTTTGAGCGCGAACTCGAGGGCGTCGGGCAGCGGGAACTTGGGGCTTTGGCCCCAGCCGCCAGCGGTCTCGTCGTAGTTGTCGGATAGTTGGCCGAGCATGGTCGACTCGATGTCGGCCGTCAACTCACCGGCCGGTGGATTGTCCTCGCGGAGCGGTCGAGGGATGCGCGCTGCACCGTCGCCTTTCGTCTCCCACATGGTTCGGACGCTGTCGAGGACCTGTCGCATCCCGTCGGGGCCGAGATAACCCGCACCGGTCAGGACCGTGCCGTCGGGTGCGAGAAAGACCGTCGACGGAAAGCCGCCCATGTTGTACCGGTCGCGAACGCGCGGATACCGGTCCACATCGGCCCGTACCGGGACGAAACTGTCGTTGACGTTGGCCGCGATACGGGGCTCGGCGTAGGTTTCCGCGTCCATCTCGTGGCAGTGATCGCACCACGTCGCGGTCAGCGAGAGCAAGACGGGAACGTCAGCCGCCGCGGCCTCGTCGAAGGCGTCCCGTCCCCACTCGCGCCACTCGACGCGGGTCGTATCGTCCATACCGGACCCAGGTGAGTCGGCGGCGTAAGCCCTTCGTTCGCTCGCAACCCATCGAGCGGGCCGCGAGCGGCGGCGATTCCGTTCGTGGCACGAGAGTAAAGGATTTTCACCCTTCGGTGGCTATATCGGAGTATGCTCCGGTGGATCTTCGCGCTGTTGCTCATCCCGTTTCTCGACGCCGTCTTGCTCGCGGTGATCGTCACCCAGTTCGGATTCATCAGTTGGGTCGGGATGGTCCTGCTCGTCGTGCTGACGGGACTCGTCGGGATGCTCCTCGTTCGTGCGGAAGGGCGGCGAACGATCCGGAAGATGCAACGGACGATGGCCGCGGGGCAGCCGCCGACCAACGAACTGCTCGACGGGGGCCTGCTGATCGCCGCCGGAGCGTTCCTGTTGACTCCCGGGCTGGTGACCGACGTCATCGGCTTCCTGCTCGCCGTTCCGCTGACACGGATTCCGATCCGGGCCGCCCTCAAGCGCTTCGTGATCGTCCCCTACGCGGACAAGAAAACCGGCGGGTTCGCCAGCGGCACCGTCTGGACGTTCGGCTTTCCGGACGACGAAACGGCGGGCAACGCCACCGAATCGACCAACAGCGGAACGTACGATCTCGGCGACGACGCCTACACCGTCGACGAAAACGACGACTCGTATACGATCGACTTCGGCGACGAGCACGCCGACGACGCGGACGACGAGCGGGACGACGATCCCCTCGCTCGGTAGCGATTCTCACGGGTCCCGGAGAAAGAAACGCTTAAACGTCCCACCGAGCAACTACTGAGTGCGAAGAAGGCGACGACGCGGGCCAATAGCTCAATTAGGTTGAGCGCCACTCTGATAAGGTGGAGGCTCTCGGTTCAAATCCGAGTTGGCCCATACTTTTTCGGCGGGCGACCTCGCGAGCCGCAAATACGGACCCCTACTCGGGTTTGAATCATGGGAGTCACAGTCCGGGAGCAAACGAAGCGAGCGGTCCGGAACGCCTTCCCGTGGTTCAAATCCGAGTTGGCCCACGTCTCGTCAGGAACTCGTGAGCGGCACCGCCGTGCGACTGCGGGGGCTGTCGTCTTCATCGAACCGAAACCCAACTCCTGACGCTCACAACTGGCGAAAATCGGAGAATCCGCGAGCAGCCAGGCGCTCGATGGCCTCGCAGTCCGCGGGAGAGACACGGACTCGAGCGACGGGACATTCACCACTCGTGTGGGAAGTACCACCGGTGACCGTTCGAAGGCCGCTACGACCGGACGACCGGGAGCGGACCGCAGTTGCATCCGTCGGAAGCTAATCGCAGCCGCTAGCAGGACAATACATCAGTTCACAGAACTACAGAATGTTATAGAGAAAGACACATAGATGGGACAGCACTTCGAGGCGATCAGTCGCTGACTGCCAACGATGTCCAAGCCGCAGGAATCAATCCCTACGGTAGCGGTCGCTCCGTCGCTCGAGTCGTCCAATCACCTGGTGGGTCGAGTGAAGAGATCGATTCGGTTTTAGTGCTCCGTCTCGGATAGGTCTGACGAGTATCGACTCACAAGGACCTGTACCGACCGATTCGAAACAATAGTGGGACAGGACAGTAGACAGAACGTATTCGGTCCGTATTCGTACGTATCCAAATAGGTACGGTTGCTACTCTAGTATTCTACTAGATAAGTATCAGATTGGATATTGAACCGGGCGAGGGTCATGGTGGCGGTACACAGCGGAGCGGGATTCGGCGATGCCCGATACCCACGACTCCCACTCGGGAACGATCGGAGGCGTATCGATTGGGTCGGACGAGCTGCCAATTACAAATATATCGTTGTAAAGTTCCTGGCATCGAGTCGCGGCGACGGTCGCGGTCGATACCGCGTCAGCCCCGCGGCCCGTCGTCCGTCGACGAACCGGCGACGAGCACCACCGATGCGGTCGTGGCTACCCGCTCGCGGACCGTTCGCTTCGGGCCGCGACGCGACCGAGCGGGCCGAAGCGAACGCCGTTTCGATCACGGCACGACCGGGGCGAGCAACGGCTCGCGAAAGACCAGGAGTACGACGTTGTTGCTCGCGAAGAGGGTGTACAGGACCACGGCAGACAGTACAAACCCGACATCGAACGGTTTCGAGAGAACGTGACCGATACCGATCACGAATCCGGCGTAGATGAGAGCGGCGACAACGACGCCGACGATCCCGACGAGATCATACAGGAAAACCGTTATGGGATTCAGTTCGTACGCATATGGGACGGTAAAGAACAGGATCGTCGCGACGAGATCGACGAACCAGACGCCAAAAAACGCGGCGCGGAGGCTGGCGGGACCCGGCCGATCGAACCCGAACTCGAGCGGGGACGGTTCCGTCATCGTGGTTCGACCCAGGCGACTCCGAGTATTACGCGTTGCACTTGCTGGTTCCGGCCAGTGTAATTGGTACATACCCATCGATAGCGGCGAGACACGACCGGGAGTGAACGGGCTCGAGAGAGGGCAGACGCACCGTGATGGCCGGCTATAGTAGCCACTGAACGCCAGCACACCCGATCGCACGACGGCTGTGCGATAGGTGTGAATCGGTTCAGTTGTGACGATAGTCGAGGGGTAGTCGTCTCACCCGTCGGACGGGAGCCGTGGGAAATCGGGATCGGGACACCCGTTCGGTTTCGATGGAACGCGTCGGTACGCATGCAATTCGCCGTCCGTAGCGGCGGCCAGCAGGATGTCGTCCGGCGCGATAGTGGCGAAGCGGTCGACCGGTAACACGAGTTGATCGACAACCGACTCGCCGTCCTCCAACAGGAGGACGACGTGTTCCCCATCAACGATGCGGTCGACGACGCCGATGTACAGATCGGTGCCGTCGAGGAGATCGTCGAGCTCGCCATCGGCCGACGACGACCCTCGGGTGCGTTGTTGTCCACGTCTCGAGGTCGGCGCATGATCGGGCCGATCGATGGACGTTCCGGTCGTCGCACCGGCAGTCGTCACTGCGGCGACCGCTCCCGTACTCAGGGCACCGACTGTTCGGAGAACTGTCCGTCGCGATCGTCGGGTGTGATCCGACATACCACCGTTGGCCGCGGGTTGACTGATAAACCCTCGGGCGAGAGTACGAGTCCGGATAGCCGAGTGGTTCGTTTGCCGAAATACACCCCGGGTAATGTATCGAATCTCGACATTTCGTGGTGCGTTGTTGTTCTGCCATCGGAGCGAGACGCTGGTCGGAGAACAACGGCTGATTCTCGAGGGAGGTCTCGGACACACTGCAGACGGGCAGTTGTGCACGGATATCGACTGGCGGATAGGCCGTTGGCTCGTAACCGACTGCGCCGTTACGCGCGGTCGAGATCATGTTGACGAAACGCTATCCCGACATGCGAAACGACTCGTTCGTATCCTGAACGGAGGATCGATTGTCGCCATCCGCGTTTCAGTCGGTGAAACGCTCGGCGGGACGAGGATGGCCGCAACCGATACTCGTGGGCCGGTTAGCCGTAGGCGAGCGTCACCTTGATCTCGCCGGCTTTGTTCCGAAGCCGCGTCGGAAGCTCGTCGTGAACGTAATCGTCGGTGAACCGACTGGTCGGTCCGAAGACGGCCAGTGACCCGAGGAAATCGTCGTCGGGCGTATAGACCGGGACGGCGACCCCGCGAAGCCCCTCCATGTGTTCCTGATTGTTCACCCCGTATCCCTGATCGCGGATTCGCTCGAGTTCGTCGAACAGCGCGTCGGGATCAGTGATCGTGTTCGGCGTAATCGTCTCGAGGCCGATGTCGTCGATGTAGTCGGCGACCGCGGCGTCGTCCCACTCCGCGAGAATGACTTTGCCCGACGCCATCGAGTGCAGCGGCCGCCGGTGCCCGATCATCGTGTTCGAGAGGCTGCCGTAACGATGGACGTAGACGGCCTCGCTGGCCTCCTCGACGATGAATACCGCGCGCTCGTCAGTCTCCTGACCGAGTTCGAACACGGCCCGCTTGGCCGCCGTGTATCCCACCTTCCGGGAACGGGCTTGCTCGCCGAGTTCGACGAAGCGGAAGCCGACGTAGTACGCCCCGTCGCGCTCGATCACGTAGCCCAGATCGGTCAGCGTCTGGAGGTGACGGTAGACGGTACTCTTCGGGAGGTCCGTCCGTTCAGTAAGGTCCGCGATCGTGACGCCTTCCGCGTCTTTGAGCGCCTCGAGGAGTGCAAACGTTTTCCGCGTCGTCGAGACGCCCGCTCCGCCGGTCTCGTCCCCGTCCGTTCCCATACGCGATACTATTCGCACGTCGCAATCAATGTTCCGGAGACTGGGATTCGAATGCCGCCGAGCGGAACGGGCGTTCCGGATTCGACTCGACCGGGTGGGGCGAGCGGACGTGCTGGGCGCTGAATGCGGAAGACGAACGCGGTCGAGAAGCGGAAAACGGGTTCGAACGGTCGGTGGTTACTGGTAGGCGGGGATACCGGTGAACTCCTCGCCGAGAACGAGCGTGTGAATGTCGTGGGTGCCCTCGTAGGTGTAGACCGTTTCCATGTTGGACATGTGCCGCATCGGCGAGTAGTCCGTCGTGATACCGTTCCCGCCGAGCATTTCCCGGGCGATCCGGGCCTGGTCCCGGGCCATCCGCACGTTGTTTCGCTTCGACATCGAAACGTGCTGTGGTCGCATCTCACCGCGCTCTTTGAGTTCGGCGAGTCGGTGGGCCAGCAGTTGCGCCAGCGTGATCTGGGTCCCCATCTCGGCGAGTTTGCGCTGTTGGAGCTGGAACCGACCGATCGGACCGCCGAACTGGTCGCGGTCTTTCGCGTACTGGCGGGCCTCCTCGAAGCAGTCCCGGGCGGCACCGACAGCGCCCCAGGCGATGCCGTAGCGGGCCTGCGTGAGACAGGACAGCGGCCCCTTCATCCCCTCGACGCCCGGGAGGACGTTCTCCTCGGGCACGTGGACGTCGTTCAGCCCGATTTCGCCCGTGATCGAGGCCCGCAGCGAGAGTTTGTCGTCGATCTTGTTGGTCGTGACGCCGTCGCGGTCGGTCTCGACGAGGAACCCGCGGACGGGATCGTCTTCGGTCGATTTGTCGCGGGCCCAGACGATAGCAACGTCGGCGATCGGCGAGTTCGTAATCCACGTCTTCGAGCCGTTCAAGACGTAGCCATCGCCGTCGCGCTCGGCGCGGGTCTCCATCGCCGACGGGTTCGAGCCGTGTTCGGGTTCGGTCAGGCCGAAACAGCCGATCGACTCGCCGCGGCCCATCTCCGGCAGCCACTCCGCTTTCTGCTCCTCGCTTCCGTAGGCGTGGATCGGATACATGACGAGCGCACCCTGCACCGACGCCATCGATCGCAGCCCCGAATCGCCCGCCTCGAGTTCCTGCATCAAGAGCCCGTAGGCCGTCTCCGAGACGTTCGGCGAACCGTACCCCTCGAGATTGGGGGCGTAAAAGCCGAGTTCACCCATCTTCGGGATGAGGTCCTTCGGGAACGTTCCCTGCTCGTAGTGTTCGCCGATATCGGGTTTGACGTGTTCTTCGACGAATTCCCGGGCCGTATCCCGGATCATCCGCTCTTCTTGGCCAAGGTCCGCCTCGAGCTGAACGAAATCCAGCATACCTAGACGTATGGGAATGGCACAATAGGTATTGCGATACTAGTTGTCACATGACTGGTCAGCGAGATTGCGTTGGGCGGCCATCCGTGGTCGGTTGTCACGTAGTGCTCGAGGGGCATTCCGCGTCCTAGACCGGTCATGTAGAGTTCGGTGTGGCTCGGTTCTGACCGTCCCGTGTCTCGGCCGGCGGCGGATCGACTGATAGCGGAAGTATTATAATACGAAACTATGAAAGGATGTGTCATGGCGAACAGGCACAAGTTCACCGACAGGAGTATGACTCGCAGATCAGTCCTCGCAGCCGCCGGTGGTGGAGCCACAACGGCACTCGCCGGCTGTATCGGCGGTGAAACGAGCGGCAGCAATAAGAACTTCAAGACCCTCTCCGACATCGGCGAGAATACGGCGGTGTCGCCGACGCCGACGGGGTCGGGAACCGCTCCGGCACTCGAGCGTGCGCTCGATCACGCGACCGATGGCTACGATCGGGTGAGTACGAGCTACGGCGAACAGGGCAACGCGATCAACGAGAACCAGCTCGATGTCGGCGTCGGGACGCTGATGAACTTCTCGATCGTCCCCAGCTGGCTCCAGCAGATCGCGAGTACGGTCGACAACCTCCGCGTGCTCGACGTGACTGAGGAGACCGAACAGGCCTGGAACGACGACGACCGGCTGCTGATTCAGCCGGCCGAGACGGGCCAGATCGACAACGTCGACGCACCCGACGAGGTCCCCGCGCCGACCTTCGCGTACAACTTCGTCTCCCGGGCCGACCTCGAGTACGACACGGTTTATACGTTCCTCGAGACGCTGTACGAACAGAAACAGGAGCTGGCGGAATACAACGGCGTCCTGGCTACCTACGAGGACGAGGAGTTCTGGGTCGAGAACATGTACGACGATGTGCCCTTCCACGACGCCGCGGCCGACTTCTACGAGGAAATCGGCGTCTGGAGCGACGAGTTCGAGCGCGCCGGCGGCAGTGCGAGCGGCGGGGCCACCGGCGACACCAACGTCCGGATGCGGACGTCGACATCGACGACAACGGCATACACCGCCAACCAGGGGATGGCCAGCGCCGTCAACAACGGGACTGACGACCTGTTCGTCGAGGCCCAGACCAGCCAGGGAACCGAGGCCAACCTCGGTGCGCTCGATCAGGAGGACGCCGAGATGGTGTACATCCAGAACTGGTCGGCACAGGAGGTCCAAGACGGGGCTGGCAACTACAGCGAACTCGACTTCGAGATGGCACAGATCGTCCACTTCTATGATCTGCCGTGGTTCTTCATCGCCGATGGCGGTAACTAACGGGACCGATGTCTGAGACATATTCCGAGCGCGGGCGACTCGAGTCAGCCCTGGGATGGCTCGTGTACGCACTGGGAGTCTTCCTGACGGGATACACCGTCGTGTACGCCGTGTCCCTCGTGGGCGGGTGGCCCCTCAGCGGACTCGTTCCAGAACCAGGATGGGTAAAGCGGGACGCACGGTATATGATCCTCTTCTTCGGCATCGGGATCGCGCTGTACTACCTCGACTACGCTCACAGAACGTTCCGCAACGAGAGCGCCGACGTTGGTTTCGCCGCAGCGGAATCCTCGACGACCGGCGGAAGCATCGGCGACGGACTCAAGCGAGTGCGGCAGACCTGGAAGCGGGTCGATCCGTACGTCGCCCTTGCCCTCGCGGTCGTGGCGTTGCTCACGATGTATCACGTCTACACGAACTTCACCCGACTCGACGAGGACGCGTATATCCTCGGCTATACCACCACCGACCACCTCGTCGGCGTCGTCCTGATCGCGCTGGCGATCGATACCACTCGGCGGGCGTTCGGGACCGTGATCGCGGCCGTTGCCGTCGCGGCGATCGCGTATGCCCATGCTGCGGTCGGTCCGCGATTGTTCGGCGTCTTCCAGCACTCGGGACAGAGCTGGGAGCAGATCGCCGAAAACGGCGCAATCGGAATCAGCGGCGTCTATCACGAAACGCTCATGGGTATCGGGTCGACGTGGGTCGCGATCTTCATCATGTTCGCCGGGATCGCGAAGGCGTTCGGATTGATGGAGTTCGTCCGTGAGATCGGGACGGAACTCGGGACGAGCCTCCGGACCGGCGTCGTCCAGATCGCCGTCATCTCGAGTATGATCATGGGCTCGATCACCGGGAGTGCGGCGGCAAACACTGCGACGACCGGGAGCTTCACGATCCCGATGATCAAAGATCAGGGCGTCAGCGACGATATCGCCGCGTCGATCGAGGCGGTCGCCTCCGCGGGCGGCCAGATGCTGCCGCCGGTGATGGGCGTAGCCGCGTTCCTGATGGCCGACATCGTTCAGGTCCCGTATCTGGATATCGTTCGGGCGGGGATCATTCCGGCGGCGCTGTTCTACTTCAGCGTCTGTCTCGCGGTTCATTTCACGATCCTCAAGTTCGGCTGGATCTCGAACGATCTCTCGTCGTTCAGGTGGCGGCTCCTCCTCAAAGGAAGCCACTTCGTGGTCCCGATGGTCGTCCTCCTGTACACGCTCGTGTATCTGCGGTACACACCGCTGTCGGCGGGCATGAATACGATCTTCGCGATCGTCGGCGTGATGTTCGTTCGGAACTTTGTCGTCGGTGTCGTCGGCATCGGCTCCGACGAAGTGACAGCCGAAGTCCTCGGTCGGGAAGTACGGGGCGACGACGTGCTTGGGAACCTCGTCGCGACGAGCAAGCAGACCGTCGATGGGTTCAAACAGGGCGGCATCGACATGGCACCGCTGGTCGGCGTCCTTGCGGCCATGGGCGTGATCGTCAAACTGCTCGAGGGGACGGGACTGACGGCCCGCGTTGCGACATCGATCGTGAGCCTCGGCGACGTGAGTGTGCTCGGCTTCGGCGGGGGCTTGGTCATCGTGTTGGTCCTCGCGATGATCGCCAGTATCCTGTTCGGACTGGGAATGCCAACGCCCGCCGCGTACATTCTCGTGGCCATTCTGGTCGCGAAACCGATCACCGAACTCGGAACACCACCGATCGCGACGCACATGTTCGTGTTCTACTTCGCGATGCTGTCGGCGATCACCCCGCCGGTCGCGATTTCGGTCGCGATCGGATCGCGAATCGCGGGCGCGAACTTCCTCGATTCGTGGCATGTGTTTACCCCCATAGAGTTCCTGGCTGAGCCACTGAGACGGCTGAAAACAGCACCCTCTATTTGATTTATATATCTCTCAGTGG
>NZ_AOII01000020.1 GCF_000337615.1 Natrinema pallidum DSM 3751
GACGGCGGTCGAATTTTACGGATTTCTAATTGAATTCCCCGATTTTGAACCTACTGTCCTCCTGCGATTTCTGGGGGTAAACACATACGATTCGTGTAAACAAGCGCTCCGACTCGGCGCGCCCGGGTTTGTCATTCCCTACGCGTTCATCGCGAACGAGAGTCTGATCTACTGGTCGTGGGAGACGCTCGTCGCGTTCCCTGTGGTACTCGCCGGCACCGTCGGCTTGATCGTCGCGACGATCGGCTTCGACGGGGCTCGAGAGCTCTCGGCACCGGCTCGTGGTCTCTACATCGCTGCCACGTTCTGTGCGATGTTCGGCTCGATCGTCCACGTCGCGGTACAGATCGCCGCAGCGGTCGTGATCGTCGGCGTGTTGGCGCACGCTCGATACGTCGTCGGCTACGACCTACCGACCGACCCCGAGGCCGAGTCACGTCCCGACGCGTCGACCCTCGACTAACCGCTCCGCAACCGGGGCGGCGCTCCCGGTTTCGGGAACAACCGAAGTAAATGTAATTACCGAGTAACAACCCTTTTGTGGGCCTCAGACAACCATACACAAGGTATGACAAATCTCGTGAGGGAAGTCGGCGAGACCGTGCAAGCGAACCCCGACTCGGCCGCGGTCGCGTATCAGGGGACCGAATGGACCTACGAGGAGTTCTGGGAGCGAGCCGGGCAGTTCGCACAGGCACTCGAGGACCGCGGCATCGGCGAGGGCGACCGCGTCGGAATCTATCTCCCGAACTTGCCCCAGTTCGTCACCGCCTTCTACGGCACGCTCCGCGCCGGCGGGATCATCGTTCCGATGAATCCCCAGTACAAGGCCCGCGAGATCAGCCACATGCTGGGCGACAGCGGGGCGAAAGCGGTCGTCTCGCTGGCGGATCTCGTTCCCAACGTTCTCGAGGTGCAAGACGACACCGCGGTCGAGCAGGTAATCAGCGTGGGAGCGGACGTCGAGGGAGCCACCGCGTTCGACGACTTCCTCGCGGACGACACCAACGGGATCGTCGAGCGTGCTGACGACGATGTCGCGGTCCAGCCGTACACCTCGGGGACGACCGGCACGCCGAAGGGCGTCCTGTTGACCCATCACAATCTAGCCTTTACGACGCGGGCGAACGCGAGCGTCCCGCCGGGCGGGTTCCAGGCCACCGACCGACTCATCGGGACGCTCCCGCTGTTTCACATCTACGGTATGTCCGTCGTGATGAACGGCGCGATGTACAGCGGCGGTACCTACTACCCCGTTCCCGAGTGGGACGCGCCGACGGTCATGGACCAACTCGAGGACGACGGGATCACGATCATGTTCGCCGTTCCCGCGATGTTCAACGACATGATCAACCAGCCCGACGCCGCCGAGTACGAGTTCGAGGCGCTGCGCTTTGCCAACTCCGGGGGCGCGAGTCTCCCGCTCGAGGTCCTCGACCGGTTCGAGGAGTTGTGGGACGTTCAACTCAACGAAGGCTACGGGCTGACCGAGACGAGCCCGGTTACCCACGCCAACACGAACGACGCGCGTCGGAAAGGTAGCATCGGGCAACCGCTCGAGGGCGTCGAGGCGAAGATCGTAGACGAGCACTTCGACGAAGTGCCCCGCGTCGCGGAGGGGCCGATCGACGAGGAGGCGGCCGACCTCCACGAGATCACGGGCGAACTCGTCATCCACGGCCCCAACGTGATGAAGGAGTACTACGGCCTCCCCGAGGCCAACGAGAAGGCGTTCACCGAGGCGGACGGCAAGCGGTGGTTCCACACCGGTGACATCGGTTACTGGGACGAGGACGACTTCTTCTACGTCGTCGATCGCGAGAAGCACATGATCGTCACCGGCGGCTACAACGTCTATCCGCGCGAGGTCGAGGAGTTGCTTTTCGAACACGAGGACGTCGCCGACGCCGCAGTGGTCGGGGTTCCGGACGACCGCCGCGGGGAGACCGTCAAGGCGTTTATCGTCCCCACACCCGACGCCGACGCGACCCCCGAGGAGATCAAACAGTACTGCCTGACGAACCTCGCGGAGTACAAACACCCCCGCGAAGTCGAATTCGTCAAGGAACTTCCCCGAACGACCACCGGCAAGGTCCAGAAGTTCGAACTCCGCGACGAGTAGGCATCTGGGTCGTCCGGGACCGCATCGAACGCCGCCCCGTTTCCGCTGCGCGGTCGACATCGCGGCAGGGTTAACAGAATCAAATGGCGGGTGCATCCGAAGCTACTTTGTAAGACGACACCAAGCAAACGATATGGCATTCCAGCTGTCCGCTGAGCACGAGGCGATCCGTGACGCCGTCCGCGAATTCGGCGAAAACGAGCTGAAACCGGTCGCCGAGGAACACGACCGCGAGCACAAGTATCCCGAAGAGTTGCGCAGGAAGGCCGCCGAATACGACTTCGTCGCGCCGAACATCCCGATCGAATACGACGGTGCCGGGATGGACAAGATTTCCTCGACGATCGTCACCGAAGAGCTCTGGCGTGCCGACCCCGGTATCGGCTCGGCCGTCGGCTCCGCCGGCTTCGGAACGGACATGATTATCGAGTTCGGCGACGACTGGATGAAAGAGAAGTGGCTGCCCAAGATCGCCAACGGGGAGACCGCCTCCTGTTCGATGATCTCCGAGCCCGCCCACGGCTCGAACGTCGCCGGCATCGAGACGGTCGCCGAGAAGGACGGCGACGAGTACGTCCTCAACGGCAACAAGATGTGGATCACCAACGGGACCGTCGCCGACGTCGGCGTCCTGATGGCCAAGACCAGCCCCGACGAGGGCCACAAGGGCATCACCGCCTTCCTCGTCGAGATGGACCGCGACGGTATCGAGACCGACAAGATCACCAACAAGCTGGGCATCCGCGCCTCCGACCTCGCGGAGGTCGTCGTCGACGACGTTCGCGTCCCCGAGGAGAACGTCATCGGCGAGGTTGACGAGGGCTTCTACCAGCTGATGGAGTTCTTCGCCTCCGGCCGCACCAGCGTCGCCGCCCAGGCCGTCGGTGCCGCTCAGGGCGCACTCGACGCCGCCATCGAGTACGCCAACCAGCGCGAGCAGTTCGACCAAAAGATCTCGGATTTCCAGGCTATCCAGCACAAGATCGCCGAGATGGCCACCAAGGTCGAGGCCGCTCGCTCGCTGACCTACCGCGCCGCGACCCAGGTCGAGCAGGAAAACCAGGACGTCGCCGCACAGTACTCGAGCATGGCGAAGTACTTCGCGAGCGAGATTTCGGTCGAAGTCGCCGACGAGGGGATTCAGGTCCACGGCGGCTCGGGCTACGTCACGGACTACCCCGCCGAGCGCTACTACCGCGACGCCCGCATCACGAAGATCTACGAGGGTACCAGCGAGATCCAGAAGAACATCATCGCCGACCAGATCCTGTAATCGGGCTCCGCTCGCGGACGGCTCCGGGATGCGAACCATCGATCTGTGTGCAGTCCATACCGGGATCGCTGTCACGCTTTCGCAGGGTCAGTACGGCCTCCATCGACGATCTGATTCGTACTCTCGGATTCGGATTTCGCAGCGATCACTGGCGCGAGAAAAGGGGGCTCGAGCCCGTTCGGTCGACCGGCGACTCGAGTCGCCCTTACTGCGCCGGTACGCGGAACTCGATCGCCGCACCCTGCCCGTAGCCGACGCACATCGTCGAGAGGCCGAGGCCGCCGTCCCGACGCTGCAGTTCGTGAATCAGCGTGACGGGCAGGCGGGCACCCGACGCGCCGAGCGGATGGCCGATGGCGATCGCCCCGCCGTTGACGTTGAACCGCTCGTCGTCGAAGCCGAGTTCGTCCCGGCAGTAGATCGTCTGGCTCGCGAAGGCCTCGTTGAGTTCCACGAGGTCGTAGTCGTCGGCCGAGCGGCCGTTGCGCTCCCAGATTCCCCGCACCGCTGGAACCGGGCCGACACCCATGATTGTCGGATCGACGCCCGCGACGTTGTGGTCCTCGATCTCGGCCATGATCTCGAGGTCCTCCCGCTCGGCGAACTCGCGGCTGGTGATGAGGACGCCGGCAGCGCCGTCGGAGACCTGCGAGGCGTTGGCGGCGGTGACGGTACCCGCCTCGCGGAACGCTGGCGGAAGGCCGGCGATCTTCTCTTTGGTCGTGCCGGGACGGAGCCCCTCGTCCTCCTCGACGAGGCCCGCCTCGGTCTCGATCGGGACGATCTCCGCGTCGAACTTGCCGTCCTCGGTCGCTTTACAGGCCCGCTGCTGGCTGCGCGCGCCGTATTCGTCCTGCTGGCCCCGGCTGATGTCGTACTTGTCGGCGACTGTCTCGGCGGTCTGGCCCATCGCGAGCCCGGCCGCGTCGTACTGCTCGGCGATGCCCGCGTAGGAGTCGATCCCCTTCCGGCGCTCGTTGCGGGACATGTTCTCGACGCCACCGGCGACGATGACATCGCGCTGGCCCGCTCGGATCGCGTCGCTGGCGCTCATGATCGCCTCCGCCGAGGAGGCACAGAGCCGGTCGATCGTGGTGCCGGGGACGCCCTCACCCAGGTCCGACAGGAGGGCGATCACCCGCGCGATATTGTTGCTTTGCTCGTTGACCTGCTTGGCACACCCCCACCGGATGTCGTCGACGTCCTCGCCCGAGAGTTCCGTCCGCTCGAGCATCTCGTCGACGAGCGGAACCGACAGGTCCTCGCTGCCGGTCTCGGCGAAGACGCCACCGTGTTTCCCTTGCGGCGTTCTGACTGCCTGGACGACGACTGGCTGCCGATCGCTCATTGGTAGTGAGTACCTCACGCTCCGACACTAAAGTAGCTCCGTTCGAGCGGTTTCGCCCGTCGATCGGGACACCGTGCGTTCGCCGCTGACGAGTGCCCGGACGGAACGATCTACAGTAGCGAGCGGCGCTCTCGGTTCCGCGCGGCGCGGCGGTCCCGCCTTTGGTCCTCTCTATCGCGTCGCGAGCAGATAGCCGCCGACCAGTACGGTTGTCATTGCGACCGTCCCTGTCGTCCCGACGGGATCGATCGGAGCGTCGCCGCGACCGATCACGAACACCTGTCCGAGACCGAGACTCACGGAGGTCAGCAGAAGTACGCCGTACAGACCCATGATCGCAGACCCGAGTTCGTCGAGTTGGTTTGTCGTAACTGCATGGACCAGCAGCAGCGAACCAGAGCCGATCGGGATCGCGATCAGCGCGTCGGTCGGCTCCGCCACGAACACGAATCCGGCGAGGAGGAGACAGATGGCATAGACGCTGACTGTGCCGAGCGTTCGGAGTCGGTACGGGACAGTCATCCGTGCCCAAATAGATTCTTGAAAAATATATTTCTTTTGATGAAACCATCTCTTGATGGGCGTGTCTCCGGACACGTGATTGCGAAGGGGTGTGTGCGGTCATACCGCCCTGCGTCCGCTGCTCGTCGCTCGAGGCCCGCGTCGGACGTGAGCACGGCCGACAGCACGCGCCGTGTGTTCGCGGATGGAAGGGACGAGACGGGGCGCAGTTGTTCGAACGGGAACGCTTTTGGGCGTTTCCGCTGTGCCCTCTCACATGCGAATCGCAGTTCTTGGAGCCGGCAGCATGGGACACGGAATCGCACAGGTCTCCGCGATGGCGGGCCACGATGTGGTCCTGCGGGACATCGAAGCGGACCTCGTCGAGGACGGACTCGAGGGAATCCGTGAGAACCTCCAGGGGGGTGTCGACCGGGACAAACTCACCGAAGACGAGATGGACGCGGCCCTCGAGCGCATCGAGGGGACGACCGACCTCGCGGGCGCGGTCGCGGACGCCGACCTCGTCGTCGAAGCGGTACCGGAGGATATGGACCTCAAACAGGAGGTCTTCGCGGACGTCGAGGACGCAGCGAGCGAGGAGACGGTCATCGCGTCGAACACGTCCTCGCTGTCGGTGACCGAGATGGCAAGCGTCCTCGAGCATCCCGAGCGGGCGGTAGGGCTGCACTTCTTCAACCCGCCGCATATCATGGACCTCGTCGAGATCGTCATCGCCGAGCAGACCGACGAGCGCACCGAGGCGTTCGCCGTCGACTACGTCCGGGACATCGACAAGGCAGACGTAGTCGTTCGGGACACCGCCGGCTTCGCCACGTCGCGGCTGGGACTGGCGCTTGGACTCGAGGCGATCCGGATGGTCGAGCAGGGCGTCGCCAGCCCGGCAGACATCGACGAGGGAATGGAGATCGGCTACGGGCATCCGATGGGACCCCTCGAGCTGACTGACCACGTCGGACTGGACGTCCGCCTGCACATCGCGGAACACCTTCGCGAAGAGCTCGGCGAGCGGTTCAAGCCGCCCCAGTCACTGCGCCGAAAGGTCCGTGCGGGCAAGCTCGGCAAGAAGTCCGGCGAGGGCTACTACGTCTGGGAAGACGGCGAGCGCGTCGGCATGAGCGGCGAGTGGGGCGGCGACGCGTAACGCTGCCGTCGTCGGTCGCCACGCTGCGGGACGGCCCCGAACAGAGAGACCCTAACTAGTTAGGCAAATCGTTTGTTTCGACGCCGCGGCTACTAGAAGTACCGCCCGCCGATCGGGCGGCGGCCCCGGGGGCGCACGTGGAAAAACGACGGGGCCACTTTTCGATTCGGTCACCGTAGCGGGCATCGAAACAACCGCGTATCGGCCGGGTGGTCCGAGAGCCACCATCCGGCATCACCGTTTCCCGCCGACCGATGTGTCGGGCCGGGTAGACGACTCCGATATAGCGGGGGAGAGCCGCGACGGACCGTCGGAACGCGGGTACTTTTAGCCGCGCCTGCGTAAGGGTGACGTATGTCCCTGGAGCCGAGCGCCGACCCGGCCGCCGACCGGCGAGCGAACTACGACTATCAAAGCGATGATGTCGATCGCCCGGCCCTGGTCGCTGACCTCGAGACGATCGGCGACTGCGAGGTCCGGGCCGACTCCTACTCGCGCGAGCTGTACGCGACCGATGCGAGCGCCTACGAGCGGACGCCGATCGCCGTCGCCTTCCCCGAGTCGACCGCCGATGTCGCGGGCATCCTCGAGTACTGTGCGGAACGGCGGATTCCGGTCCTCCCACGGGGCGGCGGGACGAGCCTCGCCGGGCAGACGGTCAACCGGGCCGTCGTGCTCGACTTCACGCGGTATATGAACGACATCCTCGAGATCGATCCGGACGCCCGGACCGCGACGGTCCAGACCGGAACGATCCTCGGGACGCTCAACGAGACTCTCACGCCCCACGGTCTCAAGTTCGCACCCGATCCCGCGTGGGGCGACAAGAGCGCCATCGGCGGCGCGATCGGCAACAACTCGACCGGGTCGCACTCGCTGCAGTACGGCAAAACCGACGCCTATATCGAAGAGGTCGAAGTCGTTCTCGCCGACGGTACCGTGACCCGGTTCGGCGAAGTCACCGTCGCGGAGATCGGCGAGCGGGCCGACCCCGACGGCGACCTCGAGAGCCGAATCTACGCCGCGGTCGAGCGCATTCTCGCGGACGACGCGGATCGCATCGCGGACACGTATCCCGATCTCAAGCGCAACGTGTCCGGCTACAACCTCGACCGACTCGTCGCCGAGGCTCGCGGCGAGGACCTGCCCGGCGGCGAGGACACCGGCGAGCCGGGGACCGTCAACCTCGCGCGCCTGCTCGCCGGCAGCGAGGGGACCCTGGCGATCGTCACCGAAGCGACCGTCTCGCTCGAGCCGGTCCCGGAGACGAAGGCCGTCGCCCTGCTGTGCTACCGCGACCTCCACGAGGCGATGGAAGACGTCGAGCCGATCCTCGCACACGATCCCGCGGCGGTTGAAGTGTTAGACGACGTGTTGCTCGATCTGGCACGCGATACCGCGGAGTTCGGGCCCGTCACCGCAATGCTGCCCGACGGGACCAACGCCGTCCTGCTCGTGGAGTTCTACGCCGAGGAGACGGCCCACGGTGAGGAACGAGTCGCGGCCCTGCTGGCCGACCGCGTGCCGTCGGCGACGCCGGCGGGGGAGTCGGCCGACGACGCCCCCGCCAGCGACGCCGACCCCCTCGCGCTCGAGGCGCTGGAGGCCTACGACGAGGCCGAGCGCGCGAAGCTCTGGAAGCTCCGCAAGTCCGGCCTCCCGATCCTGCTCTCGCGGACGACCGATGCGAAGCACATCAGCTTCATCGAGGACACCGCGATCCCGCCGGCGAAGCTCCCCGAGTTCGTCGCGGAGTTCGAGGCGATCCTCGAGCGACACGACACCTATGCCAGTTTCTACGCCCACGCCGGCCCCGGCGTGCTCCACGTCCGGCCGCTGGTGAACACGAAGACCGAGGTCGGCCTCGAGCAGCTCCACGGCATCGCGGACGACGTGACTGACCTCGTGGTCGAGTTGGGGGGCTCAGTCTCGGGCGAACACGGCGATGGTCGCGCCCGGACCCAGTGGAACCGGAAGCGCTACGGCGACGACCTCTGGGCGACCTTTCGAGACCTCAAGACCGCCTTCGACCCCGACTGGCTCCTCAACCCGGGCCAGGTCGTCTTCCGCGAGGACGAGCCCACTGACCTGCGGGAGAACCTGCGGTTCGATCCCGACTACGAGTTCGACGCGGGTTTCGATCCCGTACTCGAGTGGGACAACGACAACGGTATGCAGGGGATGGTCGAACTCTGTCACGGCTGTGGTGGCTGTCGCGGCGAACAGGAGACCACGGGCGGCGTGATGTGTCCGACCTATCGGGCGAGCCAGGAGGAGATCACGGCGACTCGTGGGCGGGCGAACGCGCTCCGGCAGGCGATGAGCGGCGATCTCGAGCCCGACGAGGCCGCCTCCGACGAGTTCGTCGAGGAGGTGATGGGGCTGTGTATCGGCTGCAAGGGCTGTGCCATCGACTGTCCGAGCGAGGTCGACATGGCGAAGCTCAAGGCCGAGGTCACCCACGAGTACCACCAGCGAAACGGCGCGACGCTCCGGGACCGGCTCTTCGCCAACGTCGGAACCCTCTCGCGATGGGGGAGCAAACTCGCCCCGCTCTCGAACGCCCTGCCGAAGCTCCCGGGCGCACGCAAGGCGCTCGAGGTGACCCTCGGAATCGATGCCGACCGACCGCTGCCGACGTTTCACGGGACGACGTTCCGGGACTGGTTCGACGAGCGCGGCGGCGCTCGCGTGAGCGAAGCCGACGCCGCCCGCAAGGCCGTCCTCTATCCCGACACCTACACCAACTACAGCCATCCCGAGGCCGGAACGGCCGCCGTCCGCGTGCTCGAGGCCGCCGGTGTCCACGTCACCGTCCCCGACGACCTCGGCGATACGGGCCGTCCCGCGTTCTCGAAGGGCTTCCTCGAGAAGGCGACGGACGCCGCCCGCGAGAACGTCAACACGCTCGCACCACGGGTGGCCAACGGCTGGGACGTGGTCGTCATCGAGCCCTCCGACGCGGTCATGTTCCAGTCCGATTACCGCGACTTGCTTCCCTCGGCGGCCGCCGAGACGCTCGCGGACGCGACCTACGGCGTCTGCGAGTACGTCGATACGTTCCGTCTGGACGAGGACATCGCGTTCGACGACCGTGCGGCGACCGACGACGTGATCTATCACGGCCACTGTCATCAGAAGTCCGTGGCCAAGGACCACCACGCCGTCGGCGTCCTCCGGCGGGCCGGTTACGCGGTCGAGCCGCTCGATTCGGGCTGCTGTGGCATGGCCGGCAGTTTCGGCTACGAGTCCGAACACGCCTCGATGAGCGACGCCATCGCCGGCATTCTGTACGACCAGATCGCGGACAGCGCGGGCGACCGTGTCGTCGCTCCCGGTGCCTCCTGTCGGACCCAACTCGAGAACAGGCCCGACGCCTCGGCGGAGCCGCCGACGCCGATCGAAGTCGTCGCCGACGCGCTCGAGTAACCGGATGGCATAGCCGGAGCCGATATCGACGGTCGTGTGACCCGAGACGACGGCGATGTGGCGTGACCCGGGACGACGGCGATGTGGCGTGACCCGGGACGACGATCACGGATTGTACGTGTTGGCTTCGGTCGACCATTATATATCTAGAGTTATAGATGACACGCACACCCCGGGTGTCGAGTGTAGATAGGAAAATAGCCGCGGGAGAGCCCGAGTACGACTGATATAGGCAGCAATCAGGTATCGGATGAACGGCTCACGTCAGAGTAGGAGAACTAGAGTTGGAAAGGTTTATAATCGATAGATAGAAATGATATCCGTACTCCACCACGACTGTAACTAGAATAAGGCAGAAGCGATCCCTACACCCACCGATCACACGCTCTACAGCAGCTTTTCGGACATCTACACTCGACACCTGGGGTGTGGGAGTCCGTTCCACTGCGATCCCGCAAGGTACGCTTCCGCGAGGTGATCTCAGTCACTGATCACGGACTGGACACCCTGCCGCTGTGCGATCCATTTCATTCGACAGGAGGATAATCGGTCGCTGTATGATATCGATTACACAGGCTCGTTTTGTACCTATCTCCGCGATCTACATCCGACAGCTGGTGTCTCCGGATCACCAGGCTATAAATAAGCTCCATTGATACGTGACGGGTATGGAAGACGGCACCGGTGGCGAAAACGGGTCCCTCGAGGAGTTCTGGGCGACGGAGGACCCGATATTCAGCCGCAAGGAACTCCTCGATATCGACCTCGTTCCGAACGAGGACCGGATCATCGGCAGGGACAGCGAAATCAAGAACGTCGCCTCGAGCATTCATCCCGCGGTGAAAGGCCAGTCCCCCCGAAACACGCTCATTTATGGCAAAACGGGAACCGGGAAATCGCTCGTCGCGAAACACGTGACCAGAAGTGCCCAGCAGTATTCGGTCGAAAACGGGACCGAACTGGGGCGGGCGTACGTCGACTGTACGCAGACGAAGACCGAAACGCGCGTCGTGATCAATCTGGCACAGACGCTGAACGATCCGGAAGAAACGGGCATCAGCATCCCCGTTACCGGATTATCGACCGATGTCTACTACGAGCGCTTTTGGTCGATCCTCGACCACTGCTACGATGTCGCGATCATCATTCTCGACGAGATCGACAAACTCCAAGACAGCGAGATTCTCATGCAACTGTCCCGCGCGGGGGAAGCCGGTAAGCTGGACTCCTGTAACGTGGGGATCATCGCGATCAGCAACAAAATCTCGTTCAAGGAATCGCTCGACGAACGAATCCTCAGTAGTCTGCAGGATCGTGAGTTCGTGTTTCCGCCGTACGATGCGAACCAACTCCGCGAAATCATGTCC
This sequence comes from Natrinema pallidum DSM 3751, assembly GCF_000337615.1. GTDB lineage: Archaea > Halobacteriota > Halobacteria > Halobacteriales > Natrialbaceae > Natrinema > Natrinema pallidum. Next base: position 11,206 of record NZ_AOII01000020.1, read on the forward strand.
AACCGCGAGGATGCCTTCAGGGACGGCGTTCTCTCGGACGACGTCATCCCGTTGAGCGCCGCGTTCGCTGCCCAGGAGCACGGCGATGCGCGGAAAGCCCTGGATATCCTCCGAAACGCCGGCGAACTGGCAAAGGACGGGGACGCCGAGGAAGTTACCGAAGAGCACGTACGCAATGCTCGAGAGAGGGCCGATATCGACCGGTTTTCCCAGCTGCTCGAGGGGCAGCCGACACAAATCAAGGCGTCCGTATACGCGCTGTCGCTGCTCGCGGAGCAACACAGCGATCGGGAAGAGTTCGCGACCCGCGAGATTTACGAGATGTATCAGACTATCACGTCGGACAGCGCTCTCGGAATCGAAACGCTCTCGCAGCGCCGAATGAGCGATAAACTCGACGAGCAGGTCTTCCTCGATATTCTCGGACGGACCGAACGGGTCGGACGCGGGTACAGCAGCGGCGTGACGAATTACTACTACCTCCTGGAGGACCCGTCCGTCGTACAGGCCGTTATTCACGACGACAACCGCTTTTCCGAACTCGATCGAACGTAGCGACGGGAATTCACTCGACAGCCGGGGTGGTCCGCTAGGGCGGGTCCGGATTCGATACTCGGGAGTCGCTCGTTCGGTTCGAACCGTCTTTCGGATGATTTCACTCGACACCTGGGGTGGATGACAGATCACTCGCCGCTCGAAGGGGGCATGTCTCGCCATCACATTTCATTCGACAGTTGGGGTGCCCTGATTCGTGAAGGCCGGTACAAGAACATCTATCGGCCGATTTTGAGTGCTTACACTCGACGCCCGGGGTATTCGGGACGGTGCGATCGACGCTCGATTCGACTCGCTGGTTAGGGACCAATTTCATTCGACGGCCGGGGTCTCGAGTTCCGAAGCGGGGGGCGGGAAACGCTCTCCGACCTGTAAGCCACCGGAATCACCCGACACGTGGCTACGGCACGCCTTGCGGACCAGGACCAGACTGAGTCTGGTCCGCGCCGGATCGACTCAGCGGCCGACCAGTTCGTCGTAGCGCGCGCCGGTCTGTTTCAGCGTCTCGGTCGAGTACAGGCGCTCGTGGTCGACGGGGAGGTAGTCGGCGGCGAGTTCGTCGATCTTCGCGTCGACGGCCTCGGGATCGCGGCCGTGGATCATCGTAAACAGGTTGTACGACCACTGCTGGTCGGGTCGGCGGGGCCGGTGGTAACAGAGGGTAACGTACGGCAGTCCGCCCGCTCGCTCGCCCCACTCGTCGAGGGACTCGTCGGGCACGTCCCAGACGACCATGCAGTTGGCGTCGAACCCCGTCACGACGTGGTTGATCACGCAGCCGATGCGCTTGATACAGCCGCGCTCGAGCAGTCGCTCGACGGCCGCGAGCACGTCCGCAACATCATCGCCGATCTCGTCGGCGATGTCGCGGTACGGCGTCGCCGACAGCGGGAACCCGTCCTGAACCGCGAGCAGCAGGTCGGCCTCGAGCGCGGAGAGATCGCCCGTCGCTTCCTCGCTGATTCGGGTCGCTGCGGAGTCCAGTCGCTCCGCGAGCGATTCGCGTGCGAAGCGGTCGCCGTTGACGACGGGAAACTCGAGGTCGATGTAATAGTCCGTCAACATCGGCAGGTTCAGAACGTCACAGCCGGTCCGGCGCTCGATATCGGTGAGGATCTCGTCGCGAGCGTCCTGCGAGCCGGCGGTGACGACGAACCACATGTTCCACTCGTGGTCGCGAGCGTAGTTGTGGTTGACCTGCCGGTAGTCGTTGATGATCGCCGCGACTTCGTCGAAGCGATCCGCGGGGGCCTGGACCGCAGCAAGCGTCGACGAACCGATCACGGGCGGATTGAGGACCGCACCGAACCGACGGACAATGCCGGTCTCCCGCAGGGAGTGGACGCGGTCGACTGCCGCCGTTTCGTCGATCCCGAGGTCGGCAGCGACGCGGCGAAACGGACGTTCTTCGATCGGGAAGCCGCTCTGATAGCCGTCGATCAGCGCCGCGTCCACGTCGTCGATGGCCTCTCGCCAGTTCCCCGACAGGGTGCTCATTGGTTGCCCTAGGGAGAAGGGGGCCGTATCGTTTTCGGGTCCGCTCGAGCCGGCTCGCAGGACACCACGGGGACGTGTGTGATCCCGTAGTAGGGTGCGACGATCGCCTCCCGGTCGGCAGTGTCGCCATTACGGCGACCGAGGGTGACGAGCGATCACCCCACGGATCTCCTCGGTTACCGCCTCGATCGCCGCGTCGGCGGTCGAGAGGTTTCCGTCGGTCGCCGCCTCGAGATCACCGTCCGCGTCGTACTCGCGCGGATTCCTGTGGCGACGGGTGACGTTGTCGTCGGCGTCGTCGGCAGCCTGGAGGAGTCGGGACTGGGGCATTTCGACGGCCGAGACGGCCGACGCGTGGGACGCGGGCGCGGGGCCTGTAAGGACGCCGGCACCGCCGCTCGCGAGCACGAGGAGGACGGTGGCGAAGACGGCGCTACTCGCACGCGAATCACTCACGCCCTCGCGTTCGCGCCCGGGATACATAGCTATGCGTTCAGTTCGCGCCCACTGCGCGTCCGCGGGAAGTCTCAGGACCGTCTTACTGCGCCCGTTTCGCGGACCGAACCCGGCACACCTCCGGAACACGCGGCGGTTACGAGCGGGATCAAATCCGCTCACAGCCGTTCCGTCGTCGACTCGTCGTGTCCGTAACACTGGCCTACGGATGGCGATCTATAACATTTCGTAACTGTATCGAACCCTGATGCTCGAGGCCGTTCACCGATGACCGAACCGCCGCACTACCCACCGGTCCGCGCGCCGTTTTCGAGAGCCGTCCGCACCGCCGAATCCCGTCATTTGACCGCGCGAAGGGACCGGAAACGGGAGGTTTTTGCGCCGGCCGTCCCAACGAGTGCACATGGCGCAGGCAACACAGGAGTTCGGCGAATGGCCGTTGAAACGCCTGATGACGGAGGTCGTCGGCTCGGGCCCTAAATCGGCCGACGACATGAACCGCGCGCAGGCTCGCGAGGCCTTCCAGCGGATTCTGTCGGGCGAGCCGGACGCGACCACGCTCGGCGCGTTCTGGCTGGCCAACCGCTGGAAGCGCAACAACCCCGAGGAGCTGGCGGCCTACACCGACGTCATGCGCGAGGAGTCGGTCGTTACCGCCGAGCCCGACGCCGATCCGGTCGACTGCGGTGCGAACTACGACGGCAAGGATACCTCCGCGATCCTCGGCGTCGGTGCCGGCGTCGTCGCCGCCGCCGCGGGCACGCCGGTCGTCGTCCACTCCGGCGACTACGTTCCCTCCCAGAAAGCGCCGGCATACAAACACGTCCTCGAGGAGCTCGACGTCCGTACCGAGCTCGAGCCGACCGAAAGCGCCGACATGGTCGACGAGACCGGCTTTGGCTTCTACTACCAGCCCGCGTTCAACCCCGGCATCGACGACCTTTACGATCGACGCGACCAAATGGGCGTTCGGACGTTCGTCAACACCATCGAGACCGTCGCCAACCCCGCGAACGCCGACGTCCATCTGGGTTCGTTCTACCACCTCGCGTTCGCGAAGAAGCTAACCGATCTCATCACGGAAAGCGACCAGCTCGGATACTCCCGTGCGATCTTCTTCCAGGGGATGGAAGGGTATGACGACATCCGCCCCGGCTACACGAAGGTCGCCGAATGGGATCAGGTCGGCGACGACGGCGAGGAATCCTTCGCGGACTACGAGATCGAGACCGCCGCGTACGGCATGGAAATGGAGCGATCGGACCTCGCGGTCGACGACATTGCGACCGACTCCGCGTCGATCACCGAGGCGGTTCTCGCCGGCGACCGCGACGATCACTTCGCCGACGCGATCGCCCTCAACGGCGCGTTTCGGATGTACGCCCGCCAGGACGTCGACAGCGTCGAAGACGGCCTCGAGCAGGCCCGCGAGGTCATCGCCGACGGCAGCGCGCAGGCCGTCCTCGAGGAGCTGCAGGCGTTCTGAGCGAGCGACTGTCCGCTCCACTCCGCATCGATCGTCGTATCGCTTCTCCTATGGGTTTCGTATCGTGACGGCTTTCGTATCGTTTCGGGACGGGAGTCTCGGTCGGCGACTGGCAGTCGCCGGCCCCGACGGGCGGTCGGAGTCGCCGTTCGAGGCGGGAGTCGAACCGGACACCTTTTTGATCGGTAGCAGTGACCATCACCCATGGACGAATCACTCGAGACAGTGCTGGTGGCGTTCGACGAGAATCGCGGCGTCGGGACGCTCACGATGCACCGCCCGGACGCGCTGAACGCCCTGAACGCACAGTTGCGAGCCGATATCGTCACGGGGCTCGAACTGCTCGAGGAGCGGAACGAGGAAACCGACGGCGTCGCCCTGCGCGCCGTGGTGCTCGAGGGGGCCGGCGAGAAGGCCTTCTGTGCCGGCGCGGACGTCGGCGGCTTCTCCGAGGCGTCGGCCGGCGGCACCTCGGCACGGTCGCACTACGACGTCATCCGGGAGTTCCCTGCGCCCGTCATCGCGAAGATCGACGGCTACTGTCTGGGCGGCGGCCTCGAGACCGCGCTGGCCTGTGATTTCCGGCTGGCCAGCGAGACCTCCACCTTTGGCTTCCCCGAGGTCACCCTCGGCATCCTGCCGGGTGCCGGCGGCGTTCAATACGTCAGCAAACTGGCCAGCCCCGCCGTCGCGAAGGAACTCGCGATGACCGGCGACCACATCTCCGCGACGCGAGCGGACGAGGAGGGCATCATCAACCACGTCTACGCCGACGACGAGTTCGACGACGCGGTCGACGAGTTCGTCACCGACCTCGCCGGTCAGGCACCGCTGGCGGTGCAGGCCATCAAGCGATCCGCCGACATGGCCGTTCACAGCGGGCTCGAGGAGGGGATTGAATACGACTCTCACCTCTTCAAGCGGCTCCTCGAGACCGAGGACCACGCGGAGGGGGCAGCGGCGTTCGCCGAGGACCGCGAGCCCGAATTCGAAGGGAAATAGTGGGGAAGACGACGGACGGCGTCCCACGCCGGATCGATTCCGGAACCTGCGGTGGCGCGCGCTGTCGGCTGCCCGAGTGACAGCGAGGGCAGTCGACGACGTTGCGCGAGGGATGAGCGAACGAACGCGAGTGAGTGAGCGAATCGGGTGGGGAGGGCGTGGTAATACCGTGGTGCCACGGGAGTCGGATACCCGTTCCCCCTTTTTCCGTCGGGAACCATGTCTCTGGAACGACGACTTCGAGAGCAGGACCGACGACGGAGAGCGCCTTGTCGACTTGCGCCTCCGTCGCGATTCCCTCGTCGACGATCTGCCGGGCCTCCTCGCGTATCGCCGCGTGACAGCGGTTGGCGATGACGGTGATCTCGCGGACGGCCACCTCGTAGCCGCGACGTGCGAGTCCCTGTGCCATACGGAACCCATGCTGCCGCCGCCGACGGTAGCGCTCTTTCGTGCCATGTCCCTACCCGACATGGATGTCGACATCGGTCTTGGCAACGCTCGAGACAACCGGCGACGGCCGCCGAAACTGCCGGGCCGAGAGCGGCCGGAATCGCAACGACACGACGGGATGGTGGCTACGAGCACATCGACGGGAACGCCCGCGAAAGCGGCTATCGAGCGCCCTGTCGGCTCTCACGCCGGCCGGTTCGATCGACTCGTAACGACAGCTGGTACACATTTAATAGTCGCGGCGTAAAGCATGAGGTATGGCAACTGAGTACACGCCAACCGAGATGATGGATCGGGAGTCACGATCGAACCGCTACTATCGCAACGCGGTCGAACGCCACTGGGACCCCGGCGAGATCGACCTCGAGCGCGACGTCGAGAACCTGCTCGCGTTCATCGACGAGACGGAGACCGACGACAGGGAGCCGTGGTACGGGATGCTTAACGGGATCGCGAAGTTCGGGGCGGGCGAGGACGCGGTCACGGAGGACCTCGCGCCGCTGGGGACGGTCCTCGACGACATCGACGACCAGCTGTTCCTGACGACACAGCTGTACGAGGAGGCCAAACACGCCGACTTCTTCGATCGGTACTGGCGCGAGGTCGTCTGGACGGTCGAGGACGAGTTGGGGTGGGAGCGATCGAACCCGCGTCACGACCGGTGGTTCAACGATCCCTACATCGAACTGTTCGACCGCAACCGGCAAGCGCAGCGCCGGCTGCTCGAGGAGGACACCCCGGAAACCCGTGCGAAAGCCTACTGTCATTACCATCTCACGGTAGAAGGCATCCTCGCCCAGACGGGATACTACGGGATGCAGACCTCCTACGGCGGCGAGTTCGACGACCTGCCACATCTGCCGGGGCTCGTCCAGGGGTTTACCAAGATCCGCAGCGACGAAGGACGCCACGTCGGCTTCGGAATGAATCAACTCAAGAAGCTCATTGCCGAGGGGGTCGACCCGCACCTCATCGAGACGACCGTCGAAGACCTGCTCCCGCTCGTCCAGGGAATCACGGAGGACGACCGGTATCAGGCCGACGACCCCGAGGAGCGCGTCGGGCTCGACGACGGACAGTTGGCCGAGTACGCGGTCACGAAGCACACCGACCGGATGCGACAGATCACGGACGCCGCGGCGGACATTCCGGACGTCGACGAACTGGTATCGCTCGAGGGCGACGACTGATGCCGTGAGACGAACCCGACGGTTCCGATCCCGGCACGACCGGCGACAGTAGGCTTTTGGGGGCGGATCGACACGTGGGACCATGCAGCTCGATTCGGTGCGGATACTCGATCTGTCGCGCCTGTTACCCGGGCCGTACGCGACGCAACTGCTCGCCGATGCGGGCGCGGACGTGATCAAAGTCGAGGATACGGACAGGGGTGACTACGCCCGCGATATCCCGCCGACGACCGGCCGCGGCGTCGGCGCGCTGTTCGAGAGCGTCAATCGCGGCAAGCGCAGTATCGCGCTCGACCTGAAGTCGGAGGCCGGCCGCGAGGCGTTCTACGAACTCGTCGCGGACGCGGACGTCGTCTTCGAACAGTTCCGGCCGGGCGTCGCCGACCAGCTCGAAATCGATTACGAGACGCTGCTCGAGTACAACGACGACCTCGTCTACTGCTCGCTGTCGGGCTACGGGGGGACCGGTCCGGACACCGAGCGCGCGGGACACGATCTCAACTACGTCGGTGTGGCCGGATTACTCGATATGACCCGAGAGGACGAATCGATGGCCCCGCAGATCCCGGGCTACCAGATCGGAGACCTCGGCGGCGGGCTGTTTGCAGCCTTTTCGATCGTCGGCGGGCTGCTGTCGCGGGCGCTGGGTAACGGCGGCGAGTACGTCGACGTGGCGATGACCGACGTGGTCGCCTCCTTTTCGCAGGCCGTCGCCCACGAAGCGCTCACGGGCGGCGATCCCCGGCCCGGCGAGACCCCGCTCACCGGGACGTTTCCCTGGTACGACGTGTACGAGACCGCCGACGGGCGATACGTGACCCTCGCGGCGCTCGAGCCGAAGTTCTGGACGACCTTCTGTGAGGAAGTCGACCGCGAGGGGTTGATCGCCGCTCACGGCACCGACGACCCGGCCGAACTGGCGGCCGTCCGCGAGGAACTCGAGGCGCTGTTCGCGAGCCGATCGCGGGACGCGTGGCTCGCGGACCTGAGCGAGGAGACGATGGTCGGGCCGGTGTGTACGCCGGCCGAAGCCCTCGAGCACCCCCAACTCGAGGCTCGCGGCCTGATCGAACGGCCCGCGGACGCGCCGCCGCGGATCGGCTTTCCCGCGAGAGGGTCGAACGTGCCCCAAACTCACGACGAATCGGTCCCGGAGCATGGGGAACACACCGACGAACTGCTCGCGTCGGTCGGCTACGATGACGCCGAGCGAGCCGCCCTTCGCGACGCGGGCATCATCCGCTGACGGCCAGTTGTCCCGTCACGAGGACGTACTCGCCCCAACTAATAAGCTGCTGGATAGAATACGTATGACGACCATGCCGAATGTCGAGTTAACGCGTGCCATGCTCCGCGAGCGGGCGGTCGACCTGTACTCCGACCGGGAACTGGTGACGAAACTGCCCGGCGGGCGCACGCACCGGTACACGTACGCCGACGCCGGCGAGCGGATCAACCGGCTCGCGGGCGCGCTCGATGGCCTCGGTCTCGAGGCGGGCGATCACCGACGGATAGCACTATGGTAGCAAACACCACTGGCGGCGTGAGTTTCGACACCGACGGCGAGACCGAACTGATCCTCGACAGTCTCGACGAGTTCATCGAGCGCGACGTCGAGCCGATCGTCGAGGAGTTGGGAGACGTCTATACCAATCCCAGGAAGGGACACCACGAGAACGGGCGCTGGACCGACGAGGTGCTCGAGGCCCGCGAAGAAATACGGCGTCGATCCGCGGAGGGCGGCTTCTACGCGATGAACCTGCCCGAAGCCGCGGGCGGCGAGGGCGTCTCGCCGGTCACCTGGTACCGGGCGAAGAAACACCTCGCAGCTCACGGCGGCGGCCTCGAGCGCTACGTCCTCGCCGGGCCGGAAGGGCCGAAACCGCTCCTGTTGCAGGCGAAGGGCGAGCAGGTCGAGCGCTACCTCGCGCCGACCGTTCGGGCGGAGAAGTCGACGGCGTTCGCTCAGACCGAGCCGGGTTACGGATCGGATTCGCCGAACATGGAGACCACCGCGGAGAAGAGCGAGGCGCGGAGCGCCTCGGAACGTAGCGGCACAGCCGCGGAGAAAGACGGCGACGAATGGGTGCTGAACGGCCGCAAGCAGTGGATCACCAACGCGCCCTACGCCGACTTCGTCCAATTGTTCGCTCGGACGACCCCACAGGAGGAGGCCGGCCGCTACGGTGGCATCACGTGTTTCATCGTCGAGCGCGAGGAGTACGAACTCGGCTCGTACAACAACGCCGTCGGTGCCGAGGGGATGCAGGCCGAGATCGTGCTCGACGACGTTCGAATCCCCGAGGATCGCGTGCTCGGTGAGGTCGACGAGGCCTTCTACGCTGCGATGGAGTTCCTCTCACTTGGCCGGCTCGAGCTGGGAGCCGAAGCCGTGGGATACGCGGAGTACCTGCTCGAGGACGCCGGCGAGTACGTCACCGATCGCGAGGCCTTCGGGCGGGCGATCGGGAACTTCCAGCAGGTCTCCACGAAACTCGCGCGGGGGCGAGCAAAGACCTACGCGGCCGACGCGGCGGGGCTCAAACTCGCCTGGAAGATGGCCCAAGACGAGCGGACGGTGATGGATGCGTCCGTGCTGAAGTGGTTCGCGACGACCGTCCTCTGGGAGGTCGTCGACGCGGCCGTGCAGGTACACGGAGCCAACGGGCTGGCAGAGGACCACCCCTACATGGACCTGGTCCATCAGGCGCGGATCCTGCGGATCGTCGAGGGGACCGACGAGATTCAACTCAACACGATCGCGAAGACGATGGGGATCGTGGACTGAGTCGGCGCTATCGAACGCTCGACGCACCCGGACCCCGCGCCCGTCAACTACTACAGCCCGGGTTTCGAGGACATTGCCTCACGGAGCACGCAACTATGAGCGGGACAGTGAACTCGAGCCACTGACACCGCCTCAGACGGACTGTCGTACCGATTGCCCGGCGCACCCGCGAACCATCGTGCGGATGCCGTCACCGACGGACAGTCGCTCCTCTCAGAAGCTAAACAGGTCAATCCCACCCGTGACACCGATAATTTGCCCGGTGACGTAGGACGCCTGCTCCGAGCAGAGGTAGGTGACCATGTTGGCCACGTCTTCCTCCGTGCCGAGGTGACGCATCGGGGTGGCCTCGGCGATGCGAGCGAAGTACTCGTCGACGTTCTCCCGGAGTTCGTCGGGGTTCATGTCCGCCCAGTCCCCAACGACGATGTTCGGCGCGATGACGTTCGACGTGACACCCGATTGGGCACCCTCGAGGGCCATCGTCCGGCCGACGCCGATCATGGCGGCTTTCGTCGCCGAATAGGAGAGTTGACCGAACCCGCCATACCAGCCGGCCATCGAGGACATGTTGACGATCCGCCCCCAGCCGCGGTCGCACATCCGCGGGAACAGTTCCGTGCTGATGTTGTAGGTACCGGTCAGATTGATCTCGATGTCCCGGTCCCAGATCCCGTCGTCGTAGTCGCCGATGCGCGAGCGGGCGTCGACCATCGCCGCGTTGTTGACGAGGATGTCCACGCCGTCGAAGGCGTCTCGAACCTCGGCCATCGAGTCGGCGACGTCCTCGCGGTCCGTGAGGTCACACTCGAGGGCCATCGCCGCACCGCTGTCCGCGGTTTCGTCGATCTCCGCGGCGACCTCCGCCGCGCCGTCGGCATCGATATCGAGGACGACGACGTTTGCGCCCTCCTCGGCCAGCAGTCGACAGTCCGCGCTTCCGATCCGTCCCGCACCGCCAGTGACGACCGCGGTCCGGTCCCGAATGCCAAGGTCCATTGCTCGATTGACTACTTCGTTATTTGACTTAATTATTGTGGGGCGATAGCAGACTCCGCGGCCGAGAAAGACTCCGATAGCGGCGGAACGAGTCCAGTACGGGCGACCACGGATATATGCACAACAGCTATGACGAACGGAGAACTATTCAAACATACGTCATGAACTCCGCAGTCATCGTCGATGCCGTCCGGACGCCGTTCGGGAAACGCGACGGCTCGTTCAGGGACACGCACCCACAGGATCTGGCCGCCGAACCGCTCGAGGCCCTGCGCGAGCGCAACGGGTTCGAGCCCGGGACGATCGAAGACGTCATCTACGGCTGTGTGTCCCCAGTGAGCGAGCAGGGGCTCAATATCGGGCGACTCGCGCCCATGGTCGCCGGCTGGGGCGATGTGGTCCCCGGCGTACAGCTCAATCGGATGTGCGGATCGGGCCAGCAGGCGGCCAACTTCGCGGCGGCGAACGTCATGGCCGGCCAGCACGACGTCCTCATCGCCGGCGGGGTCGAACACATGACCCGCGTCCCGATGGGCTCGGACGGCGACGGCCTGACCGACACCTACTTCGACCACTTCGACGAGCTGACCACGCAGGGCGAAGGGGCCGAGCGAATCGCGGAGCACTACGATTTCACGCGATCGGACCTCGACGGGATCGCCGTCGACTCCCAGCGGCGCTGGAAGGCGGCCTGGGACGAGGGACGGTACGACGATCAGGTCGTGCCAGTCGAGACCGAACTCGAGGGCGAAGAGATCGTCGTCGAACGGGACGAACACCCGCGGCCGGGCACGGACGAGGAAACGCTCGCCGACCTCCCGCTGTCGTTCCGCGAGGAGGGGGAGGGCGTTCACCACCCCGGCAACTCCTCGGGGATCGTCGACGGCTCCTGTGCGCTGTTGATCACGAGCGAAGCGGCCGCCGAAGAACACGGCTGGGAGCCGATGGCCCGCATCGTCCAGACCGAGGTCGTCGGTGTCGACCCCGTCACGATGCTTCGCGGCCCCATCCCGGCGACGGAGAACGTCCTCGAGAAAGCCGACATGTCGGTCTGCGATATCGACCGCTTCGAAGTCAACGAAGCGTTCGCGTCGGTCGTCGCCGCCTGGCTCGAGGAGACCGGCGCGCCCTGGGAGGACGTCAACGTTAACGGCGGCGCGATCGCCCACGGCCACCCGCTGGGCGCGACCGGCGCGATGTTGCTGACCAAGCTGGCCCACGAACTCGAGCGGACCGACCAGGACACCGCGCTCTCGACGATGTGCATCGGCTTCGGCCAGGGTATCGCGACGATCATAGAGCGAGTCTGAGCCGGGCGCGGTCGGCCGACGGGAGCCGAACCCAGCTGGCGACACCGCCGACCAGGGGCGTCTCGAGAGCGAAGCACCGACCGGTGCCCGACAACCGGTTGCCAATTTATGCGATCTCTTACCTATAGCTTTACAATGCTGTATCCTGTCATGAGTGATATGGAGTACCACGACTCCGAGACGGCAAAGGAGGTTGCGGGCCGCGTAGCGGACTTCATGGACGAGGTCGTCATCCCGCGCGAGCGAGAGGCGCTCGCCACGGGCGAGGAGATCACGACGGGCGAGATCGAGGACCTGTGGGAACTGGCCAAGGAACGCGACCTGTTCGCGCCGCAGGTGTCCGAGGAGTACGGCGGACAGGGGCTGGACTTCAGCGACATGCTGCCGTCGTTCGAACAGGTCGGTCGCTCGCTGATCGGCGCGCTCGCGATCCGCGCGAACGCGCCCCAGGAGGGGAACATGCACACCTTGGAGATGGTCGGGACCGAGGAACAGAAAGCGGAGTATCTCCGACCGCTCGTACAGGGCGAACTCTCCTCGGCGTTCGCGATGACCGAGCCCAAGGTCGGTGCCGGCTCGGACCCCAAGATGCTCCAGAGTACCGCGGTCAAGGACGGCGACGAGTGGGTCGTCAACGCCCACAAGTGGTGGACCTCCGACGGACTGGACGCCGATTTCTATCTGGTGATGGCCCGGACCGACCTCGACGCCCACCCCTACGAGGGAACCTCGATCATCCTCGTTCCGCGTGACGCCGACGGCGTCGACGTCCAGCGGAACGTTCCCCACCTCGGCGGCCACGGCATCACCGAGCGCGAGGGCGGCCACGCCGAAGTGAAGTTCGACAACGTCCGCGTCCCCGTCGAAAACACGATCGGCGAGGAGGGGGCCGGGTTCCGGATCGCGCAGATGCGACTCGGCGGCGGCCGACTGACCCACTGCATGCGCTACTCCGGCATGGCCGAGCGCTCGCTCGACATCGCCAAGGCCTACCTGCAGGAACGCGAGGCCTTCGGCACGAAACTCGAGGACAAACAGGCGCTGCGCCATCGGATCGCCGACGCCGAGACGCGTTTGCACGCCGCTCGCTGTATGGTTCGCCACGCCGCGCGCGAACTCGACCGCAGCGACGCCCGCATCGAGGTCGCGATGTCGAAGATGTTCACCGCCAACGTCACCAACGAGACCATCGACCTCGCACTCCAGTGTTGTGGGGGCAACGGGATCGGCAAGGACCTGCCGATCGCCCACTTCTACGAGAACGTCCGTGCGTTCCGCATCGTCGACGGGGCCGACGAGGTCCACCGCCGTTCGATCGCTCGCTGGGCGTTCGAGGACATCGACGAGGCCGAAATCGAGAACACCCTGGAGTTCGACGAGGACCTGCGGATCGACGGCCTCGACGAGTAACGGTCCGGACTCGAGCGAGCCGTTTCGAACCCCGACGGAAAAGCGGGGCTCGCGTCGCCGTCCGAGGATTACGCAGTCCCGTCCGAGAAGGGTACTGTTATGTCAGTCGTCCACAAACCATGGCGGCAATGAAACGCGGACACCGCGCCGAGGTGCGATGCGACGCGCCGACCGACCGGTCGACGACTCTCGCGCGAGCCACGGAGGGCGTCCATGCCGAATAGGCCGCTCGCAGAACTCGAGGCAATGGTCGGCGACGCCCGCGTCACCGTCGAAGCGTTTCGTATCGAACCCGGCAAAGTCGAGGAGTTCGCGCGGGCGATCACGGCCGCAGACCCCGTCTTCCGCGACGGGTCGGTCGCCGCGGACCGGGACTACGATCGCGTCCCCGCGCCGTTGACCTACACGCAGGTCGGCCGATTCCCCCGCTACACGCCCGCCGACGTCGACGGGAAGGGGTTCGATCTGGGCTTCAAGCCGGAGTACGTCCTCCACGGCGAGCAGGCCTACGAGTACGAACGTCCCATCTACGTCGGCGACGTGCTCGAGGGGACGACCACCCTCGTGGACGTCTTTCAGCGCGAGGGCGGTCGTGCGGGGACGATGACCTTCGCCGTCCTCGAGACCGAGTACCGGACGCCGGACGGCGACCTCGTCCTGACCGACCGCTCGACGGCGATCGAAACGGAGGGAGCGGTCGACAACGGCGACGAGAGCGGCGACGGGTCCTCGAGCAACGCGTCGACCGAGCCCGACGGCGGCACCGCGAATCCGGAGCCGGCAGCACCCACGGCAACGGTCGACGAGTTCGATCGCGTCCGCACCGTCGACGGCCTCGAGCCCGGTGCCGCCGGCCCAACCGTCGTCGTCCCGAACCTCGAGCGCCAGCAGTTCGTCAAGTACGCCGGGGCCAGCGGCGACTTCAACCCGATCCACTACGACGAGCCCTACGCGACGGCGGCGGGCAACGAGAGCGTTTTCGGCCAGGGGATGTTCACCGCCGGCGTCACCTCGCGGGTCGTCGCCAACTGGTTCGAGCTGCGGGACGTAACGAGCTTCGGCGTGCGGTTCCAGTCCCGGGTCTTTCCCGACGAGACAATCGTCGCGAGCGGCGAAGTCGCCGAGATCGACCCCGACGCGGGAACGGTCGAGACGGCACTCGAGGCCCGGACGACCGACGGCGAGACGCTGCTGACGGGGACGGCGACCGCCGCTCTCGAGTGAACAAGGCCACACTCGGTTGTGGCTCCGGCGCGAACCCGGACTCGCGGCCCTGTCGGAGCCCCGCCCGAAATGGTCGCCACTGAAACGCGTTCCGGACTGACCGTAACGCCGTCATGCGGTCAGGTGTGTAGTGACGTGGAGTGACTCCTGTAGTGCGCCCGTCGTGCTCGAGGCACTGTGGCAGGCGGATGGGGCCGGCGTCACGGTACTCGCCGAGCGGACGGGGCTCGCGAAGAGCACGGTTCACGCCCATCTGACGACGCTGCGGTCAAAGGGGTACGTGGTCCAGGAGGACGACGAATATCGGCTGAGCCTCCGATTCCTCTCCTTCGGCGAGCACGTCAAACACGCCGAGTCGCTGTACGCGGCGTCGGAGACCCCGATCGCCGAGCTATCGGAGCGGGTTGGGGAACGAGTGCTCTGTTCGACACACCAGAACGGACTGGGAACGGTCGTCAACGTCAGCGAGGGCACCCGGTCGTTCACCAGCGACATCGATGTCGGGACGCACACCTATCTGCACAGTTCGGCCGGCGGAAAGGCCATGCTCGCCCACTTCCCCGAGGAGCGAATCGACGGGATCATCGACGAGTGGGGACTCCCGGTTTTTACCGAGGACACGATCGGCGATCGCGACGCCCTCGTCGATGAACTCGCCGCGGTTCGCGAGGCGGGCGTCGCGTACAGTCGCGAGGAGTACCTCCAGGGGATCAGTGCGATCGCCGCTCCGATACGCGACACCGACGGCACCGTCTACGGCGCGGTTACCGTCACCGGACCGGACCGCCGACTCGCGAACGAGTGGGAAGAACGCGACCTCCGCACTCAGTTGCTGTCGACGGCGAATACGATCGAGGTGAATCTGCTGTTCTCGTAGCCGTTCGATGACAGTGAACACATCGCGTGTCACTCGAGACATCGCGGGGGCCCGTCGGTCCCGCTCGACCGGGAACTCAGTGCGTCATCGACCACTGAATTACAGAGATATGGCTGTAATATCGGTCTCGGTCGTGACGCCGGACAAATTCCCCTCGAATACTCGAACCCGTTCGACTGAGACGGACCATTGTTTATCAAGTATGAAATAGTACCACTATTCCAGCTATCTATGAATAATGAAACGACCGTAGAGATCGCGAACTCGGCGAGCGATCGGTAACTCCGCTCCGGCTCTCGGAGAGACCATTTCGGAGTCTCCGTATCACGCGTACGGTACTCCGAACTGGAACCACTCGAGACCGGCGTCGAAGCGGCGTCTCGGCCACTGAAGCAACGGACTGTCGCCATTGATCACCCGGGCTCCGTGTTTCACGGTCGGCCCATTCATGACAGATCAATTATTACATTCGGGAATGGAAAATATTGGAGAATGGGAGGCGGGGTCATCGTTCCGGCGACGCACCGCTCGGTCGCAGGCCCCGTGCGATGGTAGACTTCCACTGTTCGGCTACAGTGAATATTTCGAAAACAACGTCGGGGATAGATCGAAAATGATGAACGAATTTATGTGCCGCCCGCTCGATACGGGATCTATGCGACTTGAAAACAAGACAGTAGTTATCACGGGTGCGGCGTCGGGTATCGGACAGGCGACGGCCGAGCGCTGCGCCGAGGAGGGCGCACGCGTCATCGTCACTGATGTCGATATCGAGGGCGGAGACGCGGTCGTACGGGCGATCGAGGACGCCGGTGGGGAGGCCGCGTTCCACGAACTCGACGTCACCGACAGCGACCAGTTCCACGCGGTCATCGACGCGGTCGCCGACGACGACGGCCTCGACGTGCTGATCAACAACGCCGGGACCGGCCATCCGGCCGGGAGCCTCGAGGACGTCGACGACGATATGCGCGACTTCGTTATGAACGTCAACGTCAACGGCGTCTGGAACGGTTGTCACGCCGCGCTCCCCCATCTGAAATCGCAGGGCCACGGTGCCATCGTCAACGTCGGGTCGCTGGCGAGCATCCTCGGGCTCCCCAAGCAGGCTGCCTACTCGATGAGCAAGGGTGCGGTCCTGAACATGACGAAGGCGGTCGCCGCGGAGGCCGGTCCGTACGGCGTCCGCGCGAACACGGTCTGTCCCGGCTTCACCGAGACCTCCCTGCTCGACCGGTACCTCGATGAGCAGGAGAACCCCGACCGGGCTCGCGAGCAACTGATCGAGCAGTACCCGCTCAAGCGCCTCGCCGAACCCGAAGAGATCGCGGACGCGATCCTGTTCCTGGCCAGCGACGAGTCCTCGTTCGTCAACGGCCACGGACTGGTCGTCGACGGCGGTTTCTCGGCCTGAACTGCGCCGCCACACCGCCGTCGTCTCACTCCCCGTGGACCAGCGCCACGCTCGCGAGTTGGTCGCCGGCGGTCACGGTCGCCTCGCGAGTGAGCGCGTAGAGTATGCCCTCCCGGTCGGCACGCGCCTCGTGGAGCGGGTCGTAGCGCGTCGGATGATAGACCGTCCCCAGAAGCGTTCCGTCGGCGATCGACTCACCTACCTCGAGCGACGGGTTCGGGCGGAAGAGCCCGGAGTCGTCCGCGGTGACCTGGCCGCAGTGGTTTCGGGCGACGACCTGCTCGCGCTCGGGAACGGTGCCGGGCAGCAGACCGAGATACCGACAGACATCGCAGAGGCCGTCGACGCCCGCCTCGATGACGTCCTCGAGGAGTTGTTTGTTGTGGGCGAGTTCGGGCGTGATCGACGGGAGGTTTTCCTCGGCGGCGACGACGCGAAGTTTGCCCGCGAACCCGCGGCGGTGCCACTCGTCGGAGGCGTCCTCGGCTGCCCGTTCGGACAACAGGAGGTCGGCTCCGAACGCTTCGGCGAGTCGGCGGGAGCGCTCGTCACCCTCGCGGTAGACGACGTGGGGAAGCATATCGGGGCTCCCGGTGTGGAGGTCGACGAGCGCGTCGGCCGCCGTGACGTACTCCCAGAGGCGGGCGGCCATGCGCTGGGTGATGCTCCCGTCGCTGTTGCCCGGCCAGATTCGGTTCATGTTGGGATTGACGCTGTCGAATTGCTCCGGCGTCGTGTACGAGACGCGATCGAACGTCAGCGGGTTCGCGACGGGAACGGCGATCACGGTTCCGGACAGCGACTCGAGGGGCAGCCGCTCGTGGAACCGCCGCAACACCTCCGTTCCGTTGATCTCGCGGCCGTGCTGGGCGGCCTGCACGTACAGCGTCGGCCCCGGCTCGTCGCCGCGGTAGGTGTGGACCGTCGTCGTCAGTTCAACGCCCGACGGCAGCCGGGCGAGCGGTATCTGCTTGGCCGTGTGCGTGCCTCCGGTCATATCCCGTCGTTCCACGCCCGGCGATATGTACCTGCGGCCGCCCGTTGCCGAGTCGGGAAGGTCGATGGATCGGTACGGGAAGGCGGCCACCAGCTGTCCCCGCACAGCCGTCTCACAGCGCCACTCGGGGAACGACAGGGCTACTGCGTATCGGTCGTCAGTACTCGAATCGGCCAGCCGAGACCACTAGCGTTTTCACTTGTCCCGCCGTTCCGGCTCCTATGGGAGACGTTACTGCTACGCTGCACACCAACAAAGGCGACATCGATGTGGAACTCTACGACGAGCGCGCACCGCGGACCGTCGACAACTTCGTCGGACTCGCGACCGGCGGGAAGAGCTGGACCGACCCCGAAACGGGCGAGGAAGTCGAGGATGAGCCGCTGTACGATGACGTGGCCTTCCACCGCGTCATCGAGGACTTCATGATCCAGGGCGGCGACCCGACCGAGACCGGTCGCGGCGGCCCCGGCTACGAGTTCGATGATGAGTTCCACGACGACCTGCGCCACGACGACGAGGGCATCCTGAGTATGGCCAACTCCGGCCCCGACACCAACGGCTCGCAGTTCTTCATCACGCTCGACGCCCAGCCACACCTCGACGGCCGCCACTCGGTCTTCGGCAAAGTCACCGACGGGATGGACGTCGTCCACGAGATCGGCTCCGTCAACACCGACGCCAACGACCAGCCGAAAGAAGAAGTCGTCCTCGAGTCGGTCTCCGTCGACTACGAGTAAGGAAGACAGATCGCAGCCGAGTCCGAAGCCGGTTTTTTGCGAGTCCCCCCGTACTCAAGAGAGCCGTCGACGGCAGCGTTCGAGAGCCGTTGGTACCGTAGTCCTGCTCTGAGATACTCGGCAGCTACTCGCTCGAGTGTGGATTCTCGGGGGTGAACCACCGGGCGATACCACTTGACTCCCCGGACCACTGCGACTGGCGGGTCGCCCACTCGATTGTGAGTTTGCCGGCGATCACGAGCGACGAGATCCCGAGTTCGGTCACGGTCGCCGTCTCGAATACGAGCGCGATCGGCCAGAGCAACAGCGGGAAGACGAGCTGTGCAAATATCGTCAACAGAAACCAAAAGACGATCACGCGGATCGGGAGTTCCGCGATCGTCGCTGCGGACAGTCGTTCGTGCCGTCGGTGACCGAAGAACTCGCGTCGAATCGTCACCAACTGCGAGACGAACAGCAAACACGCATTCAACAGAATCACCGGGGAGAACGCGTTCCCGATGATCGAAACGACATCGCCGATCGGGACACCCTCGCCACTTGCCGAGAGTTCGAGGGTTGCGCGAGCGGGCATGAGTACCATTAACACTGCGAGGCACCACCAAAACACGAGTCCCCAGACGAGCAGGCCGATTGCGTACCGAACGTTTCGAGGATACACCGGTGGGATTCGATCGAAGGGCTGTATCGGGGCTTCTCGAGCGTTCACGAACGGGAGAGAGAACGAAAGCGGGTCGATATTTCGATCGGCTGGTCGCGATTCCCGTTTTGCGAACAACAGCAGTCCGCTGTAGAGCACGACGAAACTGCCGATCTCGAGCCAGTATACGAATAACACCTCCTCGGGGTGCCAATCGAGGAACGCGATTCCGGCCAGTGGAAACAGATTGGCAATGAGAACAGGGAGAAACAGTACCCCACTGTTTGCCTGTGCTCTCCTGACCATCATGCTACTCTAGCCGCAATGGTCTAATAATTCTTTCTTCTTATGTCAGAAACACAATTAAGCGTATAAGTCATAGAATAACGATAGTTATAAATATAATTATATTCAATATATTATTGTATGTCTGAAAAAGACATAGAAGATATACCAAGACGAAAAGCACTCTTGACTGCCGGTGGATTCGGAACTATACTGGTTGGATACCCTGGCATTGCAGCGGCCGACGATGATTCCAATAACAATTCCAAACGGGAACAGGCATATAGGGAATCTGAATACATCCTAGAGAGGGATTACTGGACCAACGAAAACGGGGATGTTACGCTTGAGAATGCAGAGATAGATCAGTGGAGTGTCACTACCTACAAACAAGAGGACCAAAATAACGGCCTCAATACCCAATCCTCCAAACAGGTAACCGATATTCAAATATATGTGGGAAAACACAAAAATGCAGACCCACCCAGCGGACAACCAATCATTGAACATGAAACCGAGTCCGAATCCGAAGTTTCGCAAGTGCCAGTTGAAACGACGGCATCTCCAGATCTGTACAGAACGCTCGCATCGGGTGAAATCCCCAACTCTGCGCCCGAACTGGGAGGGACCGATTGGGCGATTAATATGGGAATTCAAGTTAATGCAACAGCATTATCGGCCGAAGCGGACCTCTCGGTGAAGATTGGTGCATCAGAGATCACACTTTGGAGCGTCGGTATTAGTTATGGCCAAAGTAAAGGATTTTGTACAGATATCTCACCGAGTCAATTCCCTGTTGGGATCGAACCATGTATCGATCTCAAGTGGGACGGTCAGAACGAGATTACGGTAGGTGGGTCTGTAGATCTCTGTGTCCCGCCTGAGGATATATGCGGGAACTTGGTTGACTGTCAATACTGTCTAGGTGGAGTAGGAATCAGTGAAACTTTCAGTTGGTAATCGAATCGTCCAGGTGTTTTTATTTTAATCAACAAATATCCTGGAACTGGAACGCAAAACACGATACAGTCGAACCCTACATAATAAGCGACGGTAGAATTCAATGTCCGAACAACGCAGGTTCGAGCGCGACCGGCCGCCGCTTGCGACCCGAATCCGATACCGTTAGGTCAACCCCGCGCCCACGGACAGTATCACTCGCTATCGCCGACCGCTACTGGCCGCCGTTGGCTCGAGTCTCGGACTCGTGCTCGCGGGCTGTACGAGCGACGGCGGAGATGAGACGACCCCCGACGCGGACGAATCCGTGACGAGCGCAGCGGTAGAGGGAGACCGTACGGCGACGCTGCACACGAGCGAGGGCGACATCGAGGTCGAATTCTACGGCGACCGCGCGCCTCGAACCGTCGAGAACTTCGTCAGGCTCGCAACGGGCGAGCGCGCGTGGATCGACCCCGAAACGGACGAAACAGTCGAGGGCGAACCGCTGTACGACGACGTGCCCTTCCACCGCGTCATCGAGGACTTCATGATCCAGACCGGCGATCCGACCGGGACCGGCCGCGGCGGCCCCGGCTACGAGTTCGACGACGAGTTTCACCCCGACCTCCGTCACGATGAGGCGGGCGTACTGAGTATGGCCAACGCCGGCCCCGACACCAACGGCTCGCAGTTCTTCATTACACTCGCTCCGCAACCGCACCTCGACGGCCGCCACTCGGTCTTCGGCACCGTCACCGACGGGATGGACGTCGTCCGCGAGATCGGCAGCGTCGACACCGACGGCAACGATCGGCCGACGGACCCCGTCGTCCTCGAGTCCGTCGCCGTCGACACCGAGTGACTCGACTGGTATCCATTTAGGGACGGCAACACTAGGTGTGGTATGAGTTGGACAGCCGACGACGTTCCCGACCAGCGCGGCCGCACGGTCGTCGTCACGGGCGCGAACAGCGGTCTCGGCCTCGAGACGACCCGTGAGATCGCGCGCAACGGGGCGACGGTACTCATGGCCACTCGAAGCACCGAGCGCGGCGAGGACGCGGCTCGGGACGTTCGCGAGGACGTTCCCGATGCCGACCTCCGCGTCGAGGAGTGTGACCTCGCGAACCTCGAGTCGGTCCGGTCGTTCGCGGACCGACTCGCGGACGAGCCGATCGATGTCCTGATCAACAACGCAGGAGTCATGGCGATTCCGCGATCGGAGACGGACGACGGGTTCGAGGCCCAGTTCGGCATCAACCACCTCGGACACGTCGCGCTCACTGGACTCCTCCTCGAGACCCTGGCGACCGACGAGGGCGACCCGGCGCGGGTCGTCACCGTCTCGAGCGGCATCCACGAGCGCGGCGAGATCGATTTCGACGACCTCCAGGGCGAGGAGGCCTACGACAAGTGGGACGCCTACGCCCAGTCGAAACTGGCGAACGTCCTGTTCGCGTACGAACTCGAGCGGCGGTTCCTCACCGCAGGAATGAACGCCGAGAGCATGGCCGTACATCCGGGCTACGCGAACACGCAGTTGCAGTTCCGCGGTCCAGAGCAGAGCGGGAGTCGACTCCGAATGGCGGCGATGAAATTGATGAACACGGTGGTCGCACAATCGGCCGAGATGGGCGCGCTCCCGACGCTGTACGCCGCGACCGCGCCAGGGGCCGAGGGGGGCGCGTACTACGGCCCCGGCGGCCTGCTGTACATGCGCGGCGCGCCCGAACGGCAGGCTTCCTCGGATCGTTCCTACGACGAGGAGACGGCCCGCCGACTGTGGGCGGTCTCGGAAGCACTGACCGGCGTCAGCTACGACCTGCCGGAACCGAAGGGAGAAGTCTCGGCGTAAGACCGCTCTCGGTCTCTCCGCGTCGCCCCAACCGTAACGTGAAAGACGACGCGGCCGAAGGAATATACAATGAGCAACGACGGCATTCAGCGCGCCAGTGACATCGGCTCGGCCGATGCGCCGCCGGTCGACGAAAAACCCTACAAGATCGTCTTCGAGGCCAACAAGTGCTTCGGCGCGGGCAAGTGCGCCGAGGTCAGCGCCAACTGGGAGATGTCCATCGCCTCGGGCATGGCCCAGCCGAACGAGTACTTCTTCGACGAGGACGACCTCGAGCACAACATCCGCGCCGCGGAAATCTGTCCGGCGAAGAAAGACGACGGCTGCATCCACGTCGTCGACCGCCGGACCGACGAGGAGATCGCGCCCGATCCACACGGTGACGGCACGCTGAGCGTCGACTGGTAGGGACTCGTGGCCGGAAGCGGCGAGCGCACACCGAAACGCACATCCCCGCCCCGCGACAATCTTCGCGTGCACTTCTGTGCGAGGGTAGCCAAGCAGGCCAACGGCGGTGGGCTTAAGACCCGCTCCCGTAGGGGTCCTTGGGTTCAAATCCCAACCCTCGCACTCGTCACGAACACTTCGTGAGTGACGAGTGCGTAACGCGGGGTTTGAACGAGAGAAGTCGCAGCGCCCGAGCGAAGGAGGGCGACCGTCTTCGCGTGGTTCAAATCCCAACCCTCGCATGTCGCCACGAACAACCCGTGAGCGGCCACTACGTTCGTGGCGTCGAACGAGCGAGGCCGTAACGCCGACCGACTCGAGTACGGCCTCAGGAGAGCCGTTGCGGCAGTACCACTGCGAGCGGAAGGTAGATTACCGTCGCGATGATGGCCGTCGCGAGCACGCCGAGGACGAGGTTCTCGGAGACGAACCGCCACGCGAGCAGCAGGATGCCAGCCGGCGGGAGCGCGAGGCCGGCGGCCGTCCGGTGGAACTGCCGCAGCCGATCGTCGACGGCCGCCGGCGCGGCCGTCGGGTCGCTTCGTTCGTCGTCCGCCAGGAACGCGGGAAACGAGAGGAACAGCCCGAGTCCGATAACGAGACCGACGAACGCGCCGAACGCCACGTCGCCGAACAACTGCTGTCCGAGATACGCGAACACCGGGACGTCGAATGCACCGGCGGCAAGCCCGATCAGATCGGGCGACAGCCGTCCGTCCTCGGTCGCCTCCGATCGTGCGCTGCGTGACCCGCTCATGTGTCGACCGACTCACCGCAGCCACATGAGAGTACTGTCGGCCGGCGCGGTCTCGCGTACGCTACTCGAGGATCGCGGCTCGAGCGACCCCGCTCGCTCGGCGGCGGGCGTGGTGCTCTAGAAGCTATAGCACGTCGTCCACGCCCGATCGGCCGACGCTTGCGTAACAGCGTACGAATCGATTCAGTCGCGACTCTCGTCCGCGCTCTCGGCGATGTCCTCCGCGCGTAACTCCTCGCTGGCCTCGCGAACCTCACGCATGACACTCGAGATGCGTTCCTCGGCCTCGAGTTCGTCCTCGACGGCGAGGTCGACGCCCTCGACCTCGAGCAGGAACTTGGCGACTTCGGTGGCCTCGTACATCACGTCGTCGAGTTCCTCGGCGGTGAAGAAGTCACACATCGCGCCGTAGAGGAACGTCGCGCCGGCGGTGCGGACCTTGTCCTCGAACGACGAGCGGGCCTGGTTGACCGCCTGCGGCGAGTAGGTGTCGGTCATAAACGGGACCAGATCGGGCAGGTTCTCGCCGATCTTGGTCATCTCGACGCCAGTCTCGGTCCGGAAGTCCGAACAGAGGCGGGCGATGGCCCACTCGCGAGCGGTGATGTAGGTCCGATCCCGAAGGAACTCGTTGACGCGGTCGTACTGCGCGCCGTCTATCTTCTTGAAGCGGGCGTACTTCCGGACGTCGTCGGGAACGTCGCTCTCCTGCGGATCGGGGTCCGGAACGCCCGGCATCGACGCGTCGCCGTCGCTCGAGTCGTCGGTCGTGCCGGTCGGCTCGTCGGACCGCTCCGGAGCGTCGGTATCGGGCCGGTCGACCGTCTCGTTGCCGTCCATGGCGTGGCATTACGAAACGGCGGGCAAAAGCATTCCCCTCCCCTACGAGAGAGGGCAGGGGCGGCTACCGGGCGAGTCCGCGCGAAAGCGGCCTGCAGCGTTACAGATCGATGCGAGTCTCTTCCGTCCAGGTCGTCTCGTCGAGGACGACCGCGTGGTCCTCCCCGAAGACGTAGAGACGATCACCGACGTACATCGCGCGGGTTCCGGGCCCACCCACGTCGACGCGGGCGACCTCCTCGAGATCGCCGCCCTCGTAGTCGAACACGTAACTGCCCTGGCTGGCCGGCATGAAGAAGACGCCGTGGGCCTCGTCCTGTAGGAAGGCGGTGTGCGTTCGACTGACATCGCTGCCGTACTCGCTGGAGAGGATTTCCGAGTCGAGTTCGACGGGATCGGTCGGATCGCTTACGTCGAATAGCGTCGCCTTGGGACGACGGTCCTCCTGACCGATGCCGAGCACGAGGTCGTCCTCGAGCGGGTGGAGGTACTCCGAGAAGCCCGGGAGTTTGAGTTTGCCGTCGACGGCGGGATCGGTCGGGTCGGAGAGATCGAGCGTGTAGAACGGATCGATCTCGCGGTAGGTGACGACGTAGCCCTCGTCGCCCTCGAAGCGGACCGAGTAGATGCGCTCGTCGACGCCGAGCCCGGTCACGGAGCCGACCGTCTCGAGGTCCGAGTCGAGGACGTAGACATCGTTCACCGAGTCGACGCCGTGGGTTCGGGGAATCGTCGTCGCGATCCGGAGGTGGTCGTCGTGTTCGTCCATCGAGAACTGATTAAGCGGCGTCCCGGGAACCGCACCGCTGGCGTCGACGGACAGGTCGCCGTCGATATCGACCCTGACGATCCCCGTTGTCGTCAGTTCGCGCTGGTGTGCCGCGGCGTAGTCGCGAAGTCCCGTCTCGAACGCGCGATCGGAACTCCGGCGCGCGTCCTCGTCCATTCGGTCGCGCCAGTCGTCGAGGATCTCCTGTAGTTCGACGGCCTTGGCGCGTTTGGACACGTCGATGTCGTCCAGCGCCGCGACGCGCTCGCGGGCCTCGGCGTCGAGCAGCGCGGAGCCGTTCTCGCTGCCGAGGTACGACCGCCGCAGGTCGTACTCGTCGGTCGAACGGGTATAGGAGAGGTAGATTCCGTTCTCCGAGACGTAGGTCGCCGACAGCGAACGCGAGCCGACGACGCTTGTCTCGCTTTCCAGGCGGCCCGTCTCGGGATCGACGCGGGCAGCCGTGTAGACCGCATCGGCGTCAGCATCCGCGGTCGGTCGAACGACATCGGTACACGCGATCGTCCGATCGCCGTACGGTTCGATCGGACACGGATCGTCCCCCGGCCGGTCGACGAGGACGAGGTAAAGGTCACCGTCATACAGGCGGGCCGTCTCGAGTCGCGCCTCGAGGTCCGTGCGCCACTGCTCGTCGGGGGCCTCGGGATCGCTCACGTCGTAGCCGGCGGCTTCCTCGTCGCCGAGGACGATGAGGGTCTCTCCCGCGAGCAGCAGGTCGCCGGAGAGGGGAATCGAGCCGATCGTTTCGGGGGCTTCGGGGTCGCTCACGTCGACGATCGACGTCTCACCCCATCGGGACGTGTAGCGATGGTCGGCGTAGTAGACCGATTCGCCGTCGGTTTTCAGTACGTCGGGTTCGTCGAGGGCCGCTTCCTGAACGTTCGTCTCGGAGTAGCGGGGCTCGCCGTTCGAGGCGGATGTCGTTTCGCCCGCGCCACCGTCGGACATTCCGCCGCCGTCGGCCATCCCGCCGGCGTCGGTACTCCTGCCGCTCTCGGCCACGTCGTCGGCGTCCGCTTCCGCGTCGACCGCCGCGTCGTCACCGGCCGCCCGAACCGTTGCGGACGGTCGAGTCAGAGCAGCGGTCTCCGATCGATCGGCAAAGTACTCGGCGAACGCATCCTCGGACGCGAAGGTTGTTAGTTCGGGTTCGCTCCGACCGGCGAGTGACCCGTCCGCTCGCTCGGTGTCGGTCCCGTCAGTCCGCCGCTCGTCGAACAGGCCCGTGAGGCCGGCACCGATGACCGACCCCACCACCAGCGCTGCGAGGGCGACCGCGATCAGAGTCGTTCTGCGATCCATATTCCTTCAATCCAACCCTCGTAATAAGGGTGCACCGCTAGGTAAAACGCCACTTTCACCCACCGAACCCGAGGAGCGCCATCACCACTCGTCCAGAGAGCGCCGCTCGGCGGCGTTCGCGTCGCGTAAACCCTTTTCCCGCCCTCGAGAGTTCGACCGGATTTAAGTTCGTGAGGGGCATTCGGTAGTATATGTCACAGACGCCAGTCGTAGTCAAGGCAGTCCGGACGCCACAGGGGAAAGAAGACGGCGTGTACGCCGACGTTCGTAGCGAGGATCTCTCGGTCCCGCTGATCGACGAGATTCTGGCCGAAACCGGTCTCTCCGGGGAGGAGGTCGACGATCTGATGTGGGGCTGCGCCCAGCAGCGCGAGGAGCAGGACAACAACCTCGCCCGCGTCATCGCTCTCCTCTCGGAACTCGGGGAGTCGGTGCCGGCGACGACGATCAACCGCTGGTGTGCCTCCTCGATGCAGTCGGTCATCTCCGCCTCCGACGCCATCGCGGCCGGCAACCGAGACGCCATCATCGCCGGCGGCGTCGAGAGCATGAGCCGCGTCGCGATGGGCGAGAGCTACGGCCACATTCACCCGAAGATCTCCGAACTGTACGACCTCGGGGACCTCCAGATGGGGATGACCGCCGAGAAAGTCGCCGCGGAGTACGGCGTCAGCCGCGAGGAACAGGACGAGTACGCCGCCCGTAGCCAGCAGCGAGCCACCGAGGCGACCGAAGAAGGCCGCTTCGACGACGAGATCGTCCCGATCGAAACCGAGGACGGCACCGTCGAGGAAGACGAGGGCATCCGACCGGGCACCACCCCGGAGAAACTCGCCGAGCTTCCGACCGTCTTCAAGGAGGACGGCACCGTCACGCCCGGCAACGCGTCCCAGATCTCCGACGGAGCCGCTGCCCTGCTGATCACCAGCGAGGCCTTCGCCGAGGAACACGACCTCGAGATCATGGCCGAGATCGGGCAGAACAACGTCGCCGGCGTCGATCCCACCGTCATGGGAATCGGCCCGGTCCCGGCGACGAAGGGGCTGCTCGAGCGCAACGGCCGCGACATCGACGACTACGATCTCGTTGAACTCAACGAGGCCTTCGCGAGCCAGTCGATCTACTCGCGCGACGAACTCGGCATCGACCCCGAGATCTTCAACGTCAACGGCGGTGCGATCGCGCTCGGTCACCCGCTGGGCGCGTCGGGCGCTCGCCTGCCGGTGACCCTGATCAACGAACTCCAGAAGCGCGGCGGCGGCCTCGGACTGGCGACGCTCTGTGTCGGCTTCGGACAGGGTGCGGCGATCGAGTTCGAGGTTAACTGAAGCGCGGTTCGGAGACCAACGGCCGAAAACCGCGGATCGAGAGCGATCTCGAGGGGACGTGTTACGGACGGCGCAGGACTGAGGATCGGCCGCGAGACGAATTCAGCGCGTGATCTGACCCGATCTGCCCGTTTCGATGGGTGCGAACGTTTCGACAGGATATTTACGTTCGAGTCGTTTCGGGAACATATGGGCGGCGTGAAACGTCTCTATGACCGCACCGATGCGTGGTTGCGGGGGCTCTCCCGCGGACGGTACGCGGCCGTTTTGGGGTTGGCGACGGGTATCGGGGTCCTCGCAGTCGGCTTCCTGTTGAGTCGGGACCTCCTCCTCGTTCAAGCGGTCACGATGGCGCTCGTCATGTTCGGCCTCGAGTGTGCGTTCGGGCGATGGGGGGAGTACGCGAGCTAACAGCATGTCCGTCGGCTCTCCGCCGCCCATCCTCGAGCCACCGTCGGTTGGGGGGTCGTTTAGTATCCTCGAGTCCGTAGGTTTCGTATGCGCATCGGGTTGCTCGCGATCATCGTCGGAATCCCGCTGGCCTGGCATCTCGGGCTCACCGCACTCGCCTACTGGGACGCCGGTCGGGTGGGCCTCGAGCCCCAGTGGAAGTGGGCGGCGATCACCTTCTGTATCCCGCTGGTCGGGTTTTTCAGCTACATCTTCGAGCGCAGCGAACTCTCCTACGATCCCGAGACCGACCCCTATCGGGGGCACAACGTCAACATCCACCCCTCGCGGGCCGACGACACGTCGCTGCCGTCGCGCGGTGACGACCGCCTCGAGCCGGCGCTCGAGGAAACCGACGACGAGTAGCAGGCGGGGTCGTGGCTTCAAGCCGCTGGCCGGTGAATACACAGGGGATGTCCGACCACGGCACAGTCACCGTCGTCCCCAGCGTCCACTTCTCGCCGACACATTGCCGACGGGTCCGGGAACGAATCCGCGCGGTCGAGCCGAACCTCGTCGCCGTCGAACTCGACGAGTCGCGCTTCGAGCGCCTCGAGGCCGCGACCGAGCCGGACCTCGCCGAGCTGAGCCGCGAGTTGTCGCCGCCGGCCGCGGCCGCCTACAGTGCAGTCCGTGCGTTCCAGCGGACGGTCGTCCGGCTCGCCGGGCTCGATCCCGAGTACACCGACATGGAGGCGGCCATCGAGACGGCCGCCGAGCGAGACCTCGACGTCGCGCTGATCGACGATCCGGTCGCGGAGACCCTGCGGGAACTCGCCCGTCGCATCGGCCCGTTGACGATCCCGCGAAGCATGCTCCGTGCGCAGTCGATGGGACCGGACGCGTACGCCGACCTGCTGGCGCTGCTCGAGCAGCCCGTCGCGGAGATTTCACACGGTGACGACGTCCGGCCGGCGATCGACCACCTCCGGCGGCTGTTCCCCGAGGTGGCGGCGGGACTGATCGACCGCCGGGATCGGTCGATGGCACGGCGGCTCCACGCGCTCCGGCGTGAGGGCCACGACGTCGTCGCGGTCGTCGGCGCGGGCCACCACAACGGAGTCGAGCGGCGACTCGCGACGCTCGAGGGCGAACGCAACGCCGCCGAGCGGACCGAATCGGTCCCGATCAGAACGCCCGCACGGACGGTAACGCGAATTCCGATCGAGTGAGCGGGCTCGAACCGCTCGCGCCGACCGGGGAGACCGAGTTGCGATCAGTCGTCGGCCGGTGCCCCACTGTCCCCGCCGACTTTCGTGTCGGGGACGGTGCCGTCGTCGTTCCAGCCGCGCTCGGCGTAGTACTCCTCGAGCCCCTGCTCGAAGTCGGGCAGTTCGTAGGGCAGCCGGTCGTCGCCGCGGTCGAAGCCGCGCTGGTTATTGAAGTGTCGTTCCAGCGCGACGACCTCGCCGCCGAGGGCGAGCAGATCGTCGTAGTCGGCATCGAGCAGCGTCTCGATGCGCTCTTCGGTCAGGAAGTCCCGGGAGAACTTACAGAAGATCGCGCTGTCCTTGACGGCGTTCAGGTTCTCGAGTTCGACGAGCTTTGGCGGCTTGTCCTCGAGTCCCTCCTTCTGGAACGCGTCTTCCTCGCCGACCAGCGGGTACTCGTAGGGGTAGAACTCGGCGTACATGTGGTCGGCACCGCGGTTCGAGGTCGCGAAGGCGAGTCCCTGGCCGTTCAACGTACGGCCGTCGTGGGCGGCGAACTCCATGCCCTTGACCGACCAGTTCTCGACGCCGAGCTCGTCGTGAACCCGGTCGATACCCTCGGCGAGCGTGTCGCCGACGCCCTCGCGGTAGGCGATCCGCTCGACGAGATCGTGAATGAGGTCGACGTTGCCGAACTCGTCCTCGCTGGCGAGGTAGGCCGCGACGGTGTCGCCCGCCGAGATGGTGTCGAGTCCGTACTCGTCGCACAGCTTGTTCGATTTCATCACGTCGACGATATCGTCGACGCCGGAGTTCGAACCGAACGCCATCAACGTCTCGTATTCGGGACCCTCGGTCTCGAGGTCGGACGCCTCGTCCCGCGTCGGCAGCTTGCAGGCGAACGCACACGACGAGCAGGTGCCTTTCTTGTACTTCTTCTCCTCGACGCGGTCGCCGCTGATCCCGTCGATGCCGTCGAACGACAGGTCCTCGAAGTAGTAACTCGGCAGGGCCTCGACCATGTTGGCGTACTCCGCGACCGACGTGGTCCCCTGGGCCTTCATGGGGTGGTCGGCCTGGGCGGCCTCACCGTGGATCTCCATCTGGACCGGCGGAATATCGACCTCGGCGGTCGAGTCGCCGTCGAAGGTGATCGCCTTGACGTTCTTCGAGCCGAGGACGGCACCGAGTCCGCCCCGACCGAAGGCACGCTCCTCGGAGGTCATCATCGAGGCGAATCGAACCCGGTTCTCACCGGCCGGGCCGATGATCACAGTGTGTTCCGCGCCGAGGTCGCGTTCGCCCTCGATGTACGCACAGGTTTCCGGGACGGTCGCCTCGGCGAGGTCCGGGACTGCCTCGAACTCGACGCCCTCGTCGGTAACGTGAACGATAACGAGGTCGTCGCTCGCGCCGGTGATCTCGACGGCGCTGTAGCCGGTTCCGGTGAAGTTCCGCGAAAGGAACCCGCCGGCGTTCGAGGAGAGCAGGCCATCGGTCAGCGGCGAGACGCCGGTCGCCGACATCCGGCCGGTGAAACTCATCGTCGAGTGCTGCATCGGCCCCGTTGCGAAGTACAGCCGGTTGTCGGCTCCCAGCGGATCGGCGTCGAACGGGACCCGTTCGTGGGCGAGTTTCGTTCCGAGCGCCCGTCCGCCGACGTACGACTCGAGGACGTCGTCGATGTCCTCGGTCTCGACGGTTCGGTCCCCGACATCGATCGAGCACAGCGGTCCTCGTACGTGTCTCATGGTCACACAGTGGTAGGCACGGCCGCAAAACGGTACCGGTTTTTCAGGCAGGTTCGCCCGGTGGAACGGTGCGTTGCCAGTCGGCGAACGGCGGAGTGTCGACGGGACCGCGTCGAGACTCGGCTTTATGTAGCCGCGGTCGCTGGGTTCGTGCATGTCCCGGTCGAAGCGGCCTCGCGAGGAGACGACCCTTGACGACGTTTACGACCAACTCGAGGCGCTCGAGGAGACGGTCGATACGTCGGACGAACGGTCGGAGGTACACCGGACGATGCATCTCGTCAGTCGGCTGTCACACAACGCGGCGGTCGGGAAGGTGATTACCGGATTCACCCGCAAGGACAAGGCGGAGGCGTTCGTTGGCAGCGTCGTGATCGGCCTTCCGATGGTGGTCGAAGACGGCGTATTCAGTATCGGTTCGTTCCTGGCGACGCATCCCGGCTTGCTGCTGCTGCACTTCGTATTCACGGTCGGGCTGGTCGTCGGCATCCTCTACGTCGCCGATTTCCGGGAGGTCCAGATTCACAATCCCTACTTCGGCGTCGTTCCGCGTCGCCCCGTCTGGGTGTTGCTGATCGCGTTCGCGACTGCCGCGGGGGTGATGACGCTGTGGGGCCGAATCACGTGGGCCGAGCCGTGGGTCAACTGCTGTCAGGTTTCGGTCGTCTTCACCGCGATGGCGCTGGGCGGTTCGCTGGGCGACATTCTGCCCGGGGAGAGCGAGCAGCGGGCCCTCGACGACCCGGGCTCCCCCGACGGCGGTCGGCGGGTCGTCTCGCGGGCGGAACGGTCCGCGCGAACGGAACGTTTATCCGAGTGACGGCAAAGCCGGCCCCATGGTCAGTACGGCGATTCTGTTCGCACTCGGCGCATTGCTGCTCTACGGCGGCTGGGCGGTCACCGGCGGCGTCGCGACGCGCTCGCTCTCGCCCGTGAACGCGGTCTTTCTCTCCTACGTCGCCAGTCTCGTGATCGTCGGCGGCTACGTGCTCTCCCTGCGCCGCCCCATCGTCGGCACCCGCGTCGACATCACCTTCGCGCTCGTCTCCGGGGCGTTCCTCGCAGCCGCGTCGATCTGTTTTTACGCCGGTCTCGCGCGCGGGAACATGGCGATCGTATCGGCGATCGCCGCCCTGTACTTCGTCGTCCCGGCGGTCGTCGGCGTCTTCTATTTCGATGCCCAACTCTCCGCAACGAACGTCGCCGGACTCGCGCTCGCGGTGGTCGCCGTCGGCCTCGTCGCGACCTGACTGCGGCGTTCGGCGGCCGCCCGTGACGTCACGGGTGTTCGTCCTCGTCGCCACCAGCGGGCTCGTGCGCCGGTCCTCACCGGCAGTCGGGACCGATCGGACAGACCTTGCCTCGAGCGCCGAGCGTAACGGTTCGCCGAGCCGCCGAAGTGTTTTGTGCTAACCGTTGAACGGTCGGTTATGGATTGGACCGATCGAACGGCGACGCTCGGACTGCTCCTCGCGCTCTCGCTTGGCATCTGTACGCACTTTCTCGTCGCCAGCGACTTCGTCCTCGGTGCCCTCTTCGAATTCCTCGGCCTCGTGACGGTCGTCATCGGGTGGTTCATCCTCGCACCGGCGTACTACTTCCACACGCGGACCGAGGCTCGCGAAACGGAGTCGGCCGACGGGCGCGATTCGACGGACCGAGCGTCGGAACCGGAGTCGGCGGCTGCCGATGACCACCCTCCGGCGACGGTACGCCGCGGGCGAACCCTCCGAAGCGGAGTTCGAGCAGAAAGTCGAACGGTTGCTCGAGACCGACGCCGGCGAGACCGGGGGCTCGAGCGATGGACGCATCGACGACGAACTGGACCGCGAACTCGAGTACGAGTGAGCGCTGCGAGCCCCCGACGACCGCCTAGACCGGCCTGCCACACTGCTCGATGGCCTCGCGAACCGCCTCGGAGCGGCCGATGAGCGTGATGTGATCGCCGCGCTCGAGTTCGACATCGGGGGTTGGTACTTCGCTCGTCCCGTTGCGACTCACGAGCGCGATGAGGACGCCGTTCGGGAGTTCGCTGCCGAGATCGACGATCTGCTTCCCGACGAGGGCTTCCTCGGTGATCTCGATCTCCTGAACGTCGCCGGAGCGACCGAGTTCGGACATCCAGTTCGAGAGCGCGGGTCGTTCGATCTGGTTGTCGATCGCCCACGCGGTCGACTCGGCCGCCGAGATGGTCTGGACGCCGAGGTCCTCGAACGCCGACGCGTTCGAGGGCTGGTTCGCCCGGGCGATCACGTTCTCGACGTCGAAGTTCGACTTCGCGAGCTGTGCCACGAGCAAGTTCGCGTCGTCGTCACCGGTGGCCGCGACGACGGTCTTGGCGTTCTCCGCGCCCGACTCACGCAACACCTCGACGTCGGTGCCGTCGCCCTGACGGGCGGTAAAGCCGTCGTTGCGCAACTCCTTGAGGACCGTCAGGTCCTCCTCGATCAGTACTACGTTTTCACCGCGCGCTTCGAGCCGTTCTGCCAGCGAGCGACCGACGCGGCCGCCGCCGATGATGAGTACACGCATGGGTATCACGTCGAGTTTCTCCGCGATCTGCCGGGCCAGGCCGCCCTCGAGGACGACCGAGACGAGGATGACGAGGAACACCGTTCCGACGAGCAGATCCGCGCCGGCCGGATTCGTCGGCGGGGCGCCACCCTCCGCGACCCCGGTCTGCAGCCGGATCGCGAACAGGGTCGCGACCGACGCGGGGATGATGCCCCGCGGGCCGACGAAGCTCATGAACAGCGTCTCTCGGAACGTAAACCGGTCTCCCCGGGTCGTCAGAAAGACCAAAAGCGGTCGCAAGACGAACATCACGGTCACGACGACGGCCACGCCACCGAGTCCGAGCATGAACAGTTGATCGAACTCGAGCAGTGCCGCGAGCGTGATGAAGACGAAAGACAGGACGATCAACGTAATATCGCCTTTGAACGCCTCGATATCCTCCTCGTAGGGGAGCCCGGCGTTCCCGAGGATCAATCCGGCCGTGGCTGCGGCCGCCACGCCCGCCTCCGAAAAGACGTAATCGGCCGTCCCGAAGGCGACGATCGCCCCCGCGAGCGTGAGCAACCGAGCGTTTTGCGGCGCGTTATCCGGCGAGAGATCGACGTACTGGAGCACCGACCAGACGACCGCAGCGACGACGACCCCGACGAGGAGCCCCGTCCCGAGCCGTTCCGCGAACAACTGGAGATAGAGTTCGGTGGTCAGCGTCTCCTCGCCGACGGCCATCGCCTTGAACAGCACGACCGCGAGGATCGCCGCCGTCACGTCGTTGACGATACCCTCCGTCTCGAGGGTCGCAGCGACCCGGTCGCGGACGGGGACGACCTTCAGGATCGGTGTGATGACCGTCGGCCCCGTCGCGATCAGGAGCGCGCCGATCAACAGCGCGATGTCCCAGTGGGCTCCGAGGAAGAAGTGGACCGCGGCGGCGGTCCCGAAAAACGCGATCGCCGCGCCGATCGTGGTCAGCCGTAACACGGCCGACGGTGCCTCTTTGATCTTGTCGATCTTGAGGTGGAACGCGCCCTCGAAGACGATGATGGCGACGGAGAGGCCCACGATCGTCGAGAGGCCGCTCTCTCCGAAGGAGTCGATTGTCAACACGCCGAGCCCTTCCGGTCCGATCGCGACCCCGGAGACGATGAGAAAGAGGACGCTCGGCACGCGGAACCGGGCCGAGAGGAGCTGTGAGAAGACGCCCAGGCCAACGATCGAGGCGACCAACAGAAGCAAATCGGCACCGCCTTCTGCCCCGGTCATAGTCGTCGCTGCGGTCCCATGATCGGTCGACATACCGACGCTGCTGATCCGTCCATTCGTCCCGACGGACTCAGTCCAACCGGTTAACTCCTGTGAGAAACGGCCGCCGCGATAGTCGAGGGGCGCACTTCCCGTCTCGAGCCCCTCAAGCGCGTAAGCGGGCAACAGCGACCGTTATCGATCGCCGCTCAATCGTTCTCGAAGATTCGATCGACACGGTCCTCGAACCGCTCGAGGATGACCCGCCGCTTCTTCTTCATCGTCGGCGTGAGCATGTCGTTTTCCTCGGTGAACTCCAGCGGGACGAGTTCGAACTGCTTGATCGTCTCGTGTTTCTCGAAGTTCTCGTTGACCCGGTCGACCTCCTGCTGGATGTGGTCGCGGACGCGGTCGTCGTCACACATCGCCTGGGGGTCGTCGGGGAGATCGATCCCCGCCGATTCGGCCCACTCGCGGACGTGGTCCGTGTTGGGGACGAGCAGGGCTCCGATGAACTTCTCGCCATCGCCGACGACCATCGCCTGCTCGACGATTTCGCTCGCGGCGAAGGCGTCCTCGATCGGTCCGGGCGCGACGTTTTTCCCCGTCGAGAGGACGATGATCTGCTTGACGCGGTCCCGAAACTCGAGGTAGCCGTCGGGCCTGATGTGGATGATATCGCCGGTGCGGAACCACTGCCCCGACGAGGCCGCCGATGCTCCGCTCGCGTCCGCGGCTCCCGACCCGCTCGAACGGGCCGCGGTCTCCCCGGGGGCGGCGTCGATAAACGCACCCTCTGTCGCGCCGGGTTTGTTCCAGTAGCCCTGGGTGACGTTTGGCCCCCTGACGAGGAGTTCGCCGACCTTGCCGGGATCGTCGGCGAACGCCTCCTGATCGGCGACGGTCTCGTCGACCGTCACCTCGACGTTGAACAGCGGCGGCCCGATCGTTCCGATCTTCGCGGCCTCCGGGGGATTCGTCGCGACGATCGGCGCGGTCTCGGTCAGCCCGTACCCCTCGAAGATGGGGAGCCCCATCGCGTGATAGAGCCGGCAGAGTTCCGGCGAGAGGCTCCCGCCGCCGCTGATCAGTATTTCGATGTTGCCGCCCAGGGCCTCCCGAACCGTCGAGAAGACGAGCGTATCCGCGAGCGCCTGTTTGGCCGAGAGGATCGGCCCCGGCGACTCGGCTTGCTGGTACGCGACGCCGACATCCGTCGCCCACTCGAAGATCCGTTGTTTGGCCGGGGACTGGCTCGCTTCCTCGCGGATGCCGTCGTATATCTTCTCGTAGACCCGGGGAACGCTCGTGGCCGTCGTCGGCTCGACGAGGCCGAAGTCCTCCTGGAGCGTGTCCGGACTCTCCGCGTAAGCGACACAGGCACCGCTTGCGAACAGCACGAAGTGCCCGGCGGTCCGTTCGAAGACGTGGGCCAGGGGAAGGTATGACAGCGCTACCGACTCCTCGTTTAGCACCGGCACGTCGTCGCCCTTGTCCGGCCGCGGGCCGAAGCGTTTCCGGGACGCGTTGACGTTCGACCGGAAGTTCCCGTGGGTCAACTGGACGCCCTTTGGCTGCCCGGTCGTCCCGCTCGTGTAGATCAGGCTCGCCAGATCGTCCAGTTCCGTCTCCTCGATCCGGGCCTCGTAGGCCTCGAGGTCGAAGGTTGCATCGCCGCGGGCATAGACCTCGCCCAGCGTGAGGATGTCGTCGCGGTCGTCGTATCCCTCGATGGCGTCCATCGAGACGATGAACTCGAGATCGAGGGCGTCCTCGACCGAGAGGACGGTCTCGAGCAGGGCCTCGTTCTCGACGACGACGCCGTCGGCATCGGGGTCATCGAGCAGGTACTCGACCTGCTCCGGTGAGGAACTCGTGTAGACGGTCGTGACGACCGCGCCGGCTCCGAGGAGGGCGAAGTCGGTCTGGGCCCACTCCATCCTGGTGTTGGCGAAGAGGCCGATCCGGTCGCCCGTTTCGACCCCCAGATCGCGGAAGCCGGCCGAAAGCCGCCGAACGATATCGCGCACCTCGGCGTAGGAGAGCGTCCGGAACTCACCGGACGTTGCGGCGGGAATCACCGAGTCGGTCAGCGATCGCTCGTAGACACCTCCCTTGTACTGCTGTGCCGGTCGATTCGAATTGCGTGCGGCCGACTCCTCGAACAGTCGTGCGAGGGTCGTCTCGCCGATCACCTCGTCTTCGTACTCGCGTTCGGCATCCCGCCAGTTCATATCCCTATGGGAGTTGCTCCCGTGCGATAAAACGTGATGAAACGGACATAATCAGTGAGTGTGTTTATCACTCGGCCGAGGACGGTCGAGACGCCCGCTGCGGGCCGAACACTCCATCTGACGGGGTACCTAACGGTAATCGTCGGCCGCGATTGCGTCGGCCGGCTCGCGGCTCGTCCCCGCAGCATGTGTCTCGGTCACCCATCTCGATGATCGAGATACCCAAGCACACCCCGCGTGTTCAGTTTCGCCTCCTCGCTGGCTTTCTCGTCGCCCCAGACGTCGGTCAGGTCGGACGCGTTCGCGAAGTACTCGATCACCGCGTCGTCGTCCCCGAGTTCGCGGCGTTTCGCCGCGACCGCGTCGACCCATTCCTCGAGAACCGTCGCGTACTCCTCGAGAGCGACATCGGCGTCGTCGCCGACGTAGCGGGGGCCGAAGTGGGGATAACAGAACACGTCCGGGTCGAGTTCGGCCAGCATCTCGATGTCGGCGAGACACTGCTCGAGGTCGAAGTTCGACGGCGGCGAGGTTTCCCTGATCGCCTCGATCTCGGGCACCCAGATGCCGGCGGCGTCGGCGGTGAAAACCGCGTCGTTCGCGGGGTCCTCGAAGACGACCTGGTGGGGCGCGTGACCGGGTGCCCCGTGGACACGCAGTTCGTGGGTGCCGAGGTCGATCACGTCGCCGTCGTCGATGTCGACGATTCGCGATTCCGGGATCGGCTCCGGTTCCACGTAATGCGTCCACTGTTCGCCGACGGCGTTTTTCGTCCCCGCGACCAATCGCGAGGGATCGGCCATGTGGTCGGCACCTAACGCGGGGACGTAGACATCGGCGTTCGGATAATCCGCGGCGAGAAACCCGGCCCCGCCAGCGTGATCCAGATGCACGTGCGTCAGGGCGATGACCTCGAGATCGGCCGTCCCGATACCGACCTCGGCGAGTCCCTCGCGGAGCAGGTCGTAGTTCGTCCCGATACCGGTGTCGACGACGGCGGGCCGCTCGTCGTCGAGGATGTAGACGGCACCGTACCCGTTCGTATCGTACATTCCCGTGTCGAGGTAGTAGAGGTCCGAGCAGTCGCCGGTAGCCACGTTACGGATGTCTCCGACTTCCATAGCGAAAGCGCGTCAGCGAACGGGATAAAAGCTCGCGTCGCGGCGACCCACCCGGGTAGTAGGCCGTTACAGACTTCACACCCCGGACTCTTGAACACCATAGATGCGTCGAATCGACGCCGAACCACGACTGAGTCTCGAGGCGACATGAGCCACGATACGCCCGCCCGGTCCCGTACCGAGACCCCCCGCTCGTGGCTCACCCAGAAGTACGTGCCACGGCTCATCGGCTGGTTCGGCGGACTCTCGGTACTCTCCCTCGTCGGCTGGACGGTCGCGTTTGCCGGCATGATCGACGTTCCGGGCCTCCTGCTCAGTGCCGCGTTCACCGGCGGGCCGGCCCTCGGGCTGATCTGGGGCGGCTATCGACTCGACCGAAGCGACATCGAGACGGGCCGGTACGCTCGAATTCTCCAGTGGTGTGTCGGCGGGTCGGTCGGCTTCCTGGCGATCAACCTCCTGACGATGGTCTTCTTTCCCTGGTACAGTCTGGCAGGCAACATCTCCTGGGCGCACTTCTCTGTCAATGCGGGTGCGGTCGGCGGCTTCGCCGTCGGGTACGTCGAAGCGCGAGCGATCCAGCGCGAGGTCGAGGCGACGGTCGCCACCGTCCGTGCCGACCAACTCGCGGACGAGCGCGAACTGCTCCTGTATCTGAACGACCTCCTCCGACACGAGGTGTTGAACTCCGCACAGATAATCAGCGGCCACGCGTCGCTGCTGCAGGCGGAGTGTAACGACGAGCGGGTTCGTACGCGCCTCGAGATGATCGAAGGCGAGAGCGACGACCTCGTCGATGTCATCGACGATATCCGGGCGATGCTGGAGGCGAACCGAGACCCGGAGACGCACTCGACCGTCGACCTCACCACGTTACTGAGGGCACAGGTGGCCGAATGTCGTGCGCGCTTCGACGAGGCCGTCATCGATATCGAGTGCCCCGCGTCGGCTCACGTTCAGGGCAATGAGGGGCTCAAATGGGTCTTCTCGAACCTCCTCGAGAACGCGATCGAACACGCCGACGCCGCGACGCCACACGTCCGCGTGACCGTCGATGAGCAACCCGAGACCGTCATCGTCACCGTCGCCGACGACGGCCCCGGGATTCCCGAAAAAGAGCGGGAGAGGCTGTTCGAACGCAAGTCGACCAACCACGGACTCGGCTTGTACCTCTCGCGTATCCTCGCGAACAGGTACGGCGGCTCTGTCGACCTCGCCGACACCGGCCCCGACGGGAGCGTCTTCGTCGTGGCGTTACCCCGCGCTTCGGCCGCCGACGATGCCGAGACGTCCGACTACCGTCGCCGCTGACCGTCATATTCACTCGAGCACACGACGGCTGTGCAATCCGCACGAGTCGGTTCAGTTGGGACTGTCACGGCCCTCGAACTCGTCGGCCGATTCCTTCCACTCGCCGATGCCCGAGGGATCGAGGTGGACGTGGGCGTCGCCGACGTCTTCGAGACCCCGCAGTCGTGCGACCAGTTCCGACTCGATATCGTGGGCCTCCCGAAACGGCATGTCGCCATCGACCTCGACGTGGACTTCGACCTCGAGCACCGTGCCGTCGTAGAAGACGGTCAGGTCGTGGACGCCCGCGACGGCCGGATGCCGCCGGAGGGCGGCCGTGATCTCCCGTCGCTTCTCGGGACCGGGCGCGGCACCGATGAGGTAATCGACGTTTTCCCTGCCGATCTCGATGCCCTGATAGACGACCAGCAGACTGACGAGGCCGCCGGCGACGGGATCGAGTATCGGATAGCCGACGAGGACGCCGAGAACGCCCACGATGGCGGCGACCGAGGTGTAGATATCGTTCAAACAGTCCTTCGCGAGCGCCGCGAGCGCGGTCGACTGCAGGTGCTCGTTGATCGCCACAGTGTAGCGATAGACCAGATACATGTCGACGATCGAGAAGCCGAGCGCCACGAGGAGCAACGCACTGAACTCGATGTCGGTTCCGTACAGCAGTCCCTGACCGGACCGGTAGAGCAGGTTCAATCCTAACAGTGCGATGACGGCCCCGACGAACAGCGCCGTCAGGGGCTCGATCCGGTCGTGACCGTGGGGATGCGTGTCGTCGGGTTCGTCGAACGCGCTCCGTCCCCAGACGAGGACGACGACGCTGGCAACGAGATCGGCCAGCGAGTGAGCCGCGTCGGCCAGCAGGGCAACGCTGCCGAACGCGAACCCCGCACCGCCCTCGGCGACGATCTTGGCGATGTTCCCGAGGACGTTCGCCCACGACGCCCACGCGAACCCGCGTCGCCCGCCGTCCGCCGCGTCCGCTTCGGACATGGCTCGGTTTAGAGGCAGTCTAACCTTGGCTCTTTTCCTTCCCCGCTCGAGGCGCGCGCCGTCGATCGGGCACCGATCACAACCCTCATTGGGGGACCACGAGAGGGACGAAACGACCGGGCGATGGGGCCCGCCCGACCCAACCGCCGGAGCGACATCGACCGCGTCCGGAGCGAGCACGGACTCGCCGAGCGTCGTCCGGCTGACGGTCCCTGCGTGAGTCCCAGTCATGGCAGACACACATCCACTCGTTCGCCTCGAGACGGTCGCACTGATCGCTGTCGGCGGGTTCGCCGGCTCGAACCTCCGGTTTTTCGCGATGGGGCTGCTGCCCGACGTGCCGTCGATCGTTCTGGTCAACGCCGTCGGAAGCGCGGTCCTCGCCTTCCTGGTCTACGAAGCCGACTACGCGAACCGCCTGACCGCACGGACTCGACTCGTCTTCACGACGGGGGTGCTCTCCTCGCTGACGACCTACAGCACGTTCGCGCTCCAGACCGCGCTCGCGGCGCGCCCGCTCGCGCTGGGCGGCATCGTCGCCGCGAACTACGGGCTCGGCCTCGCCGGCGTCCTCGTCGGCCGGTTGCTCGCGCGTCGGTTCGGCGTACCGCGGCCGACCGGTGGTGAGACCGCATGAGCGTGCTCCTTCTCGAGGGGATCGACATGCTCGGTCGAACGGCCGCCACCATCGATCTCGAGCCGGCCCACGTCGTCGGCACCGGCGGGGCGATCGGAGCCAGCCTTCGATACGTGACCACGCAACGGGTGACCGAACGGCTCTCGAGCGAGCGGGTCCCGCTGGCGACGTTCGTGGTCAACGTCGTCGGCAGTTTCGTCCTCGGTCTCGTGGTCTTCGCCGGCGTGGGCGGGTCGACGCTCCGACTCGTCGGGACCGGTATCTGTGGCTCGTTCACGACGTTTTCCTCGTTTTCGGTCGAAACGGTCCGGCTGTACGAGCGCGGCGATCGGACCCTCGCGGTCGCCAACGCCGCGGTGACTCTCGTCTGCTCGCTCGCGGCGATCGGACTGGCGTGGCTACTCGTCGCCGTCACCGCCCTCTGAGCGTCGCACTCCCCGCCGAACGCGGGCCACGGTAGGTTAGCGACCCGTCACGAACGGGGCCAACCACCACGACCTCGCGCGGTCGGGTCGCCTTCGACCCGCGGTAGGTTTATGTCCGGCTTCCGTGAGACGACAGTATGGAGGCTCGCCAAGACGCGTGGCGGATCTACCGCGAGTCACTGCCGATCCTCGTGGTCAGCCTCGCCGGCGGGATCTTCGCCGGATCGGTCCTCGGATCGGAAGGAATGACCGAGGGGTTCGAGCGGTTCCCCGGGCTCTTACTGTTGCTTCCCGCCTTCCTCGCGACGCGAGGGAACGTCTACGGCGCGATGGGGGCGCGCATCTCGAGTGGACTTCACCAGGGGATGATCGACCCCGAGTTCTCGTGGGACCGGCGGCTGGTCAACGCCGTCGCCGCCTCGTTTATCAACGGCATCGGGATCTCGGTCGTCATCGCGGTCCTCTCGTGGGGCATTCTGCATCTCCTCGGTCGTGAATCGGCCAGGCTCGTCGAACTCGTCGGCATCATGCTCGTCTCCGGCGTCCTCACGTCCGTGACCCTGATCTTCGGACTGCTGGGGCTGGTGTTCGCGAGCTACAAATATGGGCTCGATCCGGACAACCTGATTGGCCCGATCGTCACCACGCTCGGCGACATCTTCGGCGTCGTCTTCCTCTTCGTCGCGATCACCGTCGTGGGGGGGATCTTCTAATGGCGGCCGCGGGCCCGGAGGAGCCGCTCGATACCTGGGCGATCCGCAGCATCGTTACTACGATGTTTCCCATCCTGCTCGTCCTCTCGCTGCTCGAGATGGGATCGGGCTACGTGCTCGAGGCACTCGAGAAAACCTATCTCTCCAATCCGACGCTGCTGGTGCTCGTCCCCGTCATGATCGGGATGGGCGGCAACCTCGGTGCGATCCTCTCCTCGCGACTCTCGACGCGGCTCCACCTTGGCCTGCTCGAGTTCGATCCGCGCGACGAGGTCCTGTGGACGAACGTACTGGCGATCATGGGACTGGCGGCGACGATCTTCTCGGCGCTGGGCGTCGCGGCCTGGATCGTCGGACGGGTCATCGCCGAACCGATGGCGCTGGCCGATCTCATGCTCATCTCGACCGTCAGCGGTCTGCTTCTGGCCGTGATCGCGATCGTACTCAGCATCGGCGCGACCTATATCTCCTACACGCAGGGTCTGGACCCGGACGATACGACGATCCCGGTAGTCACGAACGTCTGTGACATCCTCGGCGTGATCGTCCTCTCGGGGGTCGCGATCGTCGTCCTGAACTAACGGATCGGTCCGAAACGGGGGAGTCGGACGCCCTCCCGTCATTGCTCCACG
Organism: Natrinema pallidum DSM 3751; assembly: GCF_000337615.1. GTDB lineage: Archaea > Halobacteriota > Halobacteria > Halobacteriales > Natrialbaceae > Natrinema > Natrinema pallidum. The sequence continues at coordinate 53,958 of NZ_AOII01000020.1, forward strand.
TTGTGACCGAAGGTACGGAAAGAACGGACGGAACAGACGGTCGTGACGACGGACCGGGTCGGAGCTACGCGGACGCGAGGTCGCGAAACGCCGCCGCGGCCGTCCGGGTCCCCTTGGAGATGAGTACGTCGCCGCCGCGCAGTTCCGCGTCGGCGTCCGCGACCAACAACCAGCCCTCGTCGGGCCGCCGAATGGCGATCACGGACATCGTCGAATCGGCATCGGGAACGCCGGCGGTCACCGCGGTCCCGTCGAGATCGCTCCCCTCATCGACCTCGACGCGGGTGATGATCTCGTCGCTCTCCTGGACGGCCATCTGCACTACCGGATGGACATCGATCTCCCTGAGAACGCCTTCGCTGATCTCGATCGCGGCGTCGCTGATCCGCTCCGTGCAGTTCCCCAACTGGATCAACCCGCGGAGAACGACCGGGTCCGTTGCGTCCGCGGCGGCCCGGAGCGTCCACGCCTCGAAGCGCGATTGCATCGCGTCGACCTCAACCTCGAGATTCCGGACCTCCTCGGCCAGTTCCTCGCTGTCGAACAGCACGCTGCTGTAGGCCAGATCGACCGCCAACTCGGAGAAATCCTTCATGTGGATGATCGTATCCACGGCGCGCTCCAGGTCGTCGATATCCGGCGTTTCAGCGGTCGGGGCCTCGTAGGCCTCGCCGGTCAGTTCCGCGCAGACGTCACCGATCGCCGACTCGGGGCCCCGGAGGAGCGCGACGTCGTCGGCCTCGATGCGGGTCGTCGGTCCCGGATTGAGCAGCCAGTCGCTGCCCCGCCGGAGCGCGATCACGCGCACGCCCGTCACCGACTCGAGGTCGATGTCCTGGAGCGTCCGGCCGGCGTAGGCCGAGTCCACCGCGACGACCCCGCGAAGGAGCGCCTCCGCAGCGTCGGGCAGCGCCGCGCGCATCGCCTCGGGGAGACCCATATCTTCGAGGACGATCTTCGCGATATCGCCGGCGGCGTCGCTGATCCCGTCCGCGGCCCCGACGATCCCGAGGACGGGAGCGAGCTGTTCCGCGTCCGCCGGCTTCCGGGCGGCCATCAGGAGGCTCATCCGCGCCCGCATCTCGAGGACGTCCATCCGCTCTTCCAGGCGCAGGACTTCCGTCGCGAGCTGCTCGCTTTGGTGGAGCACGGCCGAGTACGAGAGGTCGATCAACAGCTCGGCGGTATCTTTCATCTCCACCAGCACGTCCTTGACGCTGACGGGCTCGTACTCGATCGGGGCCGACGATGTCTCGCCCTCGAGCGGGTCCATACTTCGGGAGAAGGTGGCCCGCGGAAAAAGCGTTTCCCGCTTGGGAGTCTGGATCGGGCGATCGAACGACGCGGCCTTCCGACACGGTTTTGCCCGGGCACAAAGAACGGACGATCAATACCAATGCTCGACCGGACCCATCTGCGCGAGAATCCCGACGAGGTACGCGACGCCCTCGACGACCGCGGGGCCGACGTCGATCTCGACGAACTCCTCGACCTCGACGACCGCTGGCGGGAGCTCAAAGCCCGCGGCGACGACCTGCGCCACGATCGCAACCAGATCACCAAGCGGATCGGCAAACTCGTCGCCGAAGGCAAAGACGAGGAGCGGGAGGAGGCCATCAAACGCTCGCGGGAACTCAAAGCCGAGATCGAGGACGTCGAGGAAGAAGCCGCCGAACTCCAGTCGGAGCTCCGGGAGCGGATGCTCGAGATCCCGCAGCTCCCCCACGAGAGCGTCCCGCTCGGGGTCGACGAACGCCACAACGTCGAGGACCGGCGCTGGGGATTCGACGACGCACACGAGTTGCCCGAGGAAATCACGCCCCACTACGAACTCGGCGAGGAGTTGGACATCATCGACGAGGAACGCGCCGCCAAGACGACCGGGGCGGGCTTTTACTTCCTCAAGGGCGCGGGCGCACAGCTCGAGCACGCCCTGATCCAGTTCATGATGGACATCCACCGCGAGCAGGGGTACGTCGACCTCTTCCCGCCCGTTCCGGTCACGAGTGAGTCGATGCGCGGGACGGGACAGCTCCCGAAGTTCGCCGACGACGCCTACCGAGTGGGCGGCAGCAACGAGGAGGCGTACGAGGACGACGACCTCTGGCTCTGTCCCACGGCGGAGGTCCCGGTTACCAACATGTACCGCAACGAAATCCTCCTCCAGGACGACCTCCCGCTCAAACACCAGGCCTACACGCCGAACTTCCGCCGCGAGGCCGGCGAGCACGGTACCGAAACCCGCGGCATCGTCCGCGTCCACCAGTTCAACAAGGTCGAACTCGTCAACTTCGTCGAACCGTCGGAGAGCTACGACCGACTCGAGAACCTCCTCGCGGAGGCCGAGGACGTCCTCAAACGCCTCGGGCTTCCCTACCGCATCCTCGAACTCTGCACCGGCGATCTGACCTTCGCCAGCGCCAAGACCTACGACATCGAGGTCTGGGCCCCCGGCGACGACATGGACGACGGTCCCGACGAGGGCGGCCGCTGGCTCGAGGTCTCCTCGGCCTCGAACTTCGAGGCCTTCCAGGCCCGACGCGCCGGCCTTCGCTACCGGCCCGAGCGCCACGAATCGGCCGACTACCTCCACACGCTCAACGCCTCCGGGCTCGCGATTCCCCGAGTCATGGTCGCCATCCTCGAGTACTACCAGAACGAGGATGGTACGGTGACGATCCCCGAACCGCTGCGGCCGTACATGGGCGGCAAAGCGGTCATCGAGGGCCACGAAAAGGTCGGGGAGTCGGCGCTCGGTGCGGGCGACCGCGAGTAGCGACACCCGGTACCGTCGTGTCAGGGCGTCCGCCGGCCGGGGGCATCGAGTCCGGTGCTCGAGTGGATCGGGACTCTGTCAACGAAACAACTATAGTTCGGAAGCAGAGTCGACAGGTATGTACATCGATCTCCGGCAGAAAGTGATCGCATCGATCATCGGAGTGCTGTTCCTCGTCGGCGCGCTGGTCCTGTTCCCGTGGTGGGTCGCGCTGTTCGTCTTCGCCGTCATGCTTCCGTTCTACAGGAGAGTGCTGACGGCGTGACGGCCGGTGGCAACGATCGCTCGAGCAGCAAACAGCACCGAGAGACTGAGACGGTGACCGTTCCGGTCACCGAACCAGCCGGCCGCAGTGGGTGCGGTCTCGACGTGCCGACTCGATGGGGGCTGATGCCGACGGCGGAGCAGTCGCCGGGGCGCGTCCCGGCAGCCGATTCGGAAGTGCTACCACGCCGGGATCGCCGTCGGTGTTCGGCGGCCGCTCGGCGGACCGGTCGTCCGCGTTGATGCCATCGGCGTTACGTGTCGGCCAGGTTTCGGATCTCCTCGACGGCGTCGGCCGCGTTGTTCAGCGCGTCCGCGATCGGCGGAAGCGGGGCGTTCTCGGCCGCCTCCCGCGCCTCCGCGACCGTACTCACGTCGTACTCCATTCCCGATTGGGCTTCGATCTCCGCCGTGACCTGCGTGAAGATTTCCGCGGCGAGATCGTCGATCGTCCCGCTGTCGGTGTTCTCGATCGTGCCGACTGGATCGACGTTCTCGAGTTGCGCGTTGATGTCCTCGACGATGGCGTTGATCTCCGCGACCGCGTCGCTATCGTCGCTTTCACCGTCGCCATCGCTGCCGTCGTCGATGGTGTAATCGGCAAGGGATGCGATTTCTTCGACGGCATCGGCCGCGTTGTTCAGCGCGTCCGCGATCGGCGGGAGCGAGGCGTCCTCGGCCGCCTCTCGTGCCTCCGCGGGCGTGCTAACATCGTACTCGACGCCGGCCTGGGCTTCGATCTCCGCCGTGACTTGCGTGAAGATCTCATCGATAAGCGCACCGATCGTCTCGTCGCTGGTATCCTCGATCGTGCTGACCGGATCGACGGTCTCGAGTTGCGCGTTGATATCCTCGACGATGGCGTTGATTTCCGCGACCGTTTCGTTACCGCTGTCGCCGTCGCTGCCGTCGTCGATGGTGTAGTCGGCGAGGGATGCGATTTCCTCGACGGCATCGGCCGCGTTGTTCAGCGCGTCCGCGATCGGCGGAAGCGAGGCATCCTCGGCGGCTTCCCGTGCCTCCGCGGGCGTGCTGACATCGTACTCGACGCCGGCCTGGGCTTCGATCTCAGCCGTGACCTGCGTGAAAATCTCGTCGATGAGCGCACCGATCGTCTCGTCGCTGGTGTCCTCGATCGTGCTGACCGGATCGACGGTCTCGAGTTGCGCGTTGATGTCCTCGACGATGGCGTTGATCTCCTCGACGGGACCGTCGTCGGGGTCGTCATCGGGATCGTCTTCCTCCTCCGTGACGACCTCGCCGTCGGCCTCGCCGCCGACGCGGGCGTCGGCTTCCGTGTTTCGCATGACGACGTTCAGGTCCGTCTCGCTCGAGCCGCTAACGTCGTTAACGGTGACCACGAGACGGAGGGCGACGTTCTTCTCCGTCGTACTGCTGTCCTCTTCCGCTTTGAAGTCCGATGCCGAGAGACCGTCGTGGTCGAGGACGCTCCCCGCGAGTTCCTCGCCGAGGGCAACATTCGACTGACTGGTGCCGTTCACCTCGGTGGTCGCCTCGTCGATCGTCTCCGCTTCCCCACCGTGTACCACCTGAAGTTCGACCGTCGCTTCCCCAGGCTCTTCGTCCAGCCCTTCATACCTGAAGCCGACGTTGACCGCCTCCGCACGGATGTCCGTTACGGACCCGTCGTCACTTTCCCCGCTGATGCTGGTTCCTCTGAACGTGTGATCCCGAATCTCCGCCGCCGCCGATCCGGACAGTATTACTGTAGTGCCGATAGCTGCCGTGCCGATACCGCCTGTACTAGCGATGAACTTTCGTCGATTCATATCTGATCGATGACGCCGTACGACGCCCGGCGCTGGCGGACTCACAGCATTGCCACTCGTCGGTGACCTGCGCTGACCGACCGTTTCGCAACGCGTCTTAATTGCGTGTGAGTGGCGGAACAGACCATGTTTTCATGTATAAAAATTTCTGATTATAAATTATAAATACTGTACAACTGGTTTTTGGTTTATTTAATATAATAGCTGTTTGATAACAATAACGAACAGTGAGCCGCGTGCAAGCCCGCGGCCGTGACACGACCGGGACGGCACTGCCCGACTCTATAGTAGCCACTGCAAGTCACTGCCCACCTGATCGCACGACAGTTGTGCCATCAGTGTGTGATTGTTACTATAGCTCCTGCCTCCCGTCCCTCTGTTCCTGTGTGGAGGAAGCTCCCGAGCCTGTCTCCCCACAGAGGATCTTCGACTGCGAGCCACCGGGCTGGGTCTCCGGATAGCCGACGAGGGAGACGGCCGTCGCTACTCGAGGTCGAGCGAAGAGAGCGACCGATCGGGCAAGAATCGAACACCCGATCGGCGTCGATACAAACGGAACTGTGGGTTCGAACGCGGACGCGGCGTTATATGTAGTCGATACTCGGCGGCAGCTCGAGCTTCATGCCCTTGCGTTCGCGGATCTCCATGGTCTTGTCACGCTGGAGCGAGTTGGACATGACCTCGAAGCCGGCGTTCTCCGTGTTCCAGGAGGCACGACCCTCGGTCGCGGAGCGGATATCCGAGGCGAAACCGATCATCTCGCCGACGGGCGCGATGCCCTCGACGACCATCAGGTCGCCTTCCTGGTACATGTCGTCGACGCGGCCACGGCGACCCTGAATCTCGCCCGAGGCTGCGCCCATGTGGTCGTTGGGCACGTCGATGCGCACGTCCTGCATCGGCTCGAGCATCTTGATCTTCCCATCGATCAGCGCCTTGTGGACGGCTTCGCGGGTCGCGGGGATGACCTGTGCCGGGCCACGGTGGATGGTGTCCTCGTGGAGCCGTGCGTCGTGCAGGCGGATGAGCGTCCCCTGAACCGGCTCGTTTGCGAGCGGACCGTTGTCGAGGGCTTCCTCGAGCCCCTCGATGACGAGTTCCATCGTCTCGTTCAGGTGCTGGATCCCCTTCGTGTCGTCGATGAGGATGTTCGTCCCGTGCATGTGCTCGACGTTCTGGGACGTGTCCTTGTCCATGCCGGCGTCCTGCAGGGCTTCACGACGGTCCTGCTCGGGCATGTCCATCGAGGCCTCGCCGAGCTGGATCGTCTCGACGATCTCCTGGTCCATCGGTTCGATGGAGATGTAGAAGCGGTTGTGGCGGTTCGGCGAGATGCCCTCCACCTGGTCGCTGGCCTGCTGGGGCGCTTCGCGGTAGACGACGATCGGTTCGCCGGTGTTAACCGGAATGCCCTGGTTCTTCTCGATACGCTGAGTAATGACTTCGAGGTGGAGTTCACCCTGGCCGGAGATCAGGTGTTCGCCGGTGTCCTCGTTGATCTCGATCTGGATCGTCGGGTCCTCCTTGGAGACCTGTCGCAGCGTCTCGATCAGCTTCGGCAGGTCGTCCATGTTCTTCGCCTCGACGGCCTTCGTAATGACCGGCTCGGAGATGTGCTCGATCGACTCGAACGGCGTCATCTCGACGCTCGAGACGGTCGAGCCGGCGATCGCGTCCTTGAGTCCGGTGACGGCGGCGATGTTCCCGGCGGGAACCTCGTCGACCTCCTCGCGTTCCCCGCCCATGTAGACGCCGACGGACTGAATTCGGTTCTTGCCCGCGGTCCCGGAGACGTACAGCTCCTGTCCCTTCTCGAGGGTCCCCGAGAAGACGCGGCCACTGGCGACTTCGCCCGCGTGGGGGTCCATCGCGATGTCGGTGACCATCAGGACGACTTCGCCGTCCTCGTCGACCAGACGCATCTGTTCGGCGATGTCGGACTCGTCGTCGCCACGCCAGACACGCGGGATACGACGGGGCTGGGCGTTGATCGGGTTCGGGAAGTGCTCACAGACCATGTCGAGCACGACGTCCGACAGCGGCGTCCGCTCGTGGAGCTCCTGGCGCTTGTCGGCGCGCTCGAGTTCCATGATCTCGGCGAAGTCCATCCCGGTACGCTGCATCGACGGCATGGAAACACCCCACTTGTACAGTGCGGAACCGAAGCCGACGGTGCCTTCCTCGACCGAAACGGTCCAGTCATCGATGTCGTCCATGTCCTCGGTCATCCCGCGGATGAGTTCGTTGACGTCGCGGATGACCGAGAGGAGTCGCTCCTGCATCTCCTCGGGTCCTTCCTGGAGTTCGGAGATGAGACGGTCGACCTTGTTGATGAACAGGGTCGGCTTGACACCCTCTCGCAGTGCCTGCCGGAGCACCGTCTCGGTCTGGGGCATCGCCCCTTCGACGGCGTCGACGACGACGAGCGCACCGTCGACGGCGCGCATCGCTCGCGTCACGTCGCCACCGAAGTCGACGTGGCCCGGCGTGTCGATGAGGTTGATGAGGTGGTTCTGATCCTCGTACTCGTGGGTCATCGAAACGTTCGCCGCGTCGATGGTGATCCCGCGTTCCTGCTCGTCTTCTTCGGTGTCCATCGCGAGCTGCTCGCCGGCAGTCTCGTCGGAAATCATGCCGGCACCGGCCAGCAGATTGTCCGTAAGGGTCGTTTTTCCGTGGTCAACGTGAGCGGCGATGGCGATGTTCCGGATGTTCTCCGGGTCGTCCATCAGCCGTTCACACTCCTGGACGATCTTCTTGCGTCGGCCCATATACCCCCCAATACCGCCAGCGGGGTCAAAAGGGTAGTGTTTCGTCGCCGCCGGAATTCGTCGGCTTTCCCCATCCGAACGCTGTAATATCCAATTTGAGTGAGTGAACGACTCTCATAATTGTACGGATCGATGGTACGAGGCCCCGCACCCGGACCCGGACCGCAGTCGGGCGACTTCCCGACGGTCCAACCGCGCGATTCGACCCCGTGCAACTGTACACAAGAGTCAAATCCCGTCGGCCTCTTGCTAGGGCCACACATGGATATCCGCGTACAGGGACCGGGTCCGACCTCTCCATTCCTCAGCGCCCGCGACCTCTTCGAGACCGAACAGGACCTCTCGCTGCCGGTTCACGTCCGCCTCCGGGACGACCCCGACGAACGGACCTGGGCCGCCCACTACGACGACCACCACGTCCTGAACATCTCGAGACAGGCCGCGTCATCGGCCATGGCCCGCGAACTCGCGCTCCACGAGTTCGCCCACATGGCCCGCCACGAACAACAACACCCCTCACACACCCAGTCGACCGAAGAAGTCCTCTACCTCGCACTAGCCGGGAAGAGCGTCGAACGGCGCAAGCTCTCCCACTGCTATCAGATCGCCAATCACATGAAGGACATCTACGCTGACGACATCACCCTCTCGGTCGGCCCCGGCGAGAAACTGCTGTCCTTCCTCGAGTCCAGCCTCGCGGCGGCCGTCGCCGATCGGCCCGGGACGCCGTCCCGCCCGGGGTTCAAGCGACTGTCCGCGAGCGCCGACCCCGAGATCACGGCGGTGAATGCGGCCTTCGCACTCGCGCTTGCGGAACGACACGATCTCGTCGACGAGGAGCACCGGCTGTACGATCTGGCGTACGCGGCCGCGATGGACGCCCCGGAGATCGACTTCGAGGGGTTCAAACGCCGCTTCCGCGAGCTAGTCCGGGAACCGGATACGAGCACCTATCGCCAGGTGCTCGTCGACGCGACGCGCTCGTACGTCGGCGGAACGAGCCGCGCCGCGGACTGAGGGACCGTCGTCGAGAACCGGTCGGTTCGGTTGGAGTCGCCACTACCCATCACCGTCCACCGGATCGCACGACGGTTGTGCGGTCAGTGTGTCACTCGGTTCGGTTGGGACTACGAGAGGACGGAGAAAAACGACCGCAAATCGAATCGGTGAGCCGCGTTAGCGGGCGGCTGCCGCGACGCGCTCTTTCTCTTCTTTCTGGCTGACCGCGTAGGTCTGGACGTCGTAGTTGGCCGCGCCGATAAGCTGGTTGGCGATGGCCTCCTCGATGTCCGTGGTGGTCTTGAACGAATCGTTGTAGACGCCTTCCGCGAGGAACTTCAGCGACTGGTCGACGCGGCGCTGCGGGGCAACGTCGACGGCCTTCGGAACCGAAATACCGCCGTATTTCAGGCGAACGGTCTCCTCTCGAGGAGCCGCGTTCTCGACGGCCGTGACGAGCACCTGGATCGGGTTGTCCTCGGTCCGTTCGTGGATGATGTCGAAGGCATCACGGACGTAGTTGAGCGTCTTCTGTTTCTTGCCCGTGTTCTCCTCGGTCTGCATCAGCCGGTTGATGAACCGCTCGACGATGGAGATCTGGGACTTCTTGAACTGCTTGCCGGCGTGGCGACCCGCGGTGTGAGCGACGGGGGTCACCGTGATGTAACGCTCGGTCGAGGGGTCGGCGTACTCGAGGTCGCCGAGTTCCCACGTGCCAAAGAGCTGTGCCGAAACGTCCGTGCCACCGGCCGGGGCGTCCGGGTCCGGTTGATCTTCTGCCGCCATGATTATCGCACCGGTTTTTCCGCGTTGCCGCGAACGAGTTCCTTCAGGGCGACGCCGTTGACCTTGTCGACCTTGTAGTTGACACCGGAGAGGTCACCCATCGCACGACCCTTGGCCCCACCGATCCCGGCGATGGTGACTTCGTCGTGTTCGTCGATGAACGAAATCGCGCCGTCACCGGGACAGAACGCGGTGACCTGCTTGCCGTTCTTGATCAGCTGGACTCGGACGCACTTTCGGATCGCCGAGTTGGGCTGTTTGGCTTCGATGCCGACCTTTTCGAGTACGATACCGCGGGCCTGGGGCGCACCCTCGAGCGGGTCGGACTTCTCGCGAAGTCCGCGGGCGCGGCGCGCGTAGTCCGAGTCGGACCACCGCTGGTTCTGGCGGTCCTTCTTGAGCTTGCGCGCGGCGTATTTGCCGTTTGCCATGGGCGTCGCTATCCGACGAAGGCACTTAAGCGACCCGTTTCGAGTCGGCGTTACGGCGTGAGAGCGGTCGATCGGGGTCGACGAAGGAATCTGAGCGGGTTTCACTACCGCGTAACAGCTCTCGGGCTGTCCGAGCGGATGGACCGCCCGATATCAGATCGTATAATTAACTAGGAGGTATGTGTTTACCCCCAGAAATCGCAGGAGGACAGTAGGTTCAAAATCGGGGAATTCAATTAGAAATCCGTAAAATTCGACCGCCGNCACTGAGAGATATATAAATCAAATAGAGGGTGCTGTTTTCAGCCGTCTCAGTGGCTCAGCCAGGAACTCTATGGGGGTAAACACATGCACTAGGAGTTATAAGGTAGGTGGGTCGTATTTTCTATCCGTTATGGCTACAATCGAGACGGTGTTCGTGACGACATCCTGGGTCAAGCGACTCCTCGGTGGGTCCGACGACGAGTCTCAGTCTCCTGATGAGTTACCGACGGTCTCCGATCGCATCGGGTTCGATGGCTCGCTCGAGGACGCGGAAGTGATCGGTCGCAGTCCCCTGTCGTATGTCGCGGCGGGGGAGTCGATTTCGTCGTTCGTGGGGAAACAGATCACCAATAAACTCGCCGAGCACGGACTCGAGAATATCGAACCCGACGAGTGGTACTCGCTCAAGATCCCACTCGCCATGTTGTACGATATGCGCGACGAGTACGGATCATTGCGAATGCAGAACATGGGGCAGAACGTCCCCCAGCACGTCGAGTTTCCGCCGGAGCTTTCGGAAGTCGAGAACGCGCTCGCGTCGATCGACGAGGCGTATCACCAGAACCACCGCGGCAGCGAAATCGGGTCCTACGAGTTCGAGACGGAAGGATCGAACGAGGGAGTGATGATCTGTGAGAACCCGTACCCGTGTGAGTTCGACAAGGGCCTCATCAAGGGCGTTGCGAAGAAGTTCGTGAACAACCCCGTCGATGTCCAAGAAGTCGGCGACCAGTGTCGCTCGGACGGCGACCAGCACTGTACGTACCACGTCGAGTGGCGCTGATCGCACGCGCCGAACTCACCGACAGCCGTTTTCCCTCCTCGCGTGTCACCCGAGTCAGTACGGATACTCTCGAGGCTCGCGCTGGATCGAGATCCACTTCAGCGTCGTCAGGGTGTCCATGATCCACTCGTCGTTGTACCGCCCGAGTCCCGACGCGCCGACGCCGCCGAACGCGACGTGCGGTTCGTCGTTCAACGGCTGGTCGTTGATGTGGACCATACCCGTCTCCATCGCGTCGGCTACGTCACGCGCACGAGCCACGTCCGTCGAGTGCACCGAGCCCGACAGGCCGTACTCGGTGTCGTTGACGATCTCGATCGCCTCCTCGTCGGTCTCGAAGGGGATGACGGGCGCGACCGGTCCGAAATGCTCGTTGCAGGCGACTGGCATGTCGCTGGTGACGCCCGATAGCACCGTGGGTTCGATGAACAACCCGTCGTGGCCACCGCCAGCCTCGACCGTCGCCCCGTTCGCGACCGATTTCTCGAGGAAGCCGACGATCTTGTCCCGTTGGCTCTCGTTGATGACCGGGCCGACCAGGGTCCCCTCCTCGCGCGGATCGCCGATGGGGAGTTGCTCGGCGCGATCGGCCAGGCCCGCGACGTACTCGTCGTACAGCGACTCGTGAACCACGTGGCGGTTGATCGAGATACACTCCTGTCCCTGATGGGTGAACGACCCGAACGCGCCGGCGTCGATCGCACGCTCCAGGTCGGCATCCGGGAGGACGACGTGAGCGTTGTTCCCGCCCAACTCGAGGGCCGGCTCCGTGTACGCGCCGACGGCACGCTGGCCGACGCCCCGCCCGACCTCCGAGGAGCCGGTAAACGACATCACCGACGGCACCGAGTGGCCCGAGAAGTGGTCGCCGATCTCGTGGCCGTAGCCGGGGACGACGTTCAGGACGCCGTCCGGGAGTCCGGCCTCCTCGAAGACCCGTGCGAGCACGAGCCCGCCCATCAACGGGGTGTGTTCGTCCGGCTTGAGGACCACGCTGTTCCCCAGCGCGATGGCTGGTGCGACGACTCGGCTGGTGAGATACAGCGGGAAGTTCCACGGCGTGATGACGCCGACGACGCCGGCCGGTTCGCGCACGAGCAGGTTCTCCTTGCCGGGCGTCACCGAGTCCTTACGGCGGCCACCGTCGCGCATCGCCAGTCCGGCACCGACCTCCATCGTGCCTTGTGCGAGCTGGGTCTCGAAATCGGCTTTCAGCTGGACCCCGCCGCACTCGACGGCGAACAGCCACTCGAGGTCGTCGGCGTACTCGCCCAGCAACGCACACGCATCGGAGACGATCGCGGCGCGCTCCTGTGGCGGTCGCTGGCCCCACGCCGATTGTGCCTCCTCCGCGACCGCATACGCCTCGTCGACGTCGTCCTCGGTCGCCGACGGAACCGTCGTCAGCGTCGTCCGCGTCGCGGGGTTTTCGACATCGATCAGGTCCCGGTCACCGGCGGGCACCCACTCGCCGTCGAGGAATAGGGCGTTCCACCCGGTCTCCGGCGCAATATCGAGTTCGTCAACGTCTCGTCCGTCGGCGGATCGCGTACTCGTATCCGTCATACGACTCCCTCTATCGGTGGAATTTGTTTATTGGTTTGGGTATGTCATTCACGATCGATAACTACTGATAGCTATCCGTAGGGGGCATGAACGGGGCGAACGTGCGATCAGTTGCGTACCGAGATCCGCACACACATAAGTACGTTGAATGGAAGAGCGCGTCGAGTTCGCACGGGCCGACGCGAACCGGAAACGAGGGCCACGGCTGGGCGGCCACTGGGAGTTCCTCCAAGGTTCAGTCGAGAAGACTGCGCGTTCGGTTCGGTCACCGGACGCGATCCGGTCGACCGGCGGCGACTGTGCCGCAGCGGGCGGCACGAGACGCCGGCTCGAGATCAGATGAGCTGTACGTCGTCGATTCCGAAATGCCGATCCGCAAGCTGCCGTGCGGCGTCGATCGTCCGCCCGTCCGTCCCGATCGCGATGCCGTGATCGGCCTCCGCAACCTCGACGTAGGCGACGGTGTCGTTGTTCTCGCTGACCGTGACGTTGTAGACTGCCGCGGGCGCGAGGACGTTCGCGACGAACGCCTCGGGCGTGTCCGCGTCCTCGACGAGGCGGACCTGCGCATCGACCCGTTCTTCGAACCGCGTTACGGTCCGGCCGCCGGGGCCGATCGCTTCGCCCATCCCGCCGCTGGCAACGACGATCAGGAGCCGATCACCGCCCTCGGTGACGAGACAATCTCGGCCGTCAACGCCCGTCACATCCTCGAACGCGGCGAGATACTGCCGGGCGTCGTCATCGAGGGTTACACCCATCGATCAGTCTGCCTGACCGCTGCCGGAGGTGGTCGATCCCATCCGAAGATCGACATCGCCGGTGCCGAGCTTGATCGGCTTGCCGACGATGACGTTCTCCGTAACGCCGTCAAGCTCGTCGACTTCGCCGTGGATCGCGGCATTGAGCAGGTGGTTGACCGTCACCTCGAACGCCGCGCGAGCCAGTACGGATTCTTTCGAACCCGAAATTCCGTGCCGACCGATCGACTCGATCTCGCCGCGGTTCGTCATCATGTCCGCGACGAGCATCAGGTGCCGGACGTTCACGTCGTCCAGCCCCTGCTCGGCGAGCGTGTTGTTCGTCTCCTCGATGATCGCCTCGCGGGCGGCTTCGATACCGAGATTGCGGTGAATCTCGTGGATGTTGTTACACGTCGTCCGCGAGGCGTCGACGCCCTCGATCTCGAGGACGTCGCCGAAGGCCGACCCCTCGGTGTAGAGGACGAACTCCTCGGTGCCGGTGTCGAGTTCCTCACGACGGATGACGACCCGCGAGACCTCTTCGATCCCCTTGAACGTGATGTCCCGCAGTTCCTCGACGAGTTGGAGGAGATCACGGTAGGACGGTTCCTCGGGCCCGAATTCGATCTGGGTACCCTGCTGGACCGTCTTCACGCCGAGCGAATCCTCGATGATGCCGGCGACTTCTTCGGCCGTGATCAGTCGTTCCTGCAGCGTGTCCTTGTTGAGCGAAATCTGCACGCGCATGTCCGCGACGTTCGTCGACACGTCGCCCAGCGCGAGGATCTGCGTCGCCTCGATGTTCCAGACGACCTCGTGGGCTTTCTCCCGCTCCGTCGCGTACTCGTCCTCGAGGTAGACGGTCATCATCGGCGTGTCCGGGGTTTTCCGAGCGTCGACAAGCTCGATCAGCCGGGGAAGCCCCTGGGTCACGTCGATTTCGGCGACCCCCGCGTAGTGGAACGTGTTCATCGTCAGCTGGGTACCGGGTTCGCCGATCGACTGCGCCGAGACCGTCCCGACGGGGTCGAGGGGCTCGACGCGGGTGTCGAGATAGCGGGTCTCGACGGCCTTCGCGAGTTCGTCGGCCTCCTCGACCGTCGCGCCCTCGCGGGCCTCGATCGTCTCGTAGACCTCGTCTTTGAGCCGCCGCGGGAGGTCGGTATCCTCGACGACCGCGATCGTGTCGTCGTCGACATCGTATGCGACGTTAGTCATCGGAGGTCACCTCCGTGCCCTCGGCGAGTCGATCGTCTGCGTGTTCCGAGAGGTTAGTCGGCCGCGGTTTGGAGCCGAGGAATTCCTGACGTTCCTCCGCGGACTCGAATTCGGAGTCGAGCACGCGATCGGCGATGTGCTCGACGTCGATATCGTTGTCCTCGTCGGAGGAAACCTTGACCGGCGAGGTCCCGTCCTCGCCGAACTCGAACTGGACGATCGTGTCCGAGGTGTCCCGGACCGTCCCGTCGTACTGGGTCTCGAGTTCCGAGAGGGCGTTGATCAGCCGCCGCTGCAGGTAGCCGGACTTCGAGGTCCGGACTGCAGTGTCGACCAGGCCCTCGCGGCCGCCCATCGCGTGGAAGAAGAACTCCCGCGGGGTCAGGCCGCTAGTATAGGAGTTCTCGACGAAGCCGTGTGCCTCCGCCGAGAGATCGTTCGGTTCGTAGTGGGAGAGCGTTCGGTCCTCGTAGCCACGGTTGATCCGCTCGCCCCGAACCGCCTGCTGGCCGACCGCGCCGGCCATCTGGGTCAGGTTGAGCATCGACCCACGCGCACCGGAGTTGGCCATGACGACCGCGGGGTTGTCGTCCTGGAAGTGTTCGTCCGCGATGTTCCCCGCGTTGTCACGCGCACGCGAGAGCGTCTGCATGATCTTCATCTCGAGGGTCTCGTCGATCGTTCGGCCCGGGAGACTCTCGAGTTCGTTGTTCTCGTAGGCCTCGATCAGCTCTTCGACGCGGTCGTTGGCGTCCGCGATCGTCTCGTCGATGCGCGACTGGGCCTCCCCCGGGATGGTCTCGTCGTCGATCCCGATCGAGAACCCGAAGTGCATGATCGCCCGCATGGCAAGCGTCGAGACCTCGTTGACGAAGATCCGGGCGCGGGTGTTGCCGTAGACCTTCGTGATGGTGTCGACGATCTCGCCGCCGAACTCGCCGACCTCGTCCTCGGCGATGGTTCCCTGGAGCAACTGGCCGTCCTCGATGACGACCTCGTCGCCGATTGTCCCCGTGAACTCGAGATCGAGATCGTCGGGCAGCAGTTCGGAGAAGACGTCGTACCCGGTCCAGAACGGCGTTCCCTCGTCGTCGATGCCGCTGGGTTCGGGGAGTTCGTCGATCCGGGTGGCACGGAGCAGGTCGAGCGCCTGCGTCTCGTTGAATCGGGGGTTGTCGTGTGTCAGGAGGTACATCCCGGAGATGTGGTCCTGAATGGCCCCGATGATGTTCTCGCCGAACCGCGGGGAGAGCATCTGCTCTTGAACACGCATGAGGACGCGCGCTTCGGCGCGGGCCTCCTCGTTTTGCAGCGCGTGCATGTTCATCTCGTCGCCGTCGAAGTCGGCGTTGTAGGGCGGACAGACGACGGTGTTCAGCCGGAACGTCTTGTACGGCATGACCACGACCTCGTGGGCCATGATCGACATCCGGTGGAGCGACGGTTGGCGGTTGAAGATGACGATGTCGCCGTCGATGAGGTGGCGGTTGACCTCCCACCCGGCCTCGACCTTCTCGGCGAGCTGTTCGCAGTTCTTCTCGGTCACCTTCAGCCGGCGGCCGTCCGGCCGTCGGACGTAGTTCGCACCGGGATGGCCCTCCGGGCCGTTCGAGACGAACCGCCGGGCGTCCTCGACGTTGCGTTCGGTGACGTTCATCGTCTGGGTCATCTCCTTTGCCACGCGATCCGGAACGCCGACCTCGTTCAGCGAGAGCGTCGGGTCCGGCGAGATCACGGTCCGAGCCGAGAAGTTCACGCGCTTCCCGGACAGCGAGCCCCGGAAGCGGCCTTCCTTGCCCTTGAGGCGCTGAGATAGGGTTTTCAGGGGCCGACCGGAGCGGTGGCGCGCCGGCGGCGTGCCCGAAATCTCGTTGTCCATGAACGTCGTGACGTGGTACTGCAGGAGTTCCCAGAGGTCCTCGATGATCAGCTGGGGCGCACCGGCCTCGCGGTTCTCCATGAACCGCTGGTTGATCCGGATGATGTCGACCAGCTTGTGCGTGAGGTCGTCCTCCGAGCGCTGCCCGTTATCGAGCGTAATCGACGGGCGGGCGGTGACCGGCGGCACGGGGAGGACGGTGAGGATCATCCACTCGGGACGCGACCGGTCAGGATTGATCCCGAGTACTTCGATATCCTCGTCCGGGATGTTCTCGAACCAGTCCCGGATGTCGCTTGGCATCAGCTTGTTCGTGTCTTCCTCGGTGAGATCGATATCGAGAGCCTTCTCGATCGCCTTCCGCTGACTCTCCCGCGGACGGAACGAGCCGGACAGGATCTCGTTGACTCGAGTCAGCTCGATCTCGGTCTGCTCGGCGAGTTCGTCCGGCGTCGTCCGCTCGACGCCTTCCTCCTCGTCGCCCTGCATCGCGCCGGCGATGCTCTGGGAGTACTCGCTGGTCAGGACCTGCTGGACCTCGTAGTAGGTCGTCGGTTTCTCGTGGTCGATATCGTACTGGATTTCGCCACAGAACGGACACCGGTCCTTCTTGCGGGCCTGTCGGATCGCGGCCTTGGTCACGTCGTTGAGATCACGGCTCAGCTTTCGGGATTCGTCGAGTTGGTCCCGGAACTCGTCGCGTTCGTCCTCGGTGAGGAGGAGTTTCGAACACTCCCGGCAGGTCCCACGAAGGAGCCGCCGGATGAGTTTCGTAAAGCCGACGTGGATTACGGGCGCGGCCAGTTCGATGTGGCCGAAGTGGCCGTTACAGGAACCCGAGTGCTTGCCGCAGGTCTTGCACTCGAGGCCGGGGTCGATCACGCCCAGACGGGGGTCCATCAGTCCCATGTCGATGGGGAACCCGTCGTCGTCGTAGGTGTCGGCAGTGATGATCTTCGTCGCGCTCATCTCCCGGTATTCCTCGGGCTCCATGAGCCCGAAGGAAAGCGAACCGATGTCTTTGGGTGTCGTGTCTTGCATGGGTTAGACGGCGTCCTCCAGTTCGAGTCGCGGTGCGATACCCAGCGCCTTCATTTCGTCCAAGAGGAGCTTGAACGCGTAGCTCATCTCGATCTCGTGGATATCGGTCTCCTCGTCGCAGTTCGGACAGTAGACACGCCGTTGTTCGACGTTTTCGACCGCGCTCATCCCACAGTTCGCACAGACGTGGATGAACTCGCGGTCGGACTCGTCGAGGAGTCGTTCCTTCAGCGTCATGGCCGCCCCGTGGCCGATGAACACGTCGCGCTCCATCTCCCCGATTCGGAGGCCACCCTCGCGGGCACGTCCCTCCGTTGGCTGTCGGGTCAGCACCTGCACCGGCCCGCGCGAGCGGGCGTGCAGTTTGTTCGAGACCATGTGGTAGAGTTTCTGGTAGAAGATCACGCCGACGAAGATCTCGGCCTCGATCTTCTCGCCGGAAATCCCGGAGTACATGGTCTCCTTGCCCGCCGAGTCGAAGCCGGCGTCCTCGAGCCCCTGTCGGAGTTCGTCCTCGTCCTCGCCGAGGAACGGCGTCCCGTCGACGCGGCGACCTTCCATCGACCCGAGTTTGCCCCCGATCATCTCGAGAATGTGACCGACGGTCATCCGCGAGGGCAGCGCGTGCGGGTTCAGGACGAGGTCGGGGACGACGCCCTCCTCGGTGAAGGGCATGTCCTCCTGTGGCGCGAGGTGGCCGACGACACCCTTCTGGCCGTGGCGGCTGGCGAACTTGTCCCCGAGTTCGGGGATCCGCTCGTCGCGCACCGAGACCTTCGAGAGCTTCGAACCGTCCTCGCCTTCCATGAGCGTAACGGTGTCGACGATCCCGGATTCGCCCGATCGCATGGTGACCGAGGTCTCCCGTCGCTTCTGGGGCGACAGGCCACCCATGTCGTCGGGTTCCTCGAGGAACCGCGGCGGCGACGTCTTCCCGAGCAGGACGGAGTTCTCGTCGACCGTCGTTTCGGGGTTGACGAGGCCGTCCTCGTCCAGGTGGTTGTACGCTTCCTCACCGCGGGCGCCGCGGACGTCCTGCGACGGAATCTCGAAGCGGTCCTCCTGGCCGCCCGGATACCGGCGTTCCTCGCCCTCGTAGGTCCGGAAGAAGTGTGAACGCGCGAGCGCGCGTTCGACGCTGGCCTTGTTCATGACCAGCGCGTCCTCGATGTTGAACCCCTCATAACTCATCACGGCGACGACGAAGTTCTGGGCCGCCGGCCGCTCGTCGTAGCCGATCTGTTCGGTCGTCTGGGTTTTGACCATCGAGAGCTGCGGGTAGTGCAGCAGGTGCTGGCGCGTATCCGGCCGAATGCGGTAGTTCGCGCTCGGCAGCCCCAGCGACTGCTTGATCATCCCCGCCCCCATCGTAATGCGGGGGCTGGCGTTGTGCTCGGGGTAGGGGATCATCCCCGCACCGATCGAGAAGATCAGCGACGGGTCGATCTCGAGGTGGGTGTGCTTTTCGGTCAGGTCGTCCTCTTCGACGGCGACGAGGATGTCCTCTTCCTCCTCGGCGTCGATGAACTCGATGTAACCGTGATCGACGAGATCCTCGAACTCGAGGTCACCCTCCTGAAGCGCCTCGACTTCCTGCTGGGAGATGCGCGGTTCGCCGTCCTCGACGACCAGCAGGGGCCGTCGGGCACGGCCCGCATCGGCGTTGACGATTACTTCGCGGGTGCGCTCTTTGACCGAGACGTTGACCATCTCGCTGACGTCGCCGATGCGTCGCGCTTCGCGGATCTGTTCTGCGAGTTCGTGCGGATCGGGATGGGTCCCCACCAGCGATCCGTTGACGTAGACTTTCGCCTCTCGTTGTTGGCTGCTCATGATTTAGTCGTCCCCTGACGCTGCCGTTCGTTCGATCCCTTCGAGGCCGGGAATGCCCTCGACCCCCATGGATGCCAGTTCGCGTTTGAGTTCCTGTTCGTCCTCGACGTTCTGGGAGAGCTCCATCGACTGGGCGAAGTTCTTCACCAGCCCACAGTTCGGCCCCTCCGGCGTCTCGGAGGGCCCGATGCGACCCCACTGGGTCGCGTGCAGGTCCCGCGCTTCGAAGTGCGGCTGCGAGCGCGAAAGCGGACTGCGGAGCCGGCGCAGGTGTGAGAGGACGCCCATGAAGTCAGTGCGGTCGACCAGCTGACTCACGCCGGAGCGGCCACCGACCCAGTTACCCGTCGCGATCGGGTGCTCGAGTCGCTCGGTCAGGACGTCGGATCGGACGACCGTGTTCACCGAGAGCTGTCGGTTGCGCATGTTCGCGCGCTCGAGTTGGTACTTGACGTCCCGGGCCAGCTTGTTCAGCGCGGTCCGGAACAGGTCTTTCATCAGGTCGCCGCTGACCTTCAGTCGCTTGTTCGCGTAGTGGTCCTTGTCGTCGGACTCGCGCCGGCCGAGCGCGAGTTCGAAACAGGCCTCGGCCATCCGACAGAGGTAGTGGGCCTTGTTGATGCGAACGTCTTCCTCCTCGACGCCGTCCTCGTGGAGGTGCGGCAGGAGGTAGCGGTCGATGACGTAATTTGCCCGCTTGAGTTGGTAGTTCTTCCCCTGTCCGGAGGCGACGCGTTTGCCCAGTTCCTCGATGGCTTCCTCCTCGGTCTGGACCTCCGCTTCCTCTAAGTTCTCCAGCATGTACTTGACGACCTCGGGGTCGTTCGAGACCTTGTGGACGATCTCCTCGTCCGACTCGAGGCCCAGCGCACGCACGAGCGTCACGAAGTTGATCGAGCCCGATACCGAGGGGAACGATACCTCGAGCAGTCCTTCGCGGTTCCGTTCGCACAACACGAGGGCGCGGTAGCCACGGCGCTGCGAGAACGTCTTGGCGACCTGAATCTCGTCGCCGTACTTGCTGTCGTATTCGGCGAGAATCTTGTTCGGTGCGAGGTCCTCGCTGGTCATCAGCACCCGCTCGGAGCCGTTGACGATGAAGTAGCCGCCCGGGTCCGCGGGGTCCTCGCCGATCTCGATCAGTTCCTCGTCGGAGAAGCCGGCGATGTTACACTTGTCGGAACCGACCATGATCGGCATCCGGCCGATCTTCGTCTCGGTCGAGTCGACGACACGTTCGTCGCCTTCCTCGCCCTTGACGATCGACATCTCCATGAAAACCGGCGCCGAGTACGTGATGTTCCGAAGGCGTGCCTCCTGTGGGTAGAGGAGTTCTTCGGAACCGTCCGCCTCGCGGACGCGCGGCGTGACGACACGGACGTCGCCCAGTTTGACGTGGACCGGTTCCTCGCCTTCCTTGTCGCCGATGTCCGTATCGATCGTCGCCTTCTCGTCGACGACCTCCTGCATCCCCCGGTTGAGGAAGGCGTTGAACGAGCGGTAGTGGTGTTCGGCGATCCGTTCCTTCGAGAAATATTCGCGCGAAATCTCTCGTCGTTTGTCGCGGTTGAGTTCCATTGCCATTTATTCTACCACGAGTCGGTATACGATCGACTGATCGGTCGTCCGCGAGTCGCGAACGATCTTGATAACGTCACCGATCTCCGCCTCGTCCGGCAGGGCGGGATCGTTGCGCTTGATCTTCGGTAAATCTGTACGGTCGATGTTGTATTCCTCGAGCACGTCCTCGAGGGCCTCTTCCTCGAGAACGGTGTGCTCCGGAACGAGTTCGTGTTGGCTTACGTCTACCATGTATTGGGTTGGGTGTGCGTGTCGGCTATTGGGAGAGAAGCGGCTGTCACGAGATACTACAGGCAAGTAGCGGCGGGAGGCATTTAACCGTTACTAACTCGACGCACAAGCAGGGCTACCCGGCCGGTCGACCGAACCGGAGCCGTCGATCACACTCGAGAGTACCCGGTTATCAGTTATATTCCTTGTGGGTCATGCGGTGTGATATCACGATCCAGGGCACACTCCGGACTCGAGAGCGGAATCGTGGCGCGACTGACCGTACCACACGGCGTTTGATTGAAAAGCCTTAATGCCGTGACCGGGAAAGGAGGAGTTGCAGGTGGCCCGGGTGGTGTAGTGGCCCATCATACAACCCTGTCACGGTTGTGACGCGGGTTCAAATCCCGCCTCGGGCGCTTCTTNGTTGCAGGTGGCCCGGGTGGTGTAGTGGCCCATCATACAACCCTGTCACGGTTGTGACGCGGGTTCAAATCCCGCCTCGGGCGCTTCTTTCGCGACCAACTTCGACAAGTACCGCGTAGCGCGTTCTCCGTGAGCGGACACACTGAGGGATTCGAACCGGGGAGTGAAGCGAACGTAGTGAGCGACACGACCGTGGTTCAAATCCCGCCTCGGGCGCTTCTTCCGCGACCAATTACGGCGAGTACCGCATCATATGTCCTCGACCGATCGACTCATCGTTCACCTCGAGTGCGTTTTGGTCACGTTCTAGATAGAAGCGACGTATCGAGAGAGTGCCCGCCGTTAGCACGGCGGTCGTTTTACGAACAGTGGTTCTGTCATCGGAGTGTACAAACGACTGGAGAGCAAAACCCTTAATACCATCAGCGGGAAAGGAAGAGTTGCAGGTGGCCCGGGTGGTGTAGTGGCCCATCATACAACCCTGTCACGGTTGTGACGCGGGTTCAAATCCCGCCTCGGGCGCTTCNGTTGCAGGTGGCCCGGGTGGTGTAGTGGCCCATCATACAACCCTGTCACGGTTGTGACGCGGGTTCAAATCCCGCCTCGGGCGCTTCTTCCGCGATCAACTTCGACAAGTGCCGCGTAGCGCGTTCTCCGTGAGCGGACCCGACACACTGAGGGATTCGAACCAGGGAGTGAAGCGAACGTAGTGAGCGACACGACCGTGGTTCAAATCCCGACTCGGGCGCTTCTTTCACGACTAACTTCGACGAGCACTGCGTCACGTGTCCCCGTCACCAGTGTAGCACCCCCGTACCGGGGTCGAGTCTCGTGGCTCGTCACCGCACACACGATCGTCCGACGGTCGTGCGATCAGTCTGTAACTCGTATTTGGCTATTATGGTCGGTCGTTCGACATGGAGCAGTGTGAATGCTAATCGTTTAGTATCTCGTTACGCATCCTCCGGAGAACGGGATTTTCTGGGGCGGAACAAATGACTGGTCAAATTACTGTACTCATCGTCGATACCGACCCTCGAGTTGCCGACCTCGCCGGGGAAATGCTCGAGCGCGAGCACGACTCGATCGTCACTGAAGCGGCGACGAACGGCGCGGACGCGCTCGAGTCACTCGAGCGCTACAGCGTCGACTGTATCGTCAGCGACTACGAGCTGCCGGCGATGACCGGACTCGAGTTATTAGAGCGCGTCCGCGAGGACGATCCCACCCTCCCGTTTATTCTCTTTACCGGGCGGGGACCGGAAGAGATCGCCAGTGAGGCGATCGCTGCGGGCGTAACACAGTATCTCCAGAAGGAGTCGGGCAAGAAGCAGTACGCGCTGTTGGCGAATCAGATCACGAACGCCGTCGACCAGTACCGCACGCGAACGGAGCTTCGGGAGAGCGAACGACGCTACGAGCGGACGCTGACGACGTTACACGAGACGACGCGGGACCTGATGCGGGCCGAAACGAAAGACGACATCTACCGGTCGGCCGTCGAAACGGCACGCGAAATTCTCGACATCGCGGTCGCCGTGGCCTACTCGTTCGAGCCGACGGCCGGCGTTCTCGAGCACGTGGCGTCGGCGCGGAAGTCGCCCGAGTTGGGCGAGCCCGCGCCGACGATCGAGCAGGGCGACGGGCTGGTCTGGGACGTCTTTTCGGAGGGTGAAAGTACCTACTACGAGGACGTGACACGCGAGGGGAGCGTCGAACCGGGGGAGGCGGTGAGCCGAAGCGAACTGATCGTTCCGCTCGGCACCCACGGTGTCCTGGTCGCGGGCTGTGAGGACATCGACGGGTTCGACGAGACGATGATGGAACTGCTTCACATTCTGGCGGCCAACACCGAGGCCGCGCTGGATCGGGCCGAGCGCGAGCAGTTGCTGCGGGACCACGATCGAACGCTGACTCGGCAAAACGAAGAGCTGACACGGCTCAACCACACGAACGAGATCGTCCGCGAGATCAACCACGGCATTGCGCAGGCGTCGACGCGTGCCGCGATCGAGGAACGGGTGTGCGATCGCCTCGCCGAAACGGACCGCTACCGGTTCGCCTGGATCGCCGCGAGCGACGACGAGCCGCCCACGCCGACAACGTGGGCCGGAATCGATGCGACCTACATCGACCGGATTCGCGACGACGGCGAGCGAGCACCCGAACTCGCGCTCGTCCGCGACACCCTCGAGGCCGGGCAGGAACGACTGGTACACGACGTGCTCGATGACGAGACGTGGCAATCGCGACGCAAGGAGGCGCTGACGTACGGCTATCAGACGGTCCTCGGCGTGCCACTGATCGCCGACGAGCGCCGGTACGGCGTGCTCGTGGTCCACGTCTCGGGGGCCGATTCGGTCGGCCAGCGCGAGCGGGCGGTACTGGCCGAACTCGGGGAAACGATCGGACACGCGATCCAATCGGTCGAGCGGACGCGGGCGATGGTGACCGACAGCCGACTCGAACTCGAACTCGACGTGGCTGATTCGCGGTTGCTGCTCAATCGGCTGTCGTCACACGTCGACGCGGCAACCCCGATAACGCTCGAGGGCGTCGTCGACCGCGGCGAGGACGGGGTCGTCCTGTTCGTCAGCGCGCCGGCGACGGCGTCGCTCACCGGGCTCGAGGACGACTGGGCGTCGATCGAGACGTTTTCGGTCGTGTCCGAAGGCGAGGAAACGACGCTGTACGAACTGACGGTCGCGTCGACGCCGTTTCTCGACGTCCTGCGGACGTACGACGTACAGGTACGGACGGCGACGGCCGAGCGTCGAGGCTCGACGCTCGTACTCGAGGTACCACGGAGCGTCGAAACGCGGTCGGTGGTCGAGGCGATCGGCGACGAGTATCCCGAAACGGAGCTGCGGGCCAAACGGGAGACGACGCACACGCGGTCGGCGCGACGGCTCGATACCGATCTCGCGGAGCGGCTCACGGACAAGCAGTTCGAAGCGTTGCAGGCGGCTCACTACAGTGGCTTCTTCGAGTGGCCCCGCGGGAGTACGGGAGAGGACCTCGCGGACGCCCTCGGCGTATCGTCGCCGACGTACCACTATCACTTGCGAGCGGCCGAACGGAAACTCGTCGCGTTGGCGTTCGACGGCGCGTCCACGTCGTGAGACCGACCATGGACCCCCACGGTCACGTGGACCGAGGCCCACCCGTTTCTCGACATCACGGAGACGTTCGGTCGTCCGTCGATTCCCGAGGTACACGGTCCGCTCAGCCTGCAAAAACGGACGGAACCACGACCGCTGGATTCGCCGACTCGCCGGCCCGTACTAAGTAATTAGTAGTCGTCCGTTCGTACCCACTTACTACCTAGAAGCCATATTTAACCCCCTCCAGCGTGTACCCGTAACTGGCGATCTGAGACAGACTGTCGCCACCCCCCCACCCTTTACCCACCCTTTCGACGTCCCACTTCCCGCGAGGCACGGCCTCGTGTCTCGAGCGGGACGACTCACACCCACCGGACAGTCGAGAAGCTACTGCGAACGCGGCCGTCGAGACGGCTGCTCGACCGTCTCCTCCCATTCGATCCAGTCGTGTTCCCAGCCGCGACGGGATTCGGCGCGTCGCTGTGCCCGTTCGCGATCCTCACGGGCCGTTCGGTCGCGCTCGACGGCCCCCGACTGTTCGCCCTCGACTAGCAACGGAGCGAACGAAACGGGTCCGAGTCGATCGATGTCGCCGTCGGCCGAGACGGCTTCGAGTCGCTGTTGGCGGGTCCCGCGCGGGAAGACCAGTCGGCCCGCATCGGTTCGCTGATCGAGTAGCGCACGCGGCGGATCGACGGCCGCGGCCTCGAGCAGGATGCGGTCGAAGGGCGCGTACTCGGGGAGACCGTTCGCCCCATCCCGGCAGTCGACGAGGACGCCGTCGTAGCCCGCGTCGGCGAGGTTGGCCCGCGCTTCGGCGACCAGCGGCCGGGAGATGTCGACGGCGTGGACGTTCGTCTCGCCGACGAGTTCGGCCGCGACGGCCGCCGTGTACCCGACGCCGGCACCGACGATCAACACGGTCTCGTCGCCCTCGAGCGCCAGTGCCTGGAGCAAGCGAGCGACGGTACTCGGCGCGAGAACGCGAGTTCCGAGGACCTCGTGTTCGCGATCGGCATAGGCCGTTCGCTCGTCGTCGACGAACGCGTGCCGCGGGACTTCGCGCATCGCGACGGCAACGTCCTCGTCGGCGAGAACGTCCCTGGGCGGGGACTCGAGGCCGTCGACCATATCCGCTCGCAGTACCGCGGGTTCCATACGCCAGCTATCGGGGCGGGCGTAATCAATGGCCCGCTTGCGCGGTCCGCCGGTCTACCCGCGCATCCGAACGAACTGAACGCTGCCGCGGTCGGTCCGGTCGAGCGAGCCGTCCGGTCGTTTGGTCGCGTCGACGAGCGTCTGGCGGCCGACACCGATCGGCCCGAGCAACTGCCCGCCGGCACGGACCTGCTCGACGATCGGTTCGGGAACCGAAGCTACCGCGCAGGTGAAGTACGCCGCGTCGGAGGGTGCGTGCTCGGGCCATCCCTTCCGGCCATCACCGACGCGCACCGAGACATCGTCGTAGCCGAGCGCCGCGAGTCGGTCGCGCGCCTGCTCGGCCAGTTCGTCGCTGTATTCGACGGTGTAGACGTGCGCATCGCCGACCAGTTCGGCTGTGACGGCGGCGTGATAGCCACACCCGGTGCCGATCTCGAGGACGTCGTCGCCGGGGGCGACCGCGAGCAGATCGGCCATGATCGCAACCATGTGCGGCGCGCTGATCGTCTGGCCGTCGCCGATCGGCAGCGGCCGGTCGGCGTAGGCCCTGTCCCGACGATCGGGCGGGACGAACTCGTGGCGCGGGACCGATGCCAGGGCCTCGAGAACCCGATCATCGTCGACGCGCGGCGCGACCGTCTCGACCATCCGCCGGCGCAGCGCCTCGTAGCTGTCGGACATGGCTCGGGGGCGACTACGCGCTCGAGAACGGTAGGGTTCCGGGTGGCGCGTCCCGGGTCTCGGGGACGGTGCGGGTCGAATGCAGGAACGGATTACCAGGCCGACCAGGCGCTGCTCTGCTCGTCGTAGGCGTAGACGCGCTTGATGTCTTTCGCCAGGGCGGTGTCGCCCTCCATCTCGAACCGGTCGCGCCGGTAGCCATCGGCGTCGCTGCGGACGACGAAGGCGTCGATCTCGAACTCGTCGTCGCCGAAGGACTCGACCGCGCCGACCTCGAACTCGTAGTCGCCGGGGACGTGGACCGTGATGCTCCGGCTGTCGTCCCGCGAGCCGTCCTGCGGGTGGACGGTGACGTTGACGCCGACGTTGTCGACCTCGCGGGTCCAGACGGTCTCGACCTGCTCCGCGGTGGCCTCCTCGACACGCTTCTGGCCGTCGAGTTCGACGCTGGTCACGCGGACCGTCGAGAGCACTTCCTCAGTCTCGAGGATGAACTCGTCGCCGACTTCGATGGTCTCGTCTTCGGCCGTGGTGACGTTCGCCGTGAAGGATTCGCCGCCCTGGGAGACGACCACGTCGAGGGTGACTTCGGGCGTGCGCTCGGGTCGCACCTTGTGGACGTGACTACACTCGCTACACCGAACGGTGAGGGTTCCGCCGCCGTCCGTCAGTACTTCGTGGACCGTCTCGAGGTCCGGCGAGCACGACGGACAGGCCGTCGGAACGCGCTCCGGGAGATCGCTCATAATCCACTGTAACGGCTACGTACCTAAAAGCCGATTGAACCGGTCGTCGTCCCCCGCCGGCTAGTTCCCCTGGATCGCGTCGATGACCATCGCCGCGGCGATGATGGGTTCTTTCGGGACGGTACTGGCGTCGTCGATGACGATCTCGTAGCGGTCGCGCAGCGAGAACTGTCCCTCGATGGAGCCGACGTGACTGCCCGTCTGGTCCGTAATCTCGTACTTATGGGGGATCCAGCCGCCGAACGGAACGACGTTCCGGGCCACCGTCACCATCGCGCCACGGGAGTTGATCTCGGCCAACTTCGCTTCGGTGGTCGCGTCGCGGATTTTCCACGTGTCCTGAAGCAGCGAGTAGTCGTTGTCCAGGATCACGATGTCCTCGCCGGTCTGTGCATCCGAGAGCACGTAGTCGTTCGCGATGTCGATGATCCCGCCGGCCTTCACGGTGAATACCTCGTTGCCGTCGGCGTCGACGAAGGGGAACTTCTCTTTCACCTTCAACAGCTTCTGTTTTCCCCGTAAAACGACGTTCCCGTCGACATCGAGTGCCTTGTACTTGTTCCGAACGAACCCCTGTTCGACCGTATAGCGGTCGTCAGTGAGCTCGATCCCCTGAATGTCGTATCCCCGAGTACCGCTCATCGGTCCGAACTCACGGTAGTAACACTTCAAACCACTAGGTTATCACACAACAACGACCGATGCCGTTCCGCCAGCAACCCACGCAACGGCTCGAGAGCCCGGACCGACCGGGGCCGACATCAGGCGTCGTCCGCCGTCGGCAGTTCGATAGGGGTCCCGTCGGCGACGACCGTCGGCTCGCGAAGGATGCCGTCGAGGTGGATCGGCGCTTCCGTCTCGCCCCCGATGCCCGCGTTGTCGCCGATGGCGATGTGGACGGTCCCCCCTGCCTTCTCGTCGAGGAGAACCGAGCCGACGAGATCGGTGACGGCGACGTTCGTGCCGATGCCGAGTTCCGCGAGGTTGTACGCGGCGTCGCCCACGTCTTCGGCCGCGTCCTCGACCGTCGCTCGAATCTCGTCGTCAGAAATGGTCGTGACGAGGCCGTCCTCGACCTCGAAGGTGAGCTGCTGGTCGGACTCGAGCAGCCCGTGCGGGCGCATCGTCCCGTCGACGACGAAGGTACCGTCGGCGGTCTCGGGACTGATGAAGACCTCCCCCGCAGGAAGGTTCGACATCTCGCCGGGGTCGTGAACGATGCCGGTGTCCGAGAGCCATTCCCGCTCGCCGATACCGAACGTGATGTCGGTTCCGGCATCGGTCGTCACGCGGATCTCGTCGGCTCCGTCGACCTGATCGCGGACCGCCGCGCAGTGGGCCGCGATCGACTCGTAATCCGCTGCCAGCCCGGTCGTGAAGACGTCCTCGGTGATCCCCGGGAGCGTCGCGACCCGCGCGCCGGCCTCGTTGGCCTCGGTGCGGGCGCGCGTGTGACTCAGGCTTTTGGTCGTCGGCGCGAGCACCACGTCGGCCCCGGCCATCGCCGCCGCCACCGGTGCCGGCGGTTCGCTGCCGTGAGTCTCGCCCGGCGGATATCGAACGATCACGGCATCGTCGGTGATCTCGCTCGCTACGTCGTAGATCGCCGTCCCGATCGGTTCGCGTTTGTCGTCGGTGACGACTGCACACGACTCTCCCGACTCGAGGCCCAGACACTGGCGGACCGCCGTCTCCGCCGCGGCTCGAAGTGGTGCCATACCGTAACGTCGGGCAAGCGGGCCGATATGTCTTCCCTTCGACCGCGCCCGCAAGCGTTCCGAACTGGAACGCGGGGCCACCATCGCGGTTCCGCACCACGGGACCGTCGGCGAGGTAGGTTCGAGGGTGTCCCCCGAAACCGCCCTCGAGAGCGATCGAAAACTCCGATCCGAGTAAACATCGGCTGACAGGGCTCGAAACGATTATCCCGCTCGGTGGTCCACTCCCGAGCATATGCAACAGGTCGCCATCAACGGCTACGGCACGATCGGCAAGCGCGTCGCGGACGCGGTCCGGCAACAGCCCGACATGGAAGTACTGGGCGTCGCCAAGACGCGTCCGAACTTCGAGGCCGAGACGGCTATCGACAAGGGGTTCCCGCTCTACGCCGCCGTCGAAGAGCGCGAGGAATTGTTCGCCGAGGCCGGCCTCGAGATTGCAGGCCCGGTCGAGGACCTCGTGGCCGAGGCCGACGTCGTCGTCGACGCCACGCCGTCGGGGATCGGCGCGCAGAACAAGGCCCTCTACGAGGAGTACGACACGCCCGCGCTCTATCAGGGCGGCGAGGACGCCGACCTCGTCGACGTGAGTTTCAACGCGCGCTCGAACTTCGAAGACGCCGTCGACGCCGACCACGTGCGCGTCGTCTCCTGTAACACGACCGGACTCTCGCGGGTCATCGCCCCCCTGCGCGAGGAGTACGGCGTCGAGAAAGTCCGTGCGACGCTCGTCCGTCGTGGCGGCGACCCCGGGCAGTCCGATCGCGGCCCGATCAATGACATCCTCCCGAACCCGGTGACGATCCCGTCTCACCACGGCCCGGACGTCGAGACCATCTTCCCCGACCTGGACATCGACACGCTCGGGATGAAGGTGCCCGCGACGCTGATGCACATGCACAGTCTGAACGTCACCCTGGAGGAAGACGTCGACGCTGCGGAGGTCCGTGACCTGTTCGCCGACGAGTCGCGCCTGTTCTTGATCCCCGAGCGCATGAACATCGACGGCAGCGGGACACTCAAAGAGTACGCGCTGGACGCCGGCCGCCCCCGTGGCGACCTCTGGGAGAACTGTCTCTGGGCGGAGTCCATCTCGACCGAGGGCCGGGACTTCTACTGCTTCCAGGGCATCCACCAGGAGAGCGACGTCGTGCCGGAGAACGTCGACGCCATCCGCGCCGTGACCGGCGCTGCCGACGCCGAGGAGAGCATCGCAACGACCGACGAGGCGCTCGGTATCGGACTCTGACAGCGGTCCGCCGATCGGGACCGATCCGTTTCACGCCGTTCGAGGCACCGCTCCGCCGTCGTTCGGTTTCGACGCGAACCGGCGACGCGATCCGGATCGTATAGCGACGACAGAAAGTTTTTGCCACGGGATACCCTAGGGACCTCCATGCGCCGAGACGACCGCGACGAACCCTTCGACGACCTGTTCCGCGAGATCGAGCGAATGATGAACGAGATGATGAACGGTGCGGACGGGAACGTAAACTTCGACTCTTCGAACAACGTCGATAACGGATTCGGCATGGACACGCACGTCGATATCCACGAAACCGACGAGGAGGTCCGCGTCGTCGCCGACATCCCCGGCGTCGAGAAGAACAACATCGAACTCGAGTGCGACGGGAAGACCCTGACGATCTCCGCGGAAAGCGATCACCGCCAGTACGACGAGCGCGTCTCCCTGCCGACCCGCGTCAACGAACACACCGCCGCCGCGACCTACAACAACGGCGTCCTCGAAGTCGTCTTCGACCGCGCCGAACAGTCCTCGGACATCAGCCTCGAGTAAGCGGACCGTCGCGGTCGTGGTTTTTCCGGTTACTCCTGTGCAGCGGTGCGTATCGCGGCCGCGAGTCGATCGTAGAAGTTCGGGTCGTACTTCGTTTCCTCATCGATCGTCGGCCGGGCGTTCGTCTCGTTGACCACCAGTCGGTCGTCGGTCTCGAGCAGGTCCACGCCGAGGAAGGGTATCTCGAGTTCGGTCGCAACCGACTCCGCGAGGGCACGCCACGCATCGGGGAGGTCAACGCCGGTCGCGTCCGCGCCGCGGTGGACGTTGTGTTTCCACTGCCCCTCGCTGACCGCCTCGTCGGGCAGCCGTCGCTCGACCGCGCCGACGTACTCCCCCTCGAGCACCATCACCCGATAGTCGGTCGCGTTCGGGAGATACTCCTGGACGAGAAATGACTGGTCGCCGGTCGCTCGGTAGTCGTGGACCAACGAGAGGTAGTCGCAGATGCCGAGGAACGAATCGAGGTCGTGGGCCTTCGCGACGCCGACGCCGCGCGTCGTCGAGTTCGGCTTGACCACGACCGGCGGCTCGAACTGCTCGAAGACGGCGGCCAGTTCAGCCTCCGAGACATCGTTCGAAACGTAGACCGAGTTCGGAACCGGTAATTCGGCCCGCCCGAGTCGCGCCAGTACCTCGGCCTTGTTTCGCGAGGTTAACACCGTTTCGTGATCGTTGAGCCACGGGAGCTCGAGCAGGGCGTCGGCGACCCCGCCCTCCATGAGCCGCCCCGGATAGACGAACCCCACATCGTAGTCGTCGGGCCCCCACGGCGGGTCCGCGAGCGCGACCGTACGCTCGCGCACGGGCACGTGATGAACGCGTATCCCCCGTTCGGCCAGTGGCTCCCGCATCCGCTCGAACGTCTCCTGCTCGTTCGCGACCGCGAGGTCGATCATACCCGGTACTCGGGAGGAGATGAGCAAAAAGGTGTCTCGTGGTTCGATCGGGACGGCCGGAACGAAACGAGAGGTGTTCGGTCACCGCGCTACTCGTCGGCAGCCTCCGCCTGCACGTCGTACGCTTCCCGGACGAACGGCCCCTCGAACGAGACGGTCTCGGTCGCGTCCGCGTCCAGTTCGAGCGTCCGTCGGTCGGCCGTCGTTTCGCCGTCCGGGGAGGTGAGCGCGATCTCGACGGGACCGTCCTCGCCCTCGTTTCGGACATCCGCCTCGACGCTTCCGATCTGCGCCTCGAGGAAGTAGGCGTCGTACCCCTCGGACGAAACGCCGTCGATGGTGACGGCACGCCGTTCGCCCGCCGCGAAGTGGACGAAGGTCACGCGAGCGGGAACGCTAGCCGTGAGGACATCCCCGTCGGTATCGTCCGCCTCGAGGAGGTACAGCGAAATCGCGGCATCGCCGGCGTCGCCGGCGTTTTCGAACGTCCCGGTGAATCCGCGGTCCGAGTCCGAGCCCGCATCGATCGACTCGACTGGCGGAACGCCGTCGGCGTCAACGTGTTCGACTACCGGGACCCGAACCTCTTCGACGACCGGGTTCGGTGGGTCTTTCTCATCGGATTCGGGTTCGAACGCGGCACATCCTGCAGCTGAAATCGCGGGCAGACTTCCCGCAGCG
The DNA here is from genome assembly GCF_000337615.1 of Natrinema pallidum DSM 3751. Lineage (GTDB taxonomy): Archaea > Halobacteriota > Halobacteria > Halobacteriales > Natrialbaceae > Natrinema > Natrinema pallidum. The sequence goes on from NZ_AOII01000020.1 coordinate 86,108, forward strand.
GCGAGGATTCCCCGGCGGTTCATACACCGTACGCTACAGCGACTCCACGTTATTCTTTCGCCTGATCGACTGTCGAACCAACGGATGGGAGACCCGCGTGATCGCGGCGTGCAGGACGGAGACGAGCGAACCGCTCGAGCACCCGAATTCGCCGCGGCCGGGAGTGCGTCTCGAGCAGACGCGAGAGACGCACGACCCGGGGGAGGGTAGGCGGGTCACCGAATCGACCGCGAGTGAGTGCCGAAGGCACGAACGAGCGGGCCGACGACTGATGTGAGTGAGGACTGGAGGGACGAACGAACGGAAGGAGGAGTGCTTTTGATCGAAATTTTACCGAGGGACATCGCAGTCGCGGCGGTTTGCGACCGCGATAGACCGCAGAGTAAAATTTCGTTCTTAGGCGATCAGCTGTTCCTCGCCACGCTCGACGACGACGCGACACGGCGGCGAAATCTTGTTGTAGGAGCGCCGCAGGGCGTCCTTGGCGAACTCGGCGTCGTCGACGTCACACCAGATGGTGAAGATGCGCTCGCCGGCGTCGATGCGCGCGGCGGTACCGACGATCTTCCCGAAAGCCTGGCGCATCCCGTCCGAGACACGGTCTGCCCCTGCACCCGTCGCCTGCTTGTTCTCCCGAATGACGTGGTGGGGGAACTTGCGCAGGACCATCTTGTAGTTGTTCTCGCCCGCGTTTTTCAGCATGTGGCGGTTCGCCGAGAGGCGCGAGGCCTCGAGGCTCCCGTGGCGGATCTGAACCTCTTCTTCCGTGATGAGGCTGATCTGGACGGGGTAGTCCTCGGCGTTTGCCTGGGCGTCGCCCATCTTGTGCTGTGCGATCTTCGAACCCGGGATGCCGGTAATGTATTCGCGGCGCGTGTAGGCCGGCTTACTGATCTCCCGGTACATGGAGGCAGGTTTGTCGGACATGGTGGTTACTTACGAAAACGGAAGCCCACCGAGCGGATAAAGGCTTCGAAGCGCCGCGTCGAGTCGATGGCGGGGCCGACGGCCCGGTTCCCGGGGCGAGCGTTCAGTTCGCCGGGACGTACGCGGACCCGGTCCGCTCGATCAGCCCCGCGCTCGAGAGCGAGGAGAGGATGCTCAGGATAGCGAGTTTCCGCATGTTCAGACCGTCGCTCAGGTCCGTGACCGTGGCACCGCCGGTCGCCTCGAGGGTGAGGTAGACGAGCTTGCTCTGTGCGGAGTCGAGTTCGGTCGGGAGGTGGTCGATTCGGTCGGTCGTCTGTGCGGTTTCCGTCAGCATATCTCCACGGTCCACGAACTATCGTATAACTATATGGTGGAGAGGGAATATAGACGCTAGTATATAGTATTGTGTTAAAATTCCATAGTGGGCGACTCGGGACCGTCATCACAGCCTGGCACGGATCGCGATCGAATCGAACGCCGCCGGAGACGACATCGGAGCTGCCGACACGCGGTTCCGGCCGCCGAACGGCCGGCCGCTCGGCGGACCCGGCGGCGTATTTAAGGTTCCGCCGCCGAAACCAATGTCCATGAGGAGCTTTCGGATCGGATCCCTGTTCGGGATTCCGATCAAACTCGATCTGACGTTCCTACTGGTGCTCCCGTTGTTCGCGTACCTCATCGGGACACAGATCGAGGACGTCGCGGGGATACTGAACGACGGGCTAGCGGCGGGGATCGATATCGGGTCGATTAGCAGCGGGATGACGCCGCTGTTACTCGGGTTGGCTGCGGCGGTCGGCCTGTTCGTCGGCGTCGTCCTCCACGAATTGGGTCACTCACTGACCGCCCAACGATACGGCTTCCCGATCGACTCGATCACGCTCTGGCTGTTCGGCGGCATCGCCGCCTTCTCCGAGATGCCCGAGGACTGGCGACAGGAACTCAACATCGCCGTCGCCGGCCCGATCGTCAGCATTCTGGTCGGCGTCGGGGTCTACGCGCTCTTCATCGTCACCCCCGAGAGCCTCAGTGGCATACGGTTCGTCCTCGGCTACCTTGCTGTCCTGAACATCGCGCTCGCGTTCTTCAATATGCTTCCCGCGTTCCCGATGGACGGCGGCCGAGTGCTGCGGGCATTGCTTGCTCGCAATCAACCCTACGCGAAGGCGACTCAGCAGGCCGCCAGCATCGGGAAGTTGTTCGCGGTCCTGATGGGACTGTTCGGACTGTTCTCGCTCAACATCATCCTCATCGGCGTCGCCTTCTTCGTCTACATTGCCGCCTCGAGCGAGGCCCAGCAGGTGACGATGAAGGCGGCCTTTCAGGACGTCACCGTCGGCGACATCATGACGCCCGCGAGCGATCTCCATATCGTCGATCCGGAGACGACGGTCGCGGAGTTGATCCGGCGGATGTTCACCGAACGCCACACCGGATATCCGGTCGTCGACGCCGATGCGTTCGAGGGCGAACGACTCATCGGCCTCGTGACGCTGACCGACGCCCGCGAGGTCGAGCCGGTCGAACGTGAGGCCTACACCGTCGAAGACGTGATGACGACCGACCTGCAGACGATCTCGCCCGACTCCGATGCGATGACCGCCATCGAGCGGATGCGGGACCACGATATCGGCCGCCTGCTCGTGGTCGACGACGATGACCTCGTGGGACTGATCTCGCGGACCGACGTGATGACCGCCTTCGACATTGTCCAGCAAAGCGGTGCGGTTGCCCCCACCAGCCAACCGCGAGCCGCGGACTGAGAGCTCACTCGCGAGCACGTCTTGGGGCGGAAAGTTCTGCGAACAAACGGTTTAACCGTAGTCGGGGCCGATACTGCATCGATGCCACCGGCCATCGAGACCGTCGATCTCGTGAAGGAGTACGGCGATCTGCGCGCCCTGCAGGAACTTTCGCTGACCGTCGAGAAAGGCGAGTTCTTCGGCCTGCTCGGGCCCAACGGCGCGGGAAAGACGACCTTTATCAACACGCTGGTCGGGCTGGTCCGCAAGTCCGGCGGCGAGGCGCGGGTCTTCGGCCACGACGTCGAGGACGACTACCAACAGGCCCGCGACGCGATCGGGCTCGCACCCCAGGAGTTCAACGTGGACCGCTTTTTCCCGATCAAGGAGGTGCTGACACACAAGGCCGGCTACCACGGAATCCCGGCGTCCGAAGCCGCCGAACGGGCCGACGACGTCCTCAAGCGAGTCGGCATCTACGACAAACGCGACGAGCGCTTCGACTGGCTCTCCGGCGGGATGAAACGCCGCCTGCTGCTCGCTCGAGCCCTCGTCACCGAACCCGATCTGCTCATTTTAGACGAGCCGACCGCCGGCGTCGACGTCCAGTTGCGCCACGACCTCTGGGACCTCGTCACCGAACTCAACGAGGAAGGGACGACGATCCTGCTGACGACGCACTACATCGAGGAGGCCGAACGCCTCTGTGACCGGGTCGCGATCATGAACGAGGGGCGGAAGGTGACCGTCGCGACCCCCGACGAACTGAAAGAGCGGGGCAGCGACACCATCGCCGTGCGCCTCGCGTCCGCGCCGACCGCCACACCGGACCTCGGGCCCTACGCACACGAAACGACGGTCTCCGGCGACCGCCTCGAGGTACGGGTCGACGACGGTGGGGCGACCGCGCCGCGGCTCCTCAACGATCTCGAGGCGATGGGTCACGAGATCGCCGACCTCGAGATCACGCGGACGTCGCTCGAGGAGATCTTCGTGGATCTCACTCGGAGCGAGGATCGGACGGTGACGCGGTCCTCGGCGGAGAGCGCGGGCGATGACGAGCCGCCGGCGAACGGCAAACGGGAGGGCGAACGAGAGCAGGAGGGGGTCGCCTGATGCTCTCGGTCGGCTTCCGCGCGCTCTTTCGCCGCGAGATACTGCGGTTCGTCCGCCGGCCGAAGAACACGTTCATGCCGCCGGCGATTACGAACGTGCTCTACTTCGCCGTCTTCGGCGTCATTCTCGGCGGCCGGATCGACGAAATCGCCGGCTATCCCTACATCCTGTTTATCGTGCCGGGGCTCGTCGTTCTGGGCGCGATCTCGAACGCGTTCGAGAACGCCTCGTTCTCGATCTTCCACGGCAGATGGAACGAATACATTCACGAGACGTTGACCTCGCCGCTGTCGTACGTCGAGATGGTCGTCGCATACGTCGGTGCCAGCGCGGTTCGGGGCCTCGTCGTCGGCGTCATCATCGCCGCCGTCGGCCGGGCGTTCGTCCCGATCGGGATCGAACACGGCCTGTTTCTCGTCGCAACGATGATCGTCATCACGGCGCTGTTCGCCGGCCTCGGTATCATCGGCGGACTCGTCGCACGGGACTTCGACGATCTGACCGTGATGAACCAGTTTATCCTCCGTCCCCTGGTCTTCTTCGGCGCGGTCTTCTACTCCCTCGAGACGTTCGAGCAGACCTGGCAGATCAATCTCTCCTTGCTGAACCCGATGGTCTACATGGTCGACAGCGTCCGGTTCGGACTGCTGGGCCACTCGGATTTGATCGGGGTCGGCATCCTCCCCGGTCCCTACGCCGACTTCGCGCCGCTGGTCTCGCTGGGCGTGCTCACGACAGGGACGCTCCTCGTCATGGCGGTCGACGTCTACCTGTTCAAGATCGGCTACGGATTGACCGACTGAGGAGGCCGACCATCACGCTCAGTGGCGACGAGACCCTCGTACCCATCGGCGGCCGCGGTCCCTCGGTTCGATTACTCGGCCAGCCCGACGACCTCGTCGCGGACCGAACACAGGGTCCCCAGGTGATCGTCGTCGATCTCGCGAAGGGTGACGGACGGTCGGTCCTCGTAGACAGTTCGAACCGGGTCGATCGGGGCGTTTTCGTCGTCGACCCCGTGCCATACCGTCACGTCGCCGTCGGGGAACGACGGCGACCACTCCGTCGCAAGCGCGCGACTCTCGCGGACTGCGCCGGACGGACCGGCCGACAGTCCGACGCGGAAATCGCGTCCGACGATGCGGGCGGTCTCGTCGTCGACGGACCGTTCGGTCAATTGGTCGACGACGGCTCGATCGCCCCGGAGTCGGGCGACGACCGCGCCGAACCGGAACGCGAGGCCAAGCAGACGGGGGAACCGAACGAGCGGGCCGAACGGCCCGCCTCCGTGTGCCGGAACCGGTGCACCGACCACGCCGACATCGGCGATCCGGTCGGCGTGGCGTGTGGCCACGGCCAGCGCGTAGGGACCACCGCCGGAAAATCCGGCGACCGCGACCGACTCGAGTCCCAGGGCGTCGATGAGCGCTCGACAGTCCCCGGCCCACGTTTCGAACGTCCCGTCCGGGTTCGGATCGGACCGCCCGTATCCGGGCCGACTCGGCGCGATCACGCGAACACCGCGAGCGCGGGCGGGGTCCGAAAGCAACGCTCCGAGGTGTGACGAGCCGGGCGTTCCGTGATGGAAAACCAGCGGCCTGCCGTCCGGATCGCCGTACGTCGCGAACGCCAGCGTCCGACCGTCGGGGAGCGAGATCGACTCCGGCTCGGAAACGACCATACGAGCCGGTCACTCGGCACAACGGATTGCCGTTACGATCGCGATACCAGCGTCCGAGACGTCGCTCGGCCGGCCGCGACGGGAGCCACCCGCGGCTCTCGGCGGCCTCGAGTCACGTTGCGCTACTCGTCGTGGTCGGCGACCTTGACCAGTTGCTTCCCGATGTTGTCGCCCTCGAACAGTCCGAGGAACGCGTCGGGGGCGTTCTCGAACCCGTCGACGACGTTCTCGCGGTACTGTACGTCGCCGTTCCGAACGAACGTCGAGAGTCGCTCGAGCGCCTCACCCCACCGGGGCTGGTAGTCGCTGACGAGCAGACCCTCGACCGTCGCGCGGGACTCGATGAGTTTGGCGAGCTTTCGCGGCCCGGTCGGCACGTCGGTCTCGTTGTAGAGTGCGATCTGGCCGCAGACGGCGACGCGAGCGTCGACGTTCAGCCGGGGCCAGACGGCGTCGGTGATGGGGCCGCCGACGTTGTCGAAGTAGACATCGACGCCGTCCGGACAGGCCTCGTCGACCGCGGCGGCGAGGTCGTCGGTGTCCTTGTAGTTGATCGCGGCGTCGAAGCCGAGGTCGTCGGTGAGCCAGTCGATCTTCGCCTCGCTCCCGGCGGTACCGACCACTCGCGCACCCGACAGGCGGGCGAGTTGGCCGACGACGGAGCCGACCGCGCCCGCGGCCGCGGAGACGAAGACGGTGTCGCCGGGTTTCGGGTCACCGACATCGTTCAGGCCCCAGTAGGCCGTCACGCCGGGCATCCCGAGGACGCCCAGCGCCGTCGAGATCGGTCCGTGATCGGGGTTGACCCGCTGGAGTTCGTTCGCGTCCGCGACGGCGTGTTCCGCCCAGAGGAGTTCGCCGGTGACGATGTCCCCCGCGGAAAACTGGCCGGCGTTCGACTCGAGGACTTCGCCGACGACGCTGGCTTTCATCGGGTCGCCGACGTCCCAGGGCTCGGCGTACGATTCCGCATCCCGCATGCGCCCGCGCATGTACGGATCGACCGACTGATACAGCGTCTTGACGAGGACCTCCCCGTTGTCCGGTTCGGGGCGCTCGACGGTGACGAGTTCGAAGTTCTCTGCGGTCGGTTCACCGACTGGACGGCTGGCGAGTCGCCACTGTCTGGTTTCTGCCATATGATGACATTGTCGCGCCCACACGAGTATATTTGGCTCGCGGAACTTCGCGTCGTCGAGGAGGTTGAACGTCATCAGCCGGGCGGCCTCGGCGGGCTCGAACCTTTTTGATCACCGTTCGTGTAGATCCCGTATGGGAACCGACCGCGGGATCCTCGAGCGGCTGCTCGCCGGGAACCGCCGCCACGTCGAGTCGCTGCCGGACGGCTACTTCGCCGACGTCCAGACGGGCCAGCACCCGAGCGTCGTCGCGGTCTGCTGTTCGGACTCGCGGGTCGCACACGAGGGGATGTGGGGTGTCGATCGGCCGGGGACGGTCTTTACGCCCAGCAACATCGGCAATCAGGTCTGGGACGACGACGGCGGGAATCGGATCATCGACGGCGGCGTCCTCTATCCGATCCACCACACCGGCACCGACGCCGTCGCCGTCGTCGGGCACACCGGCTGCGGTGCCGTTACTGCCGCCTACCAGGTCGCGACCGGCGCGGACCCGCCCGGGCCGCGGGGCGTCGATAAGTGGGTCGATATGCTCATCCCCGTCGTCGAGGCAGCCCTCGAGAGCGACCGGATCGATCGCGAGGCAGCCGACGACACCGTGATCAACCAGCTCGTCGAGTACAACGTCGGCTATCAGGTCCGATCGCTCGGCGACGCCGACGCCGTTCCGGACCGCGTCGACACCTACGGATTCGTCTACGACTTTCAGGGCGTCTACGGCGACCGACCCGGGCGAACCTACCTCGTCACCGTCGACGGCGAGACTGCGCCCGACGCGCTCGCCGAACTGGTGCCGAACGGCTACGAGTCGGCGGTCGAGAGCCTGTTGTACGGCGACGGGGCGGACGACTGACCGCGACGGCCGGGCTCAGGCTCAGTCGTCGGCGGTCGACACCGCGACCGGCGTCGTCCGCTCCGGACCCGTCGCCCGTGCCCTCTCGCGGGTCCACTCGAGGTCGCCCGCGTAGTGGAACGGCTCGTTGTCTTGCTCGGGATCGACGACGGTCAGATCACCGATCCACCCGTTGTCGAGAAGCACCCGGACGTCCTCGTGGTCGCGGAGGATCTCGGTCACGCGCTCGAGCGGCGCGTGGATCACCGCGGTCAGGCGCAGCGGCTGGTGGAACGGGCGCTCGTCGTCGCGCTTGAGCGACTGCAGCGGAAGGCCGGTCAGCAGATCCCCGCCGTTACCCTGAACGACGCCGACATTACCCACCGGGTTCTGGGTGACCTTCGAGCCGCTCCCGTAGGCGGCGTTGTCGACCGTCGCAAAGTAGTACTGGTTGTTGATCCACTGGGTGACCACGAGCGGGCCCGTCAGGATCGCCTCGAGGGCGTCGCCGTCCGGATCGACGGTCCAGTCGTAGGAGTGGAGGAACGCGCGGCCGTCGAGGTCTTGGTCGGCGGTCAGCTCGCGCGGGCCGATGACGAACGAGGCGTTGCCGGCCAGTCCCCACTCGGGGCGGGTCTCGGCCCAGTCGGCCGCCTTGCGCTCGACTTCGTCGACGGCCGCCTCGCCGTCGGCCGACGCGGTGCGCTCGGCGGCGGCCCCGGCGCGGGCGCTGTCGAGGTCCGCACGGAGCGACGCGAGGTCCTCGCGGTGGCTCTCGGGGACGTCGTCGTCGAACAGCGTGATCTCGTCGGTCGTCGTGTTGTGTTCGCCCGCGAGGAAGACGGTATCCTCGGGGATGTCGATCCCGTGTTCGCGCAGCGCCGCCTTGACGTCCGGGTCGTTACAGATCGCCGCGAGGACGCGGGCGTTTGGTCCGCCGGGGTTGCCGGCGCAGGCCCCGCAGTCGAGGCTCGAGCCGAAGGGGTTGTTCGTCGTCTCGCTGGCGTGACCCGCGAAGACGACCAGCCGGGCGAACTCGGTCCAGCCCATGAGTTCGAAGGCGTTCCGAGCGTACTCGACTTTCGCCTCGTGGCTCAGCCCGTGCGGGAGGTCGCCGTCGGCGTGGTCGTGATCGTCGTAGGCGTCGTAGTCGACGGCGGGTGCGGTGACTTCCGGGACGCTCGGGACGCGGTCCGCGATAGCGGACTCGAGCGTCGCGATCGCCGACGGTGACAGCGTCCGGGCGGTCATCGCCGACCCGTAGGCGCTGCCGGCTCCCTCGACGAAGGTGAAGGCGGCGACGAGGTTGGATTTGAGCGTCGTGAAGTGGTTGCGGGCGGCCGTAGCGAGCCCGGTCCAGCGATCGCGGGCGGCGGCCGGCTCGGCATCGGCGGCCCGATCGACGATCCGATGTTCGGGGTCGACGATCGGCGGGCAGGCGTCGGTGTCGGCCGCGGCCTCGTAGCCGCGATGGCGCATCGGCACGCCGAAAAAGCCCGCGTAGCCGTGGGTCTCGTAGGGCCCCTGTGCCTCGATGTGGCGGCGAATCACTTCCGATCGGGTGTCGATACAGAACACGAGTTGGGCGGCCGGCCGATCGCCGCTGTCGGCGTTCGCGGGATCGGTCACGGCGTCGTCGATCCCGTCGAGGAGCCGCTCGCGGTAGCTCTTTTCCCAGGCAGTTAGCCAGATTTCGGGCAGCGGAACCTCGTCGGCGTCGTCACCGTCGGTCTCGCGGCCGGCGTCGAGTTCGATCGGCGCGTCGAGCAGGTCCGCGAGCGTTAGCCGCACCGCGAGGTACTGGGCCAGTGTGATCGGATACTCCGCCTGCCACGGATCGGCACCGTCGTCGGTCCGCTGTTTGACGAACCCGCTCCAGCCCGGCAGCGCCGCGAGGTGGGCCTCGAGAATCTCGACCCAGCGCCCTTCGGGGTAGTCGTCGAGGACCGACTCGAGCGCGTCGACGGCCGTCTCGGGGAGGTCGTCGGCGTCGGCGGGGCCGGGCACGTCGGCGTCGTGGGGGGCCACCGCGCGCCAGGCCTGATAGAACCCGTCCTCGCGGTTGGGCATCGGCCACTTGGCTCGGCCCTCGTCGAGGAAGGCCGCAAGCCACTTCGAGAGAACCCGATCGACGGTCTCGGTCGCGTCGTCGGGGTCGGCGGCCGTATGCTCCGCTTCGGTCTCGGCCAGTTCCTCGAGCAGCGTCTCGGGGTCGCGATCGATTCCGTGGGCCGCCAGTTCCGCCCGGAGCGTCTCGGCGTCGATCCGGCCCGACTCCCAGGCGCGGCGGAAGACCGACGGGTGTGGGTAGCCCCGGCCGCCGAACAGCTCCTCGGCCTCCGCGACGGCCCGGTGGAACGGTTCGTCCTCGAACCCCGAGAGGGGGTTGGCCGTGACGAACGAGTGCAGCGGCCAGACCGAACCGATGCGGTCGGCGGCGCGGTCGATGTGCTCCTCGATGCGACGGTCGTCGTGTGATTCCTTACGCGTCATTGTACTCCTCCTTGGCGGTGAGGACGGTCGACGGATCGGGTTGGGAGACGTTCAGCAAGGCGACGTAGAGGCGTTCGCTGGAGCGGTACCAGCCCAGTTCCGCGATGAGGTAGGCCCCGGCGAAGAGGGCGACGACGAGGTAGTGGACGGGGGTCATCTCGGTCGAGACGTGGGTCATCGGGACGCCGGACAGCATCGACGAGACGGCGTTGAACAGCACGGCGTAGCCGCCGATGGCGGTCAGGACGACCAGCGGGACGCTGACGAACCGGACCGCCGTCGGCAGGGTCGAGCGCCGGAGGATGTCCCGAGCCGCGGTTAGCGTCGTCAGGACTACGACAAGCGTCAGGATCATCCCGCTGTTCAGCGTCAGGCTCGTCGCCTTCCCGGTGAGGACGCCAAAGAGCGCGCCGCCGCCGACGGCCGTCACGAGGCTGACGGCGATCCCGGAGAAGCCGAGTTCGGTATCCCCCGCGTCTTTGGGAGCCGCACGCTCGACGCCCGCCCCGGACGAGAGGAAGAGATACGCCTTGTAGAAGCCATGCAGGATGAGGTGGGCGATGGCCGCGGCGAAAAAGCCGAGCCCACATTGCAGTATCATAAAGCCCATCTGAGCGATCGTCGAGCACCCGAGTTTGCGCTTGACATCCGTCTGGACCAGGATCATCGCCTGTCCGAGCAGGGCGCTGCCCGCGCCGACGAGGGCGATCGCCGACATCACGACGAGTCGATCGCCGACCAACGGTGCGAATCGGGTCAACAGAATCCCGCCCGCGTTGACGAACCCGGCGTGCATCAGGGCGGACGCGGGCGTGGGGGCCGTCATCGACGACAGCAGCCAGTTGTGGAAGGGAAAGAGCGCCGACTGGATGACGGCCGCGAGGACGATCCCCGCGGCGGCGACGAGTCCGACCGGCCGCGAGACCCCCGACACCCCCTCGAGAACGCCGGTGAGCCTTGTCGCACCGGTCGCCCAGACCAGCACCGCGACGGAGCCGGCCAGCAATGCGCTGCTGGCGAGGAAGTACCGGCGGGCGACGCGGCCGGCGGCCCGGGCCTGGGACCAGTCGCGAACGTGGCCGATCAGCGAGGCCATCAGCAGGCCCATCGCCAGCCACGCGGCCACGAACAGCGCGACGTGGTTCGCCGCGGTCATCGTCATGACGGCGACGGTGAACCCGAGGACGCGGGCGAAGAAGCGATCGATATCGCTGTCGCCGGCCATGTAGCGCCGCGAGTAGCTGTGGACGATCCCGCTGAAGAAGGTCACTACGACCCACATGACCGCGGTCAGTCCGTCGATCCGCAGGAACGGCGAGAGTTCCCAGCCGGCCCCCCCTCGAACCGTCAGCGCGAGAACCACGAAGCTGGCCAGAAAGAGCGTCCAGACCGCCCAAGTCGACGCTCGCGGCACGGCCGAACGCGGCGGCGTCGGTTCGGGGCGCTGTGCGATATCGTCGTCGATCGTTGCTGTGTCCTCAGTCATGTCTCGGAGTCGACCAGCACGGGATCGGTCCCGTCGCGACGTGTCGTTCTCGGCAACACTTGCGCAACCGGTCGCATCTAACCCATATGTGAACAGAGCGATTATTATAGCCTTCGGTTCGAACAAATCGTTCGCCGTTCGGCGAGGCAGAACGTCACGACGTTCGTAGCCGCCCGTTCGAGCGCCGAGCCGGCGGCTTTCGGGTGACACGCATGCGGCGTCCTCCGGCTGTCGATACGAGGACCGCGAGTCCGGACTCGAGTCGTTCGTCGGGGTCGGCTTCCCCAAGTCGCGTTAGGAAGAGAACTCGTCGAACGAGGTCGATCGGTGGCTGCGTACGAGTACTTCGTCGGTGATCGTCAGCCCCATGTCCGCGAGCTGCTGTGCGATCGGCGTGACATCTCTGTCGTTCTCGACGACCACGGTCACGAGGAGGTTCTGCTCGCCCGTGATCAGTTCCTGCACCGAGACGACGCCCGCAACCTCGAGCAGATCGTCGATGTACGCCCCTCGATCGGGGATCGGTGCCGTACAGAACAGCAGCATCCGGATCGGATAGCCGGATTTCGTGTAGTCAATGTTCGCGCTGTAGCCCTTGATGACGCCCTCGGACTCCAGTCGCTGAATGCGCTTGCGGACCGTGCTCGAGGAGGCGTCGGTCCGATCGGCGATCTCGCTCGAGGAGAGGTTCCGCGCTTCCTCCTGTAATGCATAGAGGATCTCCCGGTCGACCGCGTCGAGCTCGTACTCCGCCATACGCGTTCGTTGCCGCGGCCGCTATAAGGTACTTCGGCTCCCGAGGCTTCGAATACTTATACTGGGAGCCGAAAGGGACAGGCATGCGCGAACGACTCGAGTCGGATATCGGCTTCTACTACGCCGTCGGCGGCTTCATCATCGCCGTGTTCGTCGTCGGGCTGGCGGCCTTTGCCGCGCTCAACCCCGACGGCGTGGGAACGGTGGAGTTGGTCGGACTCACCGGCGGCTTCTTCCTGTTCATGCTCGTGTACTTCATCGCTATTTCGGTCCAGCGACTCGAGGACGGCGACAGCATCTGAGGTCGTACGAGCCGAATGCGGACGATCGGCGCGGTCACAACGAGTCGCAGGCTTTATATCTACCGGGGCGTTCTCTTTAGAAGCAATGGCGCAAGGAACCGTTGATTTCTTCAACGACACTGGCGGCTACGGATTCATCGAGACTGAGGACGCGGACGACGACGTGTTCTTCCACATGGAAGACATCGGCGGCCCGGACCTTGAGGAAGGACAGGAGCTCGAGTTCGACATCGAGCAGGCCCCCAAGGGCCCGCGCGCGACGAACGTCGAGCGCCTGTAAGGCTGGTGGCAACTGAAACCACTGTACACCGCTCACACAACCGTGCGAGCGGAGGAAGCGTTTCAGTTGGAGCCATCGATTCGTAACGGTATCGGCACTTGACTGCAGTATTTTAGCTCCCTGAGCGACGGCACTGACGGTGGAACAGCACTTTTAGGAGCCGCGGCGTTCACTCTCAGATATGACCGAGCCGCTGCTCCGGCGTGGCGACGAAATCGAATACGAGACGGTCGCCGCCGCCGATGGCCTCGAGAAGGGCGTCCTGCTCGCCGACGACCACGGCGCACCGAACTTCGCGATGCGCCGGTTCGTTCTCGAACCCGGTGCCGAGGTACCGAAACACACCAACGAGGTCGAACACGAGCAGTACGTCCTCGCGGGCGAGTACACGGTCGGAATCGAGGACGAGGAGTACGAGGTCGAACCGGGCGATTCGCTGTTGCTCCCCGCAGGGACGGTCCACTGGTACCGAAACGAGGGCGACGACCCGGGCGCGTTCATCTGTGCGGTTCCACACGGCGACGACGAAATCGATCTACTCGAGTGAGGGCTCGGCGGGCGAGCGCCGACCGGAATCGGTCCGAGACCGCGGTCGTGTCCCGCGGGCCACTAGCATAGCGTCACTGGACCGCAACTACTATACGGCTTTTAGGTATACCTAAAGAAAGATGGCAGGAGCGGAGTCGGTCGGTGCGAACGCGGTGACTGAACAGCGGGACAGTTGGATAACGGGAACGCTCGTCCTCTTTTGTCTGATGAGTATGGTTGTCACGGTCGTTGCAGGCCTGATACAGGTAAGTTTCGGAGAGTACTCGATGACGGTTCTCGAGGCCTGGAAGGCAGTGTTCAACCCCGCGGTGATTTTTGACCTCAATGCCTGGGTATCGTTCCTGTTCGGCACCGAGCGGCCGGACATGAGCACCAACAGTATCGTCGTCTGGAACCTCCGGCTCCCGCGAGTATTCGTCGGGATCATTACCGGTGCGACGCTCGCGGTCTCGGGTGCAATCTTCCAGGCGGTGACACGAAACGAACTGGCGAGTCCGTTTATTCTGGGAGTCAGTTCCGGTGCCGGGTTCGCCGTACTGGCGACCCTCGTCGTGTTCAGCGGTTTCGCACCCTTCCTCCCGCTGATCGCGACTCTAGGGGGAACTCTCGCGTTCGGACTCGTCTACTCGATCGCGTGGAAAGGCGGAACGAGTCCCGTTCGACTCGTCCTCGCGGGCGTGATCGTCAACATGGTCTTCCAGTCGCTCCAGCAAGGGCTGTTTTTCTTCGCGGACGATCTGGGCGTCGTCCAGACGGCGATCGCTTGGATCACGGGCTCGCTGACGGGTACCGGATGGGAGGAAGTCAGAATCGCGATCCTGCCGGCAATTATCGCGATCGCGATCGCGCTCGCCGGTGCGCGCCAGTTGAACGTTCTGATGCTCGGCGAGAACACCGCCCGATCACTCGGTATGCGCGTCGAACGGGTGCGCTTTTTCCTCTCTGGCGTCGCCATTCTGGCTGCCAGTGTCGCCATTGCCGTCGCCGGCGTCGTCAGTTTCTTCGGCCTCGTCGTTCCCCACATCGTCAGGAACACGGTCGGCGGCGACTACCGACGGCTGATGGTCGGCTGCGTCTTCGCCGGCCCCGCACTGATGGTTACCGCCGACGTTGGTGCCCGGCTCGCGATGGGCGGAACACAGATGCCCGTCGGCGTCGTAACGGGCCTGATCGGCGGCCCGTACTTCCTCTATCTGATGCGGAAACAGCAATCGATGGGTGAACTATAATGGCACGCACACAGCGGAATACGGACCGGGAACGAACGCAAATCACCGACGACAACGGCATCGCAATCGAGAGCGCCCTGGTCGGCGACGGACTGGAACTCAGCTATCCGTCGAGCGACGGAACCGTCGTGGAATGCACTCGTCTCGACATCCCCGAGGAAGCGGTCACTGCACTCGTCGGACCGAACGGCAGCGGAAAGAGTACGCTCCTCAAGGCGCTCTCGAACCACCTCAAGCCGGACACCGGAACGGTACGGATACACGGCGAGGACCTCGACTCGTTCAGTCAGAAGGAGTTGGCCCGCGAACTGGGGGTCCTCTCGCAGGAAAACGATTCGCTGGGTTCGATCTCCGTCGAAGACCTCGTCTATCACGGTCGCTACCCGCACCGGGGGTTCTTCGACGGAGCCGATGAGGCGGATCATCGGGCCGTCGAACGAGCGATCGAGCTAGCCGGAATCGACGAGATCCGCGACACCGAACTCGGCCAGTTGAGTGGCGGGCAGAAACAGTTGGCCTGGATCGCGATGGTTCTGGCACAGGACACCGACGTCCTCCTGCTCGACGAACCGACGACGTTTCTCGATGTCCACCACCAGTTCCGCGTCCTCGAGACGATCCGCCAGTTGAACGAGGAGAAGGGCGTCACCGTCGCAGTCATCCTCCACGACATCGCACAGGCGGCCCGCTTCGCGGACTACCTGGTCGCCATGCACGACGGAAAATTGTACGACTGGGGACCGCCGGAGGAGGTGGTCACCGAACAGTTGCTCGCCGACGTATTCGCCATCGAAGCCACGGTCGAATACGAACCGGAACTGCAGGTCCTCCCCAAGCGAGCGCTCCCCGATCGGTGACCGGGCCGTCGGCAGTCGGAACAGTTTTGTATTTTTAGGCTAGCCTAAACAACAATGAGTGACGAACGCAGCGTAACGAGGCGTCACGTGCTTCGGACGGGAGGAGCGATCGCCGGTGTCGGCACGATGGCCGGCTGTCTCGATTCCCTCGGATCGTCCGGTGACGAGATCGAATACACGGTATCGATGCCGCCGGTCGGCGAAGTCGGGTTCCCGGAGGTCCCGGAAACGTGGGTCGCCAACAACGGGAGTTGGGCCGACATGGGGATCGCACTGGGACAGGATCCGCCCGAAGGTGTCTGGCTGCCGTCCCGATACCACACGCAGTATTACGACGAGATTCCCGACGTCAGCGTCGATAAAGAAGGGATGACGCGGATCTCCGACGACGGCGTCGATCCGGAGACGTTCTACGAAATGGACGGAGACGTCCACGTCATCGATCCCAACTTCCTGACGAACCGGTTCGGCGACGACGTCAGCGAAAGCGACGTCGAAGACATCGAAAACGATATCGGGCCGTTCTTCGGGAACAGCATCTTCTCGACCGGCTACCCGTGGCACGACGAGTATCGCTACCTGTCGCTGTACGATGCGTTCGGGAAACTCGCCGAGGTGTTCCAGGAAACCGAACGCTACGAGGCGTTCGTCGAGGTCTACGACGGGTTCCAGTCGAACGTCGAGGAGATCGTCCCGTCCGAGGGCGACCGACCGGAGGTCGCGATCATGTGGGCCGGCGAGAACGAGATGGAATCGTTTTCCCCATACCTGATCGGTGACGGGACGAGCTTCAAGCAGTGGCGTGACCTCCAGGTCAAGGACGCGTTCGCCAACACGGACGTGCGCGATTTCCACAGCACGCGCGGGAAGGTCGACTACGAAACGCTCCTCGAGATCGATCCCGAAATCATCCTGTTCCGCGGACAGGAGGACAAGACCGCCACGGAGTTCCAGGAGGCGGTCGTCTCACGGATGGAAAACGACGACACCGCACGCGAGTTGACGGCCGTCCAGAACGGTGATGTCTACCGTGGTGGCCCCCTCTATCAGGGCCCGATTACGACCCTCGTCGTCACGGAACGAGCGGCCAAACAGGTCTACGGCGTCGAGAACGAACTGTTCGACCGGCAGCGGGTCGGCGACATCGTCAACGGCGACTTCTGACCGACCGCTGGCTATCTACTGCGGTTCCGGCCGGTCGCCCGCTCGCCCCTCCGACGACTCTGCCGTGCTGTCGACCGCACCCGAATCGACCGCGTACTCGTCGTCCACAGGTGACTCGCGCTCGGTTTCCCCCGCGTCGGTCGGCTCGGTGGTGACCTCGAACGCCGACAGCGCGTCGGACAGTTCTCGTGCCCGATCGGACAGCGACGTGGCGGTGTGAGAGACCGCGACGAGCGAGGAGGTCTGTTCCTCCGCGGCCGCCGCGACCGTCTCCGCCTCCGCGCTGGTCTCCTCGCTGATCGCCGTCACGTCGTCGGTCATCGAGACGAGTTCCTGTGTCGCGCCGGCCTGTTGCTGGGTCGCCGCCGAAATCTCCTGAACGCCGTCGTTCGTCTCCTCGGCATACGCCGAAATCTCCTCGAGCGCCCCGACCGATGACGCGACCGCCGCCCGATGATCGGCGATCCGCTCGTTCGTCTCGCGGACCACGGTCGCCACCTGCGCTGTCTGATCGCTGACCCGCTCGAGGCGCTGCTCGATGTCTTCGGCCGCCGTCTGGGTGTCCGCTGCGAGGGACTTGACCTGATCGGCGACCGCGGTGAACTCCGCGTCCGTCGAACGCGAGCGTGCGGCCTCGATGCTCGCGTTGAGCGCGAGCATGTTCGTCTCGTTGGTGACGTCGCCGATGAACTCGAGCAGGTCGTCGATCGCTTCGATCTCCGCCTCGAGCTGGGTGACTTCCGCGACCGCGTCGTCGGCCTCCCGTTCGATGGCGTTCATCCCCTCGATCGCACGCCGGGCGGACTCGCGGGCGTCCGCGCTCGCGGTTGCGGTCTGCTCCGCAAGGGTCGCGACCTGCGACGAGGTCGCGGCGATCTCCGACGTTGTCATCGAGAGGTCGTCGATCTCGTCGCTGATCGCGGCGAGTTGGTCGCTCTGTTGCTCGGCCCCGTCGGCGATCTGTTGAACGGATGCCGTCACCTGCTCGGATGCGGATCGGACTTCCACGACGCCGTCCGCCGTCGATTCGGCCGCGTCGTCGACCGCATCGGCGAACGACCGCGTCGCGGCCACCGTCTCCTCGATGTCGTCCACCATCGCGTTGAACGCCGCCGCGACCGTTTGCATGGCCTCGCTGTCGGTGTCCGCCTCGAGTCGCCGAGTCAGGTCGCCGTCCGCGCAGGCCCGCATCGTCTCGCCGTACTCGTCGGCCGTCCGCTCGAGTTGCCGCGAGAATCGCTCGGACTCGGCGCGAGCCTGCTCGGCCTCGGCGCGTGCGGTTTCGGCCTCCTCGAGACGCTGGCGCAGGGAGCGCCGCATCCGGTCGATCGACCGGTGGAGATCGCCGAGTTCGTCGTGCCGGCTCGACTCGACCGGCTCGTCGAGTTCGCCGTCCTCGATCGCCGCCGCGCGGTCGGACAGGGCCCGCAACTCCCCGGCGGTGTTCCGGCCGACGGTCAGGCCGAGGACGACCATCCCCCCGAAAGTGACGGCGAGCATCGCGAGAATCCAGTTCGAGATCGTCGACTGGAGGGAGTACGCCTGTGATGCGGGGACCCGGGTCGTCAGCGTCCAGCCCTTGTCCCCGACCGCCGCGTAGCCGACGACGGTCTCGTCGCCTCCCTCCTCGGGCGATATCGTCCCCGTTTCGTTCCCGACGACCGCCGACTCCATCACATCGTCCTCGAGGAGCAGCGACCGATCCTCGGCGAGGACGACCGTTCCGTTCCCGTCAGCGACGATCACCTCGTCGGTTTCGTCGGCGCCGATCATGTACCGGGACAGCGACTCGAGGTCGACAACCCCGACGACGCGAGCCGACTCGCCGGGGACCCGGCTGACGGCGAGCATCGCTGGGCGGCCGTCGGCGGTTTCGAACGCCTCCGAAAAGACGACCTGTGACCCGTCCTCGCTCGCGGTCGAGAGTCGGTCGGCGACCGCGTCGCTCAGCCGGCCGTCATCGGTCAGGACCGTGTTCGTGCCGGCGTTAGCCTGCACCTCGCCCGTCTCGGTATCGACGTAATACGCGCCGTCGAACGCGGAGCGATCGGTCATTCGGTGTAACGCGTCCGTAATCGCGACCCGATCGTCGTTGCGAAAGGCGACCGAACGGGGCAGCGATCCGAGATACCGTTCGGTCGACCGAAACCAGATCTCGAGGCGGTCGGCGTCCCGTTGTGCGTCGGTGACGAGTTGCGATTCGACATCCGACTGAAGTTCCGCGCCGGTCCGTGCGTAGATACTCCCGCCGAACAGCCCCACGATGAGGACGATGACGACGAGCGCGGCGAGAAATCGCAACGCGTAGCTGCGACGAACGACCGGAATACCCTCCCATGGATTCGGATCCATCGAGTGGGACACTCGACGGGACCTGTATGTAAGTCGCTAAGAGTGTTATATACGCCTATAAATCACATGGGCTCGACCAGGGGGCGGTCCGCCGCGACCGACGAGACGGCCGCGAGCGGTCGAGACGAATCGCCCCAGTCCGAACCGCTGAAATACCGCCCCATCATAGAGGTGGTCGTGTCGAAGCAGGTCCAGCAGGTCGAAACGATCTTTTGTCACGAGACGGGCGACGACTATCTCGTCGTCGTCGAACGTGACGGCAAACGGCTGTTCCGCGCGAAACTCGGACTTTCGGAGACCTCCGCCGGCCCCCGGCCCGCGAAGTTCCGGCTCAAGGAGGGCTCGAGCGAAGAGCCCCGCCAACCCGACGAGTTCGTCGAACTCGCCCGCCGAGCCAAGCGGCTGCGCATCTCCGAACAGACCTCCGCCGACGGTCGTCGCGACCTCCGAGAGATGTTCGCGGGCTACCAACTCGAGGACAAACTCAAGACCGTCCGGACCTGTCGGTACTGTGCCGGCGCGGGCCGATACTCCCCGATCACGACCGATACCGCGGTCAAGGACGACAACGACTGGATCTGCCGGGACTGCGCTCGACAGGAACTCGAGCGCCAGCTCTCCTTTTCGGGCGGCGGAGCGGTATCGGGCGCCGCCAAGGACCGCTTAGAGGACCTCATGATGGAGGTCCAGGACCTCGAGCGGATCGTCAATCTGCTCAAGGGCCAGCTCGATCCGGACCTGACGAAGTTCGATACCATCTCGGCGACGACCGACGAGGTCGATCCCGTTCGGACGGACTCGCTGAACCTCCACCCCGGCCTGCAGGACCTGCTCGAGGACCGGTTCGATACCCTGCTGCCGGTCCAGAGCCTCTCGGTCGAGCACGGCCTGTTCGACGGCGACGACCAGCTCGTGGTGTCGGCGACGGCGACCGGGAAGACGCTCGTCGGCGAACTGGCGGGGATCAACCGCGTGTTGAACGACAAGGGGACGATGCTCTTTCTCGTCCCCCTGGTCGCGCTGGCCAACCAGAAGTACGAGGACTTTCAGGACGAGTACGGCCACCTCGTCGACGTCTCGATTCGCGTGGGCGCGAGCCGCGTCGCCGACGAGGGCGAACGGTTCGACCCCAACGCCGATGTCATCGTCGGCACCTACGAAGGGATCGACCACGCCCTGCGGACGGGCAAGAACATGGGCGACATCGGAACCGTCGTCATCGACGAGGTCCACACCCTCAAGGAAGAGGATCGGGGCCACCGGCTCGACGGCCTCATCTCCCGGTTGAAGTACACCTGCGAACAGCGCACCAAGCGACGGGACGACTACGGCGGCGCACAGTGGGTTTACCTCTCGGCAACCGTCGGCAACCCCGAACAGCTCACCGAAGCGCTCGAGGCGACGCTCATCGAGTTCGAAGAACGGCCGGTGCCGATCGAGCGCCACGTCACCTTCGCCGACGGGCAGGAGAAGGTCCGCGTCGAGAACAAACTCGTCAGACGCGAGTTCGACAGCGAATCCTCCAAGGGGTATCGCGGGCAGACGATCGTTTTCACGAACTCCCGCCGGCGCTGTCACGAGATTTCACGGAAACTCGACTACTCGGCCGCGCCGTACCACGCCGGACTCGATTACAAACGCCGGAAGGAAGTCGAACGTAAATTCGGCGACCAGGAACTCTCCGCAGTCGTCACGACCGCCGCGCTCGCGGCCGGGGTCGACTTCCCCGCCTCGCAGGTCATCTTCGACTCGCTGGCCATGGGCATCGAGTGGCTCTCCGTCCAGGAGTTCCACCAGATGCTCGGCCGCGCAGGGCGGCCCGACTACCACGACAAGGGCAAAGTGTACGTCCTCGTCGAACCCGAGACGGTCTATCACAACTCGATGGAGATGACCGAGGACGAAGTCGCGTTCAAACTGCTCAAAGGGGAGATGGAGTCGGTCATGACCCACTACGACGAGGCCGCCGCCGTCGAGGAGACGCTGGCGAACATCACCGTCGGCGGGAAAGCCACAAAGGCGCTCAACGACCGCATGCTCGGCGAGATCCCAACCAAACACGCCGTCGGGAAACTCCTCGAGTACGATTTCATCGACGGCTTCGAACCCACACCGCTGGGACGGGTCGTCACCGAACAC
Organism: Natrinema pallidum DSM 3751; assembly: GCF_000337615.1. Lineage (GTDB taxonomy): Archaea > Halobacteriota > Halobacteria > Halobacteriales > Natrialbaceae > Natrinema > Natrinema pallidum. The sequence continues at coordinate 107,155 of NZ_AOII01000020.1, forward strand.
TTCCTGGAGCCCGGTCAGGCGTTCATGCTCATCGACGGCATCCGAAAGGACGCCCATCCTTACGAGCTCGTCGCGGACCTCGAGCTACGCGAAACCGAACTGTAGCGGTCCGGGGTCCGATCCGGATCGGCCGCGATCCGTCGGCCGCAGCCTCCGCTGGTTTCACGGCTCCGCCGCCGGCCGGAACGCTCGGAACGGACGGCACCGATCGACGGCCGGCGACGGGGAGCCTACACTGTCATCGTGGCGCGAGTACGCCACCCGTGGGCGAAGCGGCGGCGAACGTCCCGCTCGATCACCCGAAGCGCGAGGAGCCAGACACCCGGACGCGGCGGTCATCACAGTATCCTCGCCGTCGAACCGGCCCGACCGGCGACGATCTGAGTCGGGACCGAACCGGAGCGGGGCACCGACGCTACTGATACGGAGATCGTACACACTTCGGACAGCAGTGGCCCAGCCTCGAGCGCCTCTCAAAGCACGAAGGCAACCTCGAGCAGCGAGCAGCCGATGACGAGTATCGAACCCGGAACACCACCGATCGCGACGATCGCGATGACGACCGGCGTCACTGCGATCGCGAGACCGAAGGCGGCCTGTGCGACGTACAATACCACGAGTCCAACCACCGCATTGACGATGAACGGACTAACCGCACGGACGAATCGCGCTGCAGCCAGGACGGCGACGAGCACGAGACTCAAAAGCAGTATCTCGAGGCCGGTCATACCGGCGCTACCACGGTCGCAGTGAAAACCGTTCGGTCCGTTCCTATCAACTATCAGTCAGCGACGGGATTCGACCGATCCCGATGACGACTCCACGGACAGGTACCGTCGCGGGATAACGAAACCCTTTATCATGTGCGACCGGTATGGAGTGATACGGGATCGTGGGTTAGCTTGGTATACTTCGGGCCTTGGGTGCCCGTGACCCCGGTTCAAATCCGGGCGATCCCATATTTCTGCTGCGAGCAAGTTCGCGAGCAACTGAAATCCGATAGTGTCCGGACTTGCGGGAGACCGTGGTTCCGTGCACACCGCAGGTTCTCGAGCGGCAGTCAAATCGGGACGACTCGATCATGACCCTGCCTATTACGAGAGGTTCTCCCTGTCCACGTTCATAACAGATACGTCACATCATCAAAGACATTTGGAGACGTTTCTTCATGGCGGTAAAGAATCCCCAGCGACGGCACTGCGGTCCGTCCTACTCCCACTTTCTTTTGGGCCGGTGCCGATGACGAGAGTCGCGGACATAGTGTCCTGACCACCGATCCCCACCGTCTTGCTACGCGTCGTGCCGAAAGACGGTCGTTCCCCTGCTATTGGCGGTCGCAATCGGAAAGGTCAAATTGATCGAATATACAATCAGAACCACATGAAAGCTAAGCGACGGACTATTATCAAAAGCATGGGAACACTTCCAATAGCTGCACTTGCCGGGTGTCTCGGTGGCGGACTGGAGGTCGAAAGCGTGACTTCACGGGATACCGTGGCTGGAAACGTGATCGTGACCGCCCGGGTGACGAACGACAGTAGTTCCCCGGAATCGGGAACGCTCCTTGCAGAAGTCGATGTCCAGAACGGAGAAATGTATACCCACCGGAAGGACATTACCGTCGACGGTGATGGGTCGGAGACGTTCGAAATCAAGTTCGATATCCCGATGGGCGACTCCCTGTCGGGCTTTCAGTACGACTACGATGCGAAAATAGAATAACGACCCGAAGCCGGTTCGATCACTCGTCGAACCTGAAGCCGAACTGGCACCCTTTCCCTTCCTTTCTCGACCGGAAACCGATGGTCGGCTGTTTCCGGGTCGGGGGCCACTATCATTCCGTCCGTTCCGTGGCTTCGTTCCCGCACAGCGAGCGGGACGAACAGCCAGCGAGACGTCGGAAGCCCAGCCCTTTATTTCACTCGAGAGACGGTCCCGGCGGTTCCTGGGACCGCCCTCACTACACGACCGGTCAGTGGCCAGCCGCAGCGGATTACTCGATTCGAGTGAAGGTTCCGTCACCGCAGACGCAGTCTACGCTCGTACCGAGCGGCCGAACGGAGCCGTCCCGTTCGATTTCGGCGACGAGGATCGCATCGCAGTTCTCGCATCGGACCGCGGCCCGTGTCCGTTCGGAGTGGGTCGACATGGATCTCAATGACGAGTCTACGTGGCTATCACTGTCATTCCAAAATGTGAATGGCGGTCGGTACGGACTGAGCCGCCGAATCGGTCCGTCCCAGCGCCGTCCCCCCTCATGCAGCGCCGACGCGTCACGGAGGTATTTTGGCCGATCGAAGCGCTCGGCGTCGCCCACGGTCTCGTCGACGGGCGCAACGGTGAGGGTGAGTCACGGACGCGCCAGCGCAGCCGTCTCGAGTTGCTGTGTGAACGGGACACGAGATCAGTTCCGCCCCGGTATACGACCATTTATACCGGATGGCAGCCCTAGGGAGGTGCAATGGCGCAAGCGGGAAATTCCGAACTCGTCGACTCTTTCGAGCAGTTCTTCCGCAACTATTACGACAACGAGATCAAGCAGCTTGCGCAGCAGTATCCCAACGAACAGCGCTCGCTCCACGTCGATTGGCAGGACCTCTATCGGTTCGATCCCGACCTCGCGGACGACTTCATCAATCAGCCCGAACAGCTCCAGCGCTACGCCGAAGAGGCGCTGCGGCTCTACGACCTCCCGATCGACGTCAGCCTCGGCCAGGCACACGTCCGGGTCCGGAACCTCCCCGAGACGGAGTCACCCGAGATCCGGGAGATCCGCGCCCGGGATATGAACTCCCTCGTTCAGGTCCACGGCATCGTCAGGAAAGCGACCGACGTCCGCCCGAAAATAGAGGAAGCCGCCTTCGAGTGCCAGCTCTGTGGCACCCTCACGCGGGTCCCCCAGTCCAGCGGCGACTTTCAGGAACCCCACGAGTGTCAGGGCTGTGAACGGCAGGGCCCCTTCCGCGTCAATTTCGACCAGTCCGAGTTCGTCGACTCACAGAAGCTCCGGGTCCAGGAGAGTCCCGAAGGACTGCGGGGCGGGGAAACCCCACAGGCCCTCGACATCAACATCGAAGACGACATCACCGGCGAGGTCACGCCCGGCGACCACGTCTCCGCGACCGGCGTCCTCCGCCTCGAGCAACAGGGCGACCAACAGGAGAAGTCGCCCGTCTTCGACTTCTACATGGAGGGCATGTCCGTCGAGATCGACGAAGAGCAGTTCGAGGACATGGACATCACCGGCGAGGACAAAGCGGAGATCGTCCGACTCTCGAGTTCCGAGGGAATCTACGAGAAGATGGTCGCCTCCATCGCCCCCTCGATCTACGGCTACGATCAGGAGAAGCTCTCGATGATCCTCCAGTTGTTCTCGGGCGTCACGAAGCAGTTGCCCGACGGCTCGCGGATCCGGGGCGACCTGCACATGCTTCTGATCGGGGACCCCGGTACTGGCAAATCGCAGATGCTGGCATATATCGAGAACATCGCGCCGCGGGCCGTCTACACCTCCGGGAAAGGGTCGTCCTCGGCGGGTCTCACCGCCGCCGCCGTTCGCGACGACTTCGGCGACGGCCAGCAGTGGAGCCTCGAGGCCGGTGCGCTCGTCCTCGCCGATCAGGGGATCGCGGCGATCGACGAACTCGATAAAATGAGAAGCGAGGATCGGAGTGCCATGCACGAGGCCCTCGAGCAACAGAAGATTTCGGTCTCGAAGGCGGGGATCAACGCTACGCTCAAGTCCCGCTGTTCGCTGCTGGGCGCGGCAAACCCGAAGTACGGCCGCTTCGACCAGTACGAACCGATCAGCGAGCAGATCGACCTCGAGCCGGCGTTGATCTCGCGGTTCGACCTGATCTTTACCGTGACGGATACGCCCGACGAGGAGAAAGACCGCAACCTCGCGGAACACATCATCACGACCAACTACGCCGGCGAGTTGACGACCCAACGCGAGGAGATGAACCAACTCGAGGTCAGTCAGGGCGAGATCGACGAGATGACCGAGCAGGTCGATCCGGAGATCGACGCGGAACTCCTGCGCAAGTACATCGCGTACGCGAAACAGAACTGCCACCCGCGGATGACCGAGGAAGCCCGCAACGCGATCCGCGATTTCTACGTCGATCTCCGGTCGAAGGGGACCGACGAGGACGCGGCGGTCCCCGTCACGGCCCGCAAACTCGAGGCGCTGGTGCGGTTGTCGGAGGCCAGCGCCCGCGTTCGACTGTCGGATACGGTTGAGCAAAGCGACGCCGAACGGGTCATCGAAATCGTTCGCTCGTGTCTACAGGACGTGGGGGTCGACCCCGAGACCGGCGAGTTCGACGCGGACATCGTCGAGGCGGGGACCTCGAAGTCCCAGCGCGACCGGATCAAGAACCTCAAACAGCTCATCAGCGACATCGAAGAGGAGTACGACGACGGCGCACCGGTCGATATCGTCATGGAACGGGCCGACGAGATCGGGATGGACCAGTCCAAGGCCGAACACGAGATCGACAAACTCAAACAGAAAGGCGAGGTCTACGAGCCGAGTACGGACACGCTCCGGACGACGTAGCTACCGACCGTCCGCACAGACGCAGTCCAGACTCCGTCGCTTTCCGGCCGTGAGCGATCGGCGGCGGGTATCGGGATCGGAGCGACTAACGGATGTCCGTCGGCCCACGGGTCGAGAGCGACCCGTCCGTCCCGGTCAGAGACGGCTCGAGGCAGCGTAGTCAGAGTTCGTTGATGTTCGTCACGGTCGACCGAATCGTTACCGCTGCGACGTCGGCGACCTCCGCCGCGGCGGTCTGGGTGAGTGATGGCCACTCATCCCGTTCGCCGGCGGCCTTGTAGAGACAACCCGCGGCGACCCCGCTGGGATTGCGGCCGCCGATCAACCCCGCCTCGAGCAGGGCGTCGACGTGTTCGCGGGCGCGGCGCTCGACGGCCGAGCCGAGGTCGAGTTTCGAGGCGTACCGCGGCAGGTACTGCGTGGGATCGATCGGACCCGTCGGCAGCCCGAGTTCGCGGTTCAGCGCATCGTAGGCGACCTCGAGTTCGTCGCCGTCGGCGCGAGCCACGTCGGCGATTTCGTCGATGGTCCGTGGGACCGAACGCGTCCGACAGATCGCGTAGATCGCGGCGGCAGCAAAGCCCTCGAGCGACCGGCCCTGAAAGAGCCCGTCGGACTGAGCGGACTCGAAGAGGACACAGGCCTGTTCTCTCGTGGAGTCGGGCAGGGAGAGCAACGCGGTGATCCGCCTGATTTCGGCGAACCCGTAGACCTGATTTCGCTCCGCTTTCGAAGAGATCCGTGCACGATTGTGCTCGCGGCGGAGCCGGGCGATCTGTCGGCGTTTGCGACCGGTGAGCCGAGAACGGTACCCCGAATCCGAGCCGGACCCGTACCCGATCTCCGTCGAGAGACCCCGGTCGTGTCTCGAGCGAGTGAGCGGCGCGCCGGTTCGACGCCGATCGGTGTCGTCGTCCTCGAACGACCGCCATTCGGGTCCGCGGTCGATCGCGTCTTCCGCGGAGACCAACCCGCACTGTTCACAGACGATTTCAGTACCCTCCCTCCGTAATCTGCCGTCACACTCGGGGCAGATCGCAGCCGAATCGGAATCTGCCATTGGTTATTACCTTCTACATTCGGTTCTCCTGGCTTCATATTTAAAGTATTGGAATAGATAAATGATTCGTGGAGAGCCGGCGAGCGCAGGCCGAACGGGGGCGGTTATCGGTTGATAAGTCGTGAGAGCAGGGTCTGTGAGTTCGACGACGACCGCGACGACTCCGCCCGCTCGGCCAACAGGCGTTCGTACTGATCGATCACGGCCTGTCGGCGGCTTTCGCTCGTTTCCAACGCGTCCTCGAGCGCGGCGATCCGAGCGTGGAGTCGGGTCCGTTCGATCTCGTAGGACAGCGGTCGTTCACGACGGCCCGAATCGAGGGGGGCGTGACGCGACGGGCCATCATCGACGCGGTTCGACTCGAGGGTCGAACGCGAGCGATCGATTCGAATCCGTTGATCGGCGGGGATGGGAAAACCGGAGCCTCGTCGTTCGGCGGACATGGGACGCGTTCGGTTTCGGTCCCGACCCGGAAAAAGCTCAGTCAGTCGGGTGTCAGACGCGTCCGACGCGGGTCGTGCGTCCGACCGACGTTACTCCGCGAGTTGCTCGAGCACGCCGTCGGTATCGGCCGGGACGGGTTCGGGCTCGCGACCGGCGGCGGCCGCGGCGTCGGGGTCCTTGAGCAGGTGGCCGGTCGTGAGACAGGCGACGCGTTCGTCGTCGTCGACGACGCCCTCGGCTCGGAGCTTTCGGAGGCCGGCGACGGAGGCGGCGGAGGCGGGCTCGACGCCGATCCCTTCCCCGGCGATGTCGCGCTGGGCCGCGGTGATCTCCGCGTCGGAGACCGCGACGGCGGTGCCGCCGGTCTCGCGAATCCCGGGCAGTGCCTTCGGCGCGTTGACCGGGTTGCCGATCCGGATCGCGGTCGCACGAGTCTCGACGTCCTCCCAGCGGCGGACCTCGTCGGCCCCGTTCTCGATCGCCTCGACCATCGGGGCCGCACCCTCGGCCTGGACGCCGGTCAGTTTCGGCACGTCGGCCTCGTCGAGTGCGCCGGCCTGGACGAGTTCGCGGAAGGCCTTGTACAGCGCCGACGTGTTGCCCGCATTGCCGACGGGTAACACGATTCGATCCGGAACGGTGTCGTAGTCCGCGAGGAACCCCTCGAGAATTTCGAGGCCGATCGTCTTCTGGCCCTCGAGCCGGAACGGGTTCAGCGAGTTCAGCAGGTAGGCCTCGCCCTGGCCCGCGAGGTCCTGAACGATGTCGAGACAGGTATCGAAGTTGCCGTCGACCTCGAGAATGCGCGCACCGTGGAGACTCGCCTGGGCGATCTTCCCGGCGGCGACCTTGCCGGCGGGGAGGAGCACGAGCGTCTGCATCCCGCCTCGGGAGCCGTACGCGGCGAGGGCCGCACTGGTGTTCCCCGTCGATGCGCACGCGAGCCGACCGACGCCGAGTTCCTTCGCGACCCGCACGCCGACGGTCATGCCGCGATCCTTGAACGAGCCCGTCGGGTTCATCCCCTCGTGTTTGATCCGCAGGGCTTCGATACCGATCTCGTCTTCGAGACGGGGGACCTCGTACAGCGGCGTCGCGCCCTCCTGAATCGAGACGCCGGCCTCGAAGGGTAAGGCGTCGGCGTAGCGCCAGACGCCGCGTCCATCGAAGTCGTCGAAGGTCGGAAGATCGGCGTATCGGACCTCGAGCAGTCCGTCACACTCGTCGCAGGTGTATCGAACGTCGTCGAACGGAGCGAACGTCTCGCCGCACTCGATACACTCGAGCCAGACGCCGTCGTCGGCGTCGTCGGGTCGTTCCGGCCGCTCGGCCGAGAGATTGAGACTCATTGTCGGGCAGAGGGAGGCGACGTGCAAAAAGCAAGTGGATTCGGCAGTACACCCGGTCACCGGACGGCAGTCCCACGTGTCGTCGACTTCCGCGCCGGCCACATAGTCGCCATCGAATCGTGGTCCGGCCGCCGTTCGACAAGCAGCGGCGTGTTCGTCGCCGGCCCCGACCACGACTGACGCACGAGCGGCGATCGGAGTCGCCGCATGCCGTTCCCATCATATGGAAACGTTACTAGAGGTATATTCGAATATCGTACCACGCACCACGTATGGCCACCGAACGCAGTCAACACGTCGATCGATCGCTCGTCGTCTACTCGTACTGGCCGTACGCGATCCTCCTCGGCGGGATTGTGGGGGCCATCAGACCGATGTTGACCATACTCGGTGACGTGGGGCCGACCGCGGGCGTCCTCACGACGCTGCCCGAGTTTCAGCTATGGTGGGTGATCCATATCGGCTACAGCGCCGTCTTCGGTGCCGGGTACGGCCTCATCGCGTACCACCTGTCTCTTATACACATCT
>NZ_AOII01000021.1 GCF_000337615.1 Natrinema pallidum DSM 3751
CGGACCGATCATCGATCACGTCGTCTACGGCATCGCGCTCGGTGTCGTGTACGCCGCCGTCGTCCCGCGACTCTCCACGTATCGCGGGTAGAATCGCCCCGCAGCGTGGCCCGCTCCCGTCGGGACGGCGGACTCACTCGAGCAACCAACGCAGCAACGCCTTCTGGGCGTGGAGCCGATTCTCGGCCTGATCGAAGACGATCGAACGGTCGCCTTCGATGACCGCATCGGTGATCTCCTCGCCGCGATGGGCCGGCAGACAGTGCATCACCGACGCCTCGGGGGCGTGCTCGAGCAGGTCCGAACACACCTGGAAGCCCTCGAAGTCGTTCATACGGACATCGCGTTCGTCCTCCTGCCCCATGCTGATCCAGACGTCCGTGTAGATGATATCGGCGTCGCCGACCGCCTCGACGGGATCGGTTGTGACCGTCGGATCGCCACCCAGGGTCCGCGCGCGCTCGAGGACATCGTCGTCGATCCCATAGCCCGCGGGCGTCGCGACCGTCAGGTCGATATCGGTCAGCGCCGCGCCGAGCGTAAACGACTGAGCGACGTTGTTACCGTCCCCGATCCAGACCGCCGAGACGTCCTCGAGTCCACCCATGTGTTCGCGAATCGTCAGCAGATCAGCGAGCGTCTGACAGGGATGGGCGTCGTCGGTGAGGCCGTTGACGATGGGCACCGAGGAGTACTCCGCGAGCACCTCGGCGTTCTCGTGTTTGAACACGCGGGCCATCACCGCGTCAACGTACCGCGAGAGGGTCCGTGCGGTGTCTTTCAGCGGCTCGCCGCGGCCGAGTTGGATGTCGTCTTCCCCGAGGAAGACGGCGTGGCCGCCGAGTTGGGTCATCCCCGTCTCGAAGGAGACGCGGGTCCGCGTGCTCGGTTTTTGGAAGATCATCCCGAGGGTCTGCCCGTCGAGGTCGGCGTGATCCGCACCCGCCCGCTGGGCGCGCTTGTACTCGCCGGCCTGCTCGAGGATCGTCAGGAGTTCGTCGCGCGAAACGTCGTCGATGTCGAGGAAGTGTGTCGGATCGGAATCGGTCGTCATGGTTGATCACCGCGTGTCTGTGGTTGCGCTGCTGTCGGTGTCTTCGTCGCCGTCATTCGTCGCCCTCGCGAAGCGTCGTCGCGACCCGCTCGAGGACCGCGACCGCCTGATCGAACGCCGGCAGCGAGAGCCGTTCGTCGGGCGCGTGGTCGAGTTCGGAGTTGCCGGGGCCGTAGGTCACCATGGGGCAGTCCCAGGCGTCGGCGTAGAGGTTCATGTCGCTGGTCCCGGTCTTGCGGAGCAAGCGTGGCTCGCCGTCCTCCGCGCGGATGGCCGCCCGAAAGGCGCGAGCGACTTCGGTACGGGGACTCTCCATCACCGGCGGGATCGGCTCGTCCCAGGAGACGGTCCCGATCTCGAGTTCCGCTTCGGCCGTCTCGCGGACCGTCTCGACGTCTATCGACGGGGGGACCCGCAACTGGGCCTCGAGGGTCGCTTCGACGGAGAGGCCGTCCTCGGTGATCCCGCCGTCGATGGCGACGGGTTTGGCGGTTACGCGCTCGAAGACGGGCGCGGACTCGTCCTGTTCGAACGCGGCTTCGACGCCCGTCCACCAGTCCGTCGCGTGCTGGATGGCGTTGGGTTCGGGCCGGGAGGTGTGACCCGATTCGCTGGTCGCGACGTACGTCCCGTTGAGGAAGCCACGGTAGCCGAGCGTGATCCCCGTCGCACCGCTCGGTTCGCCGTTGACGACGGCATCGGGTTCGGCCTCCCGATCGGCCACGAGGTGGCGGGCACCCAGGGAACTCGTCTCCTCCTGGACGACGCCGACGAAGGAGACGCCGGTCCGGACGGCCGCGACGGCCATCGCGGCCAGCGGCCCCGTCGCGTCGACGCTGCCCCTCCCCCAGAGGAGGTCCTCGCCCGCGTTGGCGACCGCGGCGTCCTCGTCCGCGGCGTCAGCAGTGTCGACGCGGACCGGAATCTCGCCGGGGACAGTATCGACGTGTGAGGTCAGGAGGACGGCGTCGTCCGCCGGGGCGCGAACGTTGCCGACCGCGTCGATCCGGGCCTCGCGGCCGTAGGCGTCGAAGAACTCGACGAGGCGCTCGGCGGCGGCCTCCTCCTCGCCGGACGGCGACGGCGTGGCGACGAGATCGATCAGGAGGTCGCGGGCCGCCTCGAGCGGGACGTCGGCGGTGTCTTCCATGGTCGCACTCATGATTGGGAGTCGGTCTCGGGTTCGATGGTCGCCGTCAGCGCGTCCACGAGTTGCTCCGCTTCGGCCTCATCGATCACGAGCGGCGGCAGCAGACGTAGCACGGTCCGGCCAGCAGGCAACGCGAGGACCTGCTGGGTCATCGCCAGGTCACGAGCGACCCGGTTCGCCCCGCGTTTCAACTCGATGCCAACGAGGAGGCCGCGGCCGCGGACCTCGCGGACCGCATCGCCCAGCGCCGCCTCGAGTTCGGTGACCAGATAGTCGCCGATCTCGGCGGCGTGGGCGGGATACTCCGCCTCGACCAGCGTCGAGATCGTCGCGTGGACGGCCGCGGCGACGACGGGGCCGCCGCTGAACGTGGCGTTGTGGGAAGCCGCACCGTCGGCGATCCAGTCCTGGACCGCGACCGCGCCGACGGGCAGGCCGTTGCCGAGTCCCTTCGCCGTCGTCAGGACATCCGGCGTGATGCCCGCGTGCTGACAGGCCCACAGCTCGCCGGTGCGACCCATTCCGGTCTGAACCTCGTCCAAGACGAGCGCCGCGCCGGCTTCCGCGGTCAGTTCGCGGGCCGTCTCGAGGTACCCCGCCGACGGGACGTTGATCCCGCCCTCGCCCTGGATCGGCTCGAGGATGACGGCTGCCGTCTCGTCGTCGACGGCAGCGGCGAGTTCCTCGCCGTCGCCGTAGGGGACGAATTCCACGTCGCCGGCCAGGGGCTCGTAGGGCTTCTTGTACTTGTCCTTCCAGGTGGCCGCGAGCGACCCCATCGTCCGCCCGTGGAACGAGCGGGTCGCGGCGACGATCTTCGACTCGCCGGTCGCCGAGCGGGCGAACTTCAGCGCGGCCTCGTTGGCCTCGGTCCCGGAATTGCAGAACCAGGCCGACTCGAGGCCGTCCGGTGCGGCCGCGACGAGCGCAGCGTAGGCGTCCTCGCGCGACTGGACGGGATACGAGGAGTCGACGAACGTCAGGTCACCGACCTGCTCCCGTACCGCGTCGACGACCGCCGGATGAGAGTGACCCAGCGGGGTACAGGCGTAGCTCGCACCGGCGTCCAGATACTCCGTGCCGTCGTCGGTGTAGAGGTACGGCCCCTCACCGCGTTCGATACCGATCGGTTTGCTTCCGGAGATGAAATCGAGGTCGCTCATTCGTCGGCCTCCGTGTCAGCGTCGTGTTCGTCCGCGAGCGCGCCGGGCTCGAGGGTCGTCCCCGCACCGGCCAGCGCGCTCGTGATCGGTTCGTCCGCGTTGGCCGTCGCGACGGTGACCGACGCGGCCCCGCCCTCGAGGGCCTCCTCGGCGGCCATGACCTTCTTCGTCATGAACCCCTCGGCGGCGTCTTTGACCGCCTCGAACTCCTCGGGGGTCGACGCCGAGTCGATCGTCGTCGACTCGTCGTCGGGGTCCTCGTAGATCCCCGAGACGTCCGTGAGGACGACGAGGTCGGCCTCGAGCGCGCCCGCGATGGCGGCAGCGGCGCGGTCGGCGTCGGCGTTGACCGCGGTGTAGCCGCCCGACTTCTCCTTGCCAAGCATGGGGACGGAGACGACTGGCGTGTAGCCGCCCGCGAGGATCGTCTCGAGCAGGTCGGCGTTGACCGACTCGATTTTCCCCGAGTGGTCGCCGCGCTTGATCTTTTTCTTGCCGTCCTCTTTGACGCGGACGGCGGACTTGCGCGTGCCACAGAGCAGTTTGCCGTCCGTGCCGGCGAGGCCGACGGCGTCGACGCCCTCGTTGTGCAGGCTCTCCACGAGGTCCGTGTTGAGCCTGCCGGGCATGACCATCTTGAAGACGTCCATCGTCTCCTCGTCGGTAAAGCGCCCGACGACGCCGCCGGGCGTTTCGACGTACGTCGGCTCTTTGCCGAGTTCCTCCAAGGTCTCGTCGACGGCGGTCGAGCCGCCGTGGGTCAGGACGACATCCTCGCCATCGTCGACGAGCGAGGCGACATCCGCGAGCGCGCCCTCAGGATCGACGGCGCGTGCACCGCCGATCTTGACAACGGTCGTCATCTCAGGGAGCCCCTACGGGATGCAGTCCCGTAAACTCGAGTCCGGCGGTCTCCTCGAGCCCCAGCGCGACGTTGGCGGCGTGGACCGCCTGCCCCGCGGAGCCTTTCATCATGTTGTCGATGGCCGAGAAGACGACGATGCGCTCGTTCGACGGGTCGAGTTCGAAACCGACCTCAGCGAGGTTGGTGCCGGCGACCGCCTTTGGCTCCGGATACCGATACACACCGGAGCCGCCGGCGGCCATGCGAACGAACGGCTCGTCCTCGTAGCAACCCCGATAGGCCTGCCAGAGGTCGCCCTTCGAGACCGGGCTCGAGGGGAAGACGTGGTTCGTCGCGCTCGCGCCGCGAACCATATCCACGGCGTGGCAGGTGAACGCGACCGACGTACCGAGGAACTGTTCGATTTCGGCCTCGTGGCGGTGGCCCGTCGGCGCGTACGGACGCACGACCCCCGAGCGTTCGGGGTGGCTCGAGGCCTCGCCGCCGCCGGCTCCCCCCTCGGAGGAGCCGACCTTGACGTCGACGACGACCTGCTCGCCGCCTTCCAGGATATCGTGCTCGAACAGCGGGTAGAGCCCGAGGATCGTCGCGGTGGCGTTACAGCCGCCCCCGGCGATGAGTTCGGCACCTGCGAGGTTTTCGCGGTTGATCTCGGGAAGGGCGTATTCCGCCTGCTCGAGGTATTCGGGTGCCTCGTGGCCGTCGTACCACTCGTCGTACTGGGCCTCGCTCTCGAGGCGGAAGTCCGCCGAGAGGTCGACCACGGTATCCGCGACCTCGAAGAAGTCGTCGATCCGGCCCATGGAGACGCCGTGTGGCGTCGCCGCGAACAGAACGTCGACGCTCTCCAAATCCGCGGGTTCGGTAAAGCGCAGGGCCGATCCGCGCAGCGGCGGATGGACGGAGCCGACGCTCTTGCCGGCCTTCGACCGGCTCGTGACCTCGGTAATCTCGACGTTGGGATGCCCGGCGAGCAGTCGCAGCAACTCGCCGCCGGTGAAGCCGCTCCCGCCGATGACGCTCGCGGTGACCGTCTCGTCGTTTGCGTCCGCGCCGGTCTCGGTGCCGACCGCCATCAGACGGTCACCTCGAGTTCGTCGGCGGCCGCTTGCGCTTTCCCCTCGAGCCAGTCGACGACGGTGGCTGCGATGTCCGTCTCGACGGCGTCGTCGAGGGCCTTGAACTCGACGGTGTGGTTGACCTCGTGGACCGTATACGAATCGCCGGTTTCCATCAGGTCAATGCCCAACAGGCCGCCGCCGACGGCATCGCTGGCCTTCCGGACGAGCGCCAGGGCCTCGTCGTCGAGGTCGAAAGCGTCCGTCTCCGCACCCTTCGCGGCGTTGGTGATCCAGTGGTCCGACGAACGGACCATCGCCGCGATGGGCTCGCCGTCGGTCGCGAGCACGCGGATGTCACGCCCGGGTTTCTCGACGAACTCCTGGACGTAGAACACCTTGTGCTCGTAGTGACCCAGCGTCGCCTTGTGCTCGAGGATAGCCTCCGCGGCCGACTCGGAGTCGATCTTGGCCATCAGGCGGCCCCACGACCCCACGACGGGTTTGAGCACGCATGGATACCCGAACTCCTCGATGGCGTCCATCGCGGTCTCTTTGGTGAACGCGACCTTCGTCGCGGGCGTGGGTACGCCCGCCTTCTCGAGGGCGAGGCTGTTCTGTACCTTGTCCGCGCAGATGGCTGCGGTCTCGTGGCTGTTGACCACGGGGATGCCGTAGGTCTCGAAGAACTGCGTGGCGTACAGGCTCCGGCTCGTGGCGAGACAGCGATCGACGACGATGTCGAGGCCGTCGAACGCCGCGGGAGCCGCCGCGATGTCGAAGGTCTGTTTGCGGACGTCGATCTTCGTGACCTCATGGTCACGCTCGCGAAGCTCGGTGAGGAGGAGCTTTTCGTCCTTGCGGATCCGTGAGTAGAGGAGTCCTACTTGCAAGGTCACTCACCCCAGTCCTCTTCGAGCTCGGGGGCTCGCTCGAGGACTGGCGGCTCCGTGTCGACGACTTCCAGCTCGGCTCCACAGGTCGTACAGTCGATGATCTCACCCACTTCCAGATCGTCGTGCAGGGATACTTCGGCCCCACACTCGACGCAGTCGGTCATTGTACTCCCATGTGTGTACCGGGATACCTTAAATCCTTCGAACCTACCAATAAAATTATAATAGCTTCACTCCCCTCTAACGGGGCATCATACCCAAATGGCGGCAATTTTTGTTCAGCATATCAGTTATTCGGTGTTTTGTCCCCTTGCGGGGATCGCCGCCGACCCGGCCGAACGGCGGCGTGTGGCGTCGCTCGTGGTCTCGTTCCGGATGGGCGACAGCCGGCCTCAGACATAGCCGTTCACCTCCGACCGGAGCGCCTCGCGTGCCGTTTCGAGCCCGTCGGTCGCGGCCGCATGCGACTCCTCGTCGGCCGCAAGCGACTCGCGAGCCGACTCGATCTGGGGAGCGACCGCGTCGGGCGCGGGGCCACCCTGTGAGTCGCGGCTCGCGACGCTTTCGGCCGGCTCGAGCGCCTTTTCGACGGCCGCGGGTTCGACGTGGGCCGCGAGCGATTCGCCGAGTACGTCCTGGGCTGCGGCCTCGAGCGCGTCGTAGTCGGCACCGTTGTCGGCCGCGAGGGCCACGAGTTCGTGCGCCGTCCGGAACGGTACCCCGTTGGCCGCCAACAGATCCGCGACGCCGGTCGCCGTGGAGAAACCGTCGCCGGCCGCCGCGGCGAGGGTCGCCTCGTTCCAGTCGGCCGTCGCCACCGCGCCCGCCGCGACCTCGCTGGCCTCGGTGACCGCGTCGACGGTCTCCCAGGCGTGGGTCGTCGCCCGCTGGAGGTCGCGGTTGTACGCGCGGGGCAGCCCCTTCAGCGTCGTCGTCAGCCCCTGGACGCCGCCGGCCGCGTCGCCCGCGACCGCGCGGACCAGTTCCAGCGTATCCGGGTTCTTCTTCTGGGGCATGATCGACGACGTCGAGGAGTAGTCGTCGGCCAGATCGACGAAGCCGCGGTTCGCGAAGATGATCACGTCCTCCGCCAGCCCCGACAGCGTCGTCGCATGGGTCGACAGCGCCTGGGTCGTCTCGAGCAGGAAATCCCGACTCGAGGCGGCGTCCATCGAATTTACCACCAGCCCGTCGAACCCCAGCAGGTCGGCGACGCGCTCGCGATCGATGTCGAAGGTCGTGCCCGCGAACGCCGCGCCACCCAGCGGCGACTGGTTGATCCGGCCGTAGACCTCGAGCAAGCGTTCGGTGTCGCGGCGAACCGCGCCCTCGTAGGCCAGCGCCCAGTGTCCCACGGTGGTCGGCTGGGCGGGCTGGAGGTGCGTGTAGCCGGGCATGATCGTCTCAGTGTGCGCTTCGGCGACATCGACGAGCGACTCGCGCAGCGCGAGCGTCGTCTCGATCGCCTCGAGAACGTCCTCGCGCAGGCGATAGCGGATGCAGGCCGCGACCTCGTCGTTGCGCGATCGTGCGGTGTGCATCTTCCCGCCGTCCGCGCCACTGCGCTGGATGACTGCGGTCTCGATGGCCTCGTGGACGTCCTCGCCGTCGGGCACGGAGCCGTGGCCGTCGACTTCGATCGCGTCGAGAGCGGTCAGGATCTGGCCGGCCACGTCGTCGTCGATGATGCCCTGTTCGGCGAGCATGACCGTGTGTGCGCGGTCGACCTCGAGGTCGGCCTCGAAGATGCGTTCGTCCGCCGCGAGCGAGGAGAGGAAGCTCCGGGCGGGGCCACCGCTGAAGCGGTCCCGGCGGACGACACCGTCGGATCGGAGATCCGACGAAGATCGCGATCCGGTGGATCGCTCACCGCCCTCGTCGCCGCCGTCAGAGCGAGACGCCGACGAGGTGTGCGGTTCGTCGGACTGTCCCCCGCCATCGGCTGTGAACTTACCGCCGTCGTGAGCGCTCTCCTCGGTCATGATTACTGGTCGTCTCCCGTCCCGCTCCCGTCGGTCGCGAGTTCGACTGCCTCGGCGTCGGCGTTGGCCGCGATCGCCTCGTTCGCGAGGCGGCGCTGGAAGCCGTGGTACTTCGCGACGCCGGTGGCGTCTTCCTGTTTGATCTTCCCGACGGTCTCGGTGTCGAAGGAGGCGTGTTCGGCCGAGTAGGCCGCGAACTTGCTGTCGCGAGCGACCGGGCGGGCCTGGCCGCCCTCGAAGCGGATCGTGACCGTGCCGGTCACGCGCTGTTGGGTCTCGTCGATGAAGCTCTCGAGCGCGCTCACGAGCGGGGCATCGATCAGCCCCTCGTAGCCCTTCTGGGACCACTGCTGGTCGATCTGGGTCTTGAACTGGCGCTCCTCCTGCGTGAGAACGAGCCCCTCGAGGGCCTCGTGGGCCGAAAGGAGGGTCGTCGCGCCGGGGTGCTCGTAGTTCTCGCGGACCTTCAGCCCGAGCATGCGGTCTTCCATCATGTCAGTGCGGCCGACGCCGTAGCTGCCGGCGAGTTCGTTGAGGTGTTCGATGAGTGCGACCGGCTCGTACTCCTGGCCGTCGACGGCGACTGGGTAGCCGTTCTCGAAGGTGATCTCGATCTCCTCGGTCTCGTCGGAGGGGTCTTCGGTCCACGCGTAGATCTCCGTCGAGGGAACGTAGTTCGGGTCCTCGAGGTCGTCGCCCTCGACCGAGCGGCTCCAGATGTTGGTGTCGATCGACCAGTCGCCGCCGCTGCCGCCCTCGACGGGGAGGTCCTTCTCGGCGGCGTACTCTTTCTCCCACTCGCGGGTGAGGCCGAGTTCGCGCACGGGGGCGATGACCTCGAGGTCGGAGCTACGCCAGACGGCCTCGAAGCGCAGTTGGTCGTTGCCTTTGCCCGTACAGCCGTGGGCAATGCCAGTACAGTCCTGTTCCTCCGCGACCTCCAGGATCGCGTCCGCGATCACGGGACGGGCAAGCGCCGTTCCCAGCGGGTAGCCCTGATAGGTCGCGTTCGCGCGAACGCTCTCGAGACAGAGTTGAGCGAATTCCGCTCGCGCGTCGACGACGTAGTGGTCGAGGCCGAGCGCCTCGGCAGTTTCTTCGGCTTCGTCGAACTCTTCGGCCGGTTGGCCGACGTCGACGGTAACGCCGATCACGTCGTCGTATCCGTATTCTTCCTCGAGCAGCGGGACACAGACCGTCGTGTCCAGACCGCCCGAAAACGCAAGTGCCACGCGGGTCATATCGTACTCGAGTAAATCCGCAGGATAGACTTAAATTCATTGGTTTCTATTTCGTAAATTAAAGGCAGAGATGCTGCTAACCCAAAATACTGCAGTTTCGGGAAATGCGAAACAGACCGGAACAGGGGGAGTAGTATAGTACGGGCTCAAAGGCCCGGTCGGAATCGCCGCGGCCGCCGCCGAGCGACGGACCCGTCGGTACCGAGAACGGCGAACACGGTACCGGCGAGACGGCTCATTGGTAGAGTGGTACAGGTCCACAGTCTTAAATCCTGCTACCCTGCGCGCTGGCGGTGTTCAGATAAGGATGAAGGATGAGGCGGTTCGTTTTCTGAGTGATCTATGCCCGAAAACGACCGCCTCAATGGTTGTTTAGAAGAGATTTACTCAATTATTAAATATGNCGCGGTTGTGCTGGACACACTTTCCGCACCCTGCTGCTTCGTACGTGACGCTTTCTATGACACGCTCTATTTAGTAAGGCACTGTCTAGAAGGAGAAACGCAAGACAGAGATTCGATGGCATTTCAAAATCACCTGTGAACCAATAACATACAATCTGACACAGAACACTTCTGTTCCGTGAGAGGGAAAGATCTGGATACTCCAGCATACCTCCCTCAAAGTATATGCCATTATTCACAGGCGGTGTTCAGATAAGGATGAAGGATGAGGCGGTTCGTTTTCTGAGTGATCTATGCCCGAAAACGACCGCCTCAATGGTTGTTTAGNAGGCGGTGTTCAGATAAGGATGAAGGATGAGGCGGTTCGTTTTCTGAGTGATCTATGCCCGAAAACGACCGCCTCAATGGTTGTTTAGACGAGATCAACTTAGAGTTTGTTGAACGAGAAGCGACACCGTGATTGCTGATGAAGCTCAGTATTCAGCTGCATCTCGCAGGACTCTCGCTTTCGAATACTGTATCTATTCTTGAGATATTCGGTGTCGAACGCGCTCGATCAACCGTTCACAATTGGGTTCACAAGGCCGATCTACAGCCCGAATCTGATCGGTGTCCGGATCACGTTGCGGTNCAATTGGGTTCACAAGGCCGATCTACAGCCCGAATCTGATCGGTGTCCGGATCACGTTGCGGTTGACGAGACTGTGATCCAACTGAATAGTGAGCAGTATTGGCTGTACGCCGTCCTCAGAACGCTTTGCGTTCTGATGGGCTGCGAAAATCGCAAATCGATTTTCGAACGCAGTTGATCCTAAGACAAACGAATTGCTCCATACAAAGCTTGAGCCGACAACAACGAAGGTTCTTGCTCATTCGTTTCTTACGGAACTCTCCAAGAAACACGACGTCTCCGACGCCGTGTTTCTCGTCGATGGATCGCATTCGTTACAAGATGCATGTCAGCGTCACGGCTTCGATTTCAGATACGAGAAACATGGAAATCGGAATGCTGTTGAACGTGTCTTTCGAGAGATAAAGCGACGAACTTTCTGTTTCTCAAACTGCTTTAGCAATGCCGAAGCAGAAACTGCCGACGACTGGCTCAGATCGTTCAGCTTCGCATGGAATCAGCTTATCTGAACACTACCTATTCACACCACTATAGGAGTAATAACAGCCGAAACGTCGCTTTCTTCCAAGGTACGTGTTTAGCCCCAGTAAATTTCGCCACTGTCTCGTAGCAGGCGGCCAATCGGGGAGATATGCACCCTCAGCAAGGGCTAATTGNCTGTTTCTCAAACTGCTTTAGCAATGCCGAAGCAGAAACTGCCGATGACTGGCTCAGATCGTTCAGCTTCGTATGGAATCAGCTTATCTGAACACTACCATTCGACCACATCATGGACGACGTACATCGGCTGCGGTTTCGAGAACCTCTGACGAGCGGTCTGGAATCTGTGCTATTCGCCTGTGCGTTAGCCGTTGCCTGGTTTCCAAGACGACACCGGGCTGTCTGTCGAGTAGTATTCCTCGTACTGGTTGTACATCTGTTGCTTTCTCGTTCCTTCGACCGTCCCGAGACCTTGCTGCTGGAAGACGCTCGGCGGTTCACACCCCATGAGGAGATAGCAGTCGCGGACCTGATTCCCGAGGTGGGAGAACAGCAACTCGCGAGTCGAATCGAATACCTCGGGGTCTAACGGGAGCAATTCCAGACTCGCGTCCGGTTCGCGCTCGTGGCGGCCGTCCCCAGTGGTTCGCTCGGCAGTGATCCTATCGCCGTGCAAATAATGCACGTCCGAAACCGCCTCGATTTCAAACTCCGGGAGAGAGACGGCCAGTTCCGCATCGCCCTGAACGAGCGCCGTCAGGTCCTCGAGCGAGGGATCCACATCGCCAAACACGTTCTCGAGGGTCTGTGCCGGGTCGCTGAAATACTCGGCAAACCGATCGGTCATCGGCGGCTCCTGTTCGAGCGGGTCCGGTTCGACGTACAGATCCTGCCGGTAGGCGATGATGTCGGCTGGATCGATCCCGTTGACGGGCAACTCCGTAGTCCTGTCAGCATCGTGAAGTCGAAGACACTCGATGAACTCGCCGAAGTATTCGTCGACTGTTGCTGGCGGCGTCGCACCGACGGCCATCATTGCGCCGACGATAGCATCCGGGTTCTTGTATCGGGGCAGGGTCTCGTAACCACGCTCGCGGTAGACGTGCCACTTGGCAAACCGGCGAGCCTGATTACCGTGCTCGGTCTCTTCGGGCGTTCGGCCAGCCGGATCGTTTGCGTATTCCTCCACTTCATGATAATTGATCTCACCGTCAGAACCCATTTCAACCAGATGTTCAACATCATTGTTATCAATGATGCTGAGACCAATTCGCTCGGACTCTCCTGTAATTAGGGCATCCATTCTAATCACCTTCTACTCTTGGCATCGCCAGTCGAGTCGCCCTCTTCGGCCTGCCAGATATCTTCCTTAATGATCTCCATGAGCTGCTGGGCTTGCTCATCTAGGTCGCCACTGAGCCCGTCCCAGTTGTTGTCCGCGTAGGCATAGACGGTTCCGAACCCGATACTTGCCACCGCCCCGCCGATTGTCGAACTGGTCAACAGTGCTGCCAACACTGTCGCCCCAGTCGATGCACCCACGTCCGTCCAGAGACCGCTTGAAAGCCCGCTCTTAATGCGGTCCCGCTGGTCGTCAGTAAGGGCGATCTGATCGAGCGAATCCTGCAGCGACTTCTCGATGTGTATGTGTTTACCCCCAGAAATCGCAGGAGGACAGTAGGTTCAAAATCGGGGAATTCAATTAGAAATCCGTAAAATTCGACCGCCNACTGAGAGATATATAAATCAAATAGAGGGTGCTGTTTTCAGCCGTCTCAGTGGCTCAGCCAGGAACTCTATGGGGGTAAACACATGCCTCGATGTTTTCCTTTGCCTGCGTGATTTCGGACTTCGACGGGAGTTCTTTGTCTACGTATTCCGTCCCGTTCTCGCTGAGATCGGTCTCCTCGACATCGATGTCCGTTACGAGTTCCTGGAACTCGCGCATCGAATCGACTTCTGCTAACCGACTATTCGCCTCTGCGTACGTCGCAATCTCGTCCAGAAGGAATGCGTACTGCCGGTCGTTCTGCGTCTCCCGGAATTCACCTGCGTCGTCCTGACCTTCGAAGAGCGCGAGCGCGTCGAACATCTTCCCTTTCGGCAGTCGCTGCACATGGACATCCGTGCCGAGCCGATTCACCGTCAGCGGTTCTTCGCCCGACAGCGCCTCTTTCGCGGCCTCGTCGGCCTCCCGCTCGAGGCCCGGACCGGGATCGATCTCGAGTTCCCCATTCGGCTTGGGCATCATCGAGAACGGCGCGCCGCCGTGTTGCTGTGTGACGTGGGCGAGTTCATGGGCCAGCATCGGGTCGGTTCGTGCGACGGGCCCCTGCTGGCGCGTCGTCGATCGAGTACTCGAGTGGGTTTGGGCTCGAGTCCGGAACGCAGTGTGCCCTTGCTCCCCTTCACGATCGGTCTCGCGGTGTTGATGTGACCGGCGTTTCCGGTTCGCCCGTCGCTTGCCCATCTTAGGAGCGCGTAGGGGTCCACGTACTCGGTGATTCGGCAAACAGATAATATCGCTCGTACATATCATTGATCTGCTGTTTGATTGTGCCGCGATAGGTGCCAAAGCCCTGGTGTTGGAACGCTTCCGGCGGCTCTTCACCCATCATCAGGAATCGATCGCGAACCTGGGCGCTCAGATTCGTCACTAACAGGAGTTTGAACAGTTCGAACTGCTCAAGATTTAGCGGCGGGAGTTCGATCTGTGCATCGGGCTCGCGGTCCAGCGGTGATTCGGCTGTCGTGGTTTGTTCGGTTCTACCGTCAGTGTGTAGAGAGTGCATCTCTGACACTGCTTCCAGGTCGAACGACGGAAGCTCAGTCTCCAGTCGGTCCTCGTGGTTGAACAGAGACGAGAGTTGGTGTTCGAGGTTATCGGATTCGTCGAAGACTACGCTCAGGTCTGCCCGAATCTCAGCCGCAAGGTCGTTGTACTGCTCGGCCAGCGATGAATCCTCTGTCAGAGGATCGGGCGAGAGATAGAGGTCTTTCCGGTAGATGAACACGTCATCGGGGTGCGCGTCATCAAAGGGGAGGTCCAACGATGAATCGTCGTAGTGGCTCTCAAGTTGGGTCCTGAGGTCGCCGAAGTGCCCCTCAACGGTGTCGCTGGAGAGTGCTGACACCGCGATCATCGCAGCGACGAGACAGTCCGGATTCTCGTGGCGAGGCAGCGTCTCGTACCCCCGTTCCTTGTAGACGTGCCACTTGGCAAAGCGCCGGGCCTGTCGGACGTGCTCGTTTTCCGCCTGCGTGCGCTCTGCTGGGTAATCCGAGTACCCGTCTTGTTCGTGGTACTTGATCTCTCCGTCACATATCATTTCGATTCCGTGATCTACACCATTATTATCCTGAACTTTAACACCGATTCGTTTGGACTCTCCTGTAATAACTGCCTTCATTGTTCATACTCCGCATCCATATCCAAGTCACCAGTCGACTCACCTTCACTAGTCAGATAACCTTGATCCTCGAGTTGTTTGGTGAGTTTCTGCATGCGCTCCTGGATATCGCCATCGAGGTTGCCGAACCAGTTTTTCAGGCTCACGAGGCCGAGTCCCGTGACTAACCCTGCAAGCGGCGTGAGCAGAGAGCCCACGAGATACGACGCGATGGGTGTCCCGAGGTTAACCCAGTCGCCAGTGTCGATCCCACTCTCGAGTTTCTGGCGCTGGTCGTCTGTCAACGCCACGTCCTCGAGTTTGTCCTCGAGTTCGTCGTTGAGTTCCGCCAATTTCTCCCCGATATCGTGCTCTTTCATATAGAGGCGGCCTTCGAGGACTCCTTTTTGCTCTACGTCGGCAGTTACCTCATCCGCCTCCTCGTAGAAGTCAGTGACCACCTCGCGGAGGTACTTGATCCGGTTTTGGTTTTGGCTCTCCCGAAACTCGCTAATATCCGATTCGTCTTCGTTTTCGAGTTCCAGCATTGCCAGCGTCTCCAGCGCCTCGTGCTTTGGCGCTCGCTGCACGTGGACATCCGTCCCCAGCCGATTCACCGTCAGCGACTCTTCGCCCGACAACGCCTCTTTCGCGGCCTCGTCGGCCGCCCGCTCGAGGCCCGGATCGGGATCGATCTCGAGGTCGGCGTCCCTCTGGGGCATCATCGACAGCGGCGCGCCGCCGTGTTGCTGTGTGACGTGGGCGAGTTCGTGGGCCAGCAGGAACTGGCCGTCCGCCGACTGCGGGTCGTACTCGCCGGCGTTGAACACGATGTCGTTCCCGCAGGTGAACGCCTTCGCGTCGATCGCGTCAGCGGCCTTGGCCCCCGTATGGATGCGTACGTTCGAAAAATCTGTCCCCATCTACTCCTCGAGTAACTCCTGAACCGACCACTCGAGGGGCATGCCGCCGCTGCCGATGCCGTCCAACACCTGGTCAGGTACCTCGTCTTGTGAGGTGGCGGTGCCGTCCATCGCGCGCTGGATGTTGCGCTCGTACTGCTCGCGGGCCTGCTGGCCAGGCGATCCCGATGCCACGATGTCTCCCTTCTCCGGCGAAAGAATCGCGTGGGCGAGCATCGGGTTGGCACGTTCGGTCGGCGTCTGCTGGCGACTCGTCGAACTGGCACTCGAGCGAGTTCGTGTCTGCGTGGTTGTTCGACCCGCTTCACGGTCGGTCTCGTGCTCGTCAGTCGACCGCCGCTTCCGGTGAGCCTTCTTCCTGGCCATCTATCGGCCCTCCGTGGGTGACACGGCAGTCGATAGCGCGACAGTCCGGGCGATAGTCATCTACGCTTTCATTCGAGTTATTATATATTAATTGCCATCATAAGAACATTCAGTTCTTATACTAGTGTATAGGTAGGCCAGTGTGAGACGTGAGCAGATCGTAGGGTGTAGTCTGGATCGATGCTCACAGACTTACTCAGCGAGAGCGACGCGGCAGAGTTCGATGAATGTTGGGAACGGGACTCTCCTCCAGATCGTCCGTGAGACGTTGAAGATCGATACTCAGGCGCATACCGCGGCTGCTTCGGTGAAGACGATCGCGTTCCCGCAGAACGTCTTTACGTCGATGGTATCAGCATCCTCGGCGGCCTTTGCACCCGTATGGATGCGCACGTTCGAGAGATCCACGTCCAGTCGTTCCTCGAGGACCATTGAAGGTCCGAGTCAAGCAGTCCTCACCGCTACAGCAATACTTTCCATCGCAGCCACACCACTAGTGTAGTGCTGTGCGGTGCTGATTATGACGTGGTCAGGCAGATTATACGGCGTCATCTCATCTAGCAGGAATTCATATCGGTCGTTAGTCGTCGGCTAGTCTCGTTCGACTACTGACCCGCCGACAACCGGACAGCCGGGGTCGCCATACGCTACTTTTCATCTGCGACAGCCCCAGCGATCCGGACCATTTCTTTCCCCTGTTCACCCAACCCGTAATCGAACTCGAGTGTGTATCCAGAGATATCTGCGTTCAGTTTGTGATAGGGAAGATATGGTCGCTGTTCTCGGAGATACCGTGTGGCTGCGTCATATAGTCCCGGCCCGATCACTCGATACGCTTCAGGTGGCTGTTCGCCCCTAAGGATATAGCAATCTCGGATCTGGCAGCGCAGGTGATAGGCGAAAAATTCCTGCGCAACGGCTAGTGATGGCAAATAATTGGGCTTCAGTTGCAATCGCGCATCGGGATCACGTTTGGGAAACGGTTGCTCGCCTAGCACCACCTGTTTTTCACGCTCGTCGTCCAGATAGAGGAAGTGAATGCCGGAGGTTGCCTCTATCTGGTCACTCTCGTTGAGGTAGACATCGAGCATATAGAGGACAAACTCGTCGTCGACAGCATCGGGTTCTGAAACAGGTGCTTTCACTTCTGGCAATCGACTGTTTATCTGGTCGAAGTACGTCCCGAAATACCGTTCGAATGCCTCTTCATCGAGTGACTCGATCGCCGTTTTGACGCGGTTCATTGACGCGGTGTCCCGCTCCCAGGACAGCACGTCGTACTCGGTCTCCTGAGCGACGTAGTATCTGGCATACCGGCGTGCCTGACTGACGTGTTCGTTCTCTTCGGGCGTTCGATTCAGTGGCTTATCTGGATATCCTTCTTGTTTGTGGAGGTGGATCTCTCCATTCAGACCCAGTTCAATCCCATGTTCGACGCCCTGGTTATCTTCTATCCGGATCCCAAACCGGGTTTTTCCCTTCTCGGTTTCTCGTTCGCCGTCTATTGTTGCTTGCATCTCGAAACCACCTCTAGTTGTAATCCTCCGGCGAGTATTCGTCCTCGTCGGTTTTATCATCAGTGAGTTTGTTCTTGCCGTAATTGAGCGCGATGCCAGTCAGTAGCGCGCCAAACGCGACAGTGATATTCTCAAGGAGACCGGCACCCTGAGAACCGACCATCTCAGCTTCGGATTGGATCATCGATGCGAACGTCGCATAGTCCGTTTGAGACTCGATCGCCTTATAGAGTGCCGCTGCAACGCCGCTGCTGACTCCTGCCTCGACTAGAAACTCTCGAAATGTGTTCTCGTCAGGCAGGTCCTCCTCGTGGAGTTCGGCGATGAGTTCTCGACAGTTGGTCTGAAACTCCGAGACAAGCTGTTTGTGCTTGCGAACCAATTCCTCCTGCTCCGATGAGAGGTCCATCTCCGTGAAGTCGGCATCGTGCAAAACCGTCACTGCCAACCCGTCGGCGAGTGGCGTCGGGGTCTCCTCGCGCATCGTCGTTGCGCCAGCGGCAGGATCGACAGTCACGCCCATCTCTGTACTGAGGTCGCTGATCTCGGCTGCAATTTCCTCGAGCGTCTCAACCGATGACTGTAATTTCTCTAACTTTTCCGGATCGATCCCGAGGAGAGTCCCTGTGCCGCCTTCCGCGATGACTGTTTCCTCTGTCTCGGTCATCCCCTGAAGGTATCCTGACAGATCTTTTGGTGTACGTTGAACGTGTACCTCGGTGCCCAGCCGACTCACGGTTAGGGGGTCCTCACCATGCAGCGCCTCTTTCGCGGCCTCATCGGCCTCCCGCTCGAGGCCTGGATCGGGATCGATCTCGAGGTCGGCGTCCCTCTGGGGCATCATCGACAGCGGCGCGCCGCCGTGTTGCTGTTTGACGTGGGCGAGTTCGTGGGCCAGCAGGAATTGGCCGTCCGCCGACTGCGGGTCGTACTCGCCGGCGTTGAACACGATGTCGTTCCCGCAGGTGAACGCCTTCGCGTCGATCGCCTCGGCCGCCTGGGTTGCTTTCGGCCCCGTGTGAACCCGCACGTTCCCGAAATCGGCGTCCATCCGGTCCTCCAACGTGCGCTGGAGACCGAACTCGAGCGGCCGCCCCCCGCTGCCGATCACATCCAGGACCTGCCCGGGAACCTCGCCCTCGGTCGTGTCGGTGCCCTCGAGCGAGCGCTGAATGCTCCACTCGCGCTTGCGCCGTGCGCGTTCGCCCGGTGCCGGGAGCGCCGTTCCCTCGGGGACTGTCGGTGGGTTAGCGGCCGGGCCGGCGATCAGTTCGTCGTGGTCCGCCGATCGGGTGCGGGTCTCCCCCGATCGGTGATCGCTCGTCCGTGATCGCGATTCCGTCCTCGAGGTCGTCCGGGAATCACGCTCCCGGGAATCGGAGGATTGCTTCGAACGCGTCGTTCGCTCCCGCTTTGTGTGCTCCCCCATGGATCACCACTCCGGTCTCCAGTCGGCGCGGGCGACTGTTTGTAGGGCGTCCGGCGAATGCATATCAGAATGATCAAACAGCACGACTGTTATTTTTGTGATTGATTGCGGAGATAGTATTTTCCGCTACACCGGATGGCTGCTGGCAGCAAATATAACGTCCTATCAATTTACTGGGCAAGGGTAGCGACATGTACGACCACTACGGGGACCACTTGCAGGCGGAGTTCGATCGGCTTCTGTCCGCCCTTACGATGCTTTCGGACACGTCGTCCGTCTCGGGCCGAGCGAGCGCCGACCCGCAATCGGCCTACGCTTCGCATCGAGACTGTCCACTGTCCGTTTCCCGACTGCGAGACGCGGGTGGCCGTCTGGGAGAAATACCGCGACGAGTACCTCGTGACGACCTTCGCCACGACCTTCCGAACTGCCACAGCGGAACATCCGTCGTACCATCGAGACCGCCCGCTATCTCCGTTACACCGGGACTGACGGCGACGACTGCGAAGACCACAACGAACTCGAAGCTTACGTGGGTAACCTGTCCACTCCTGTCAACGGGACGTTGACCCGTGAGCGCTGCTACGAAGCGTGTAAACGCTACTTGGCAACTTGACAGGCTTTCGCCGCTTTCGGCCCCATGTGAATCTGAACGTCGCCCAGCGAGTCACCCATACGCTCTTCGATCGCCTGGTCAGATACCTGTCCGGTCTCCGCCTTTGTGGCCGTTCGGGATTGATAACGTTCTGATCGCGATGGCTCTACCTCGTCACTCGTGGTTCGCGCCTAGACTCGATTGGACCGGGCTTTCATGATTGCGCTCGTGGGCGTCATCATTTTTGATCTACATTTGACCACTGAAACCCCTCACACCTACTACCAGATGTTAATATAATGACTCTTGTTTCATATTATCAGAAATGGATCAGAGAGCCTACCCGCCGAACAACGCACGTTTAATCAGTCCACTCAGTGTTTTTGCTTGTGACGGTCCTGTAAGTGCGCCACTCTCAATTGCACCCGTGTTGAAGCCTGGTTGGCGATATCCCTCAATCTCGGCATCAGTGAGATGATACGGTTCGTATACGTCCGTATGCTGGTAGCGGATCGTTTGCTCGTAGAGACCCTGGCCCAGAATGCGGAACGGTTCCGGTGGCTCGATTCCTAAGCGAAGATATGCGTCTCGAACCTGGCACGTCAAGTGGTGCAACACTAATCCTTGAATAATCTCCGGCGAAAGATCGTTTTCCAGGGTTGTCTGCGGTGGCGTCATCTGGAGTTGGGCATCTGCTGGTCGGTCCTGTGTGTGTGAGCGCTGGCCGACGGTTTTCTCTTCTACAGCGCCGAGTGAGCCTTTTGTCTGGTAGAGAACATCCACTGCAGAGACTTCCTCGAGCGGGTCATTACTTGCATCTAGGCGTTCGGTCACCATATCCCGCAATGCCGACACCAGATCGTAATCGTCCGTAATTCCCTCGACGTAGTTGAGTGGATCCAACTCATCAAGAGCGGCGAGATAGTCCTGAAAATCCAGACTCAGAAATACATCTGCACGGAAGACGATTCCACCGCCAGCCTCGTTGTGGGGAACCTCAACGATTGGATCGATATCTGGCCGGAGTGCGCTATGATATTGGTGAGCATACTCGCCGAAGTAGTCGATAAACTCCTCGAAATCGAGATCGAAGACTGCCCCGAGCGTATGAGCAAGCCACTCCGGTGTCAGTCTAGGTTCGAACGTTGGGTATCCGCGCTCGCGCTGGGCGTGGTATCTGGCGTAGGCATGTGTCTGTTCCAGATGAACTGCGTCATTGTTTGATTGTTTGGCTGCCTTGTATGGATAGGCATCTTGATCATGTGCCGTTATCTCTCCATCTTTTTTTCGGACATCCAAAACGTGCTCTACACCATTGTTATCCCGCAAATTGACACCGATTAGCTCGTCAGTTTCACCGGTAATTACAGCTTTCATATCTATACTTGGCCTCCTTCACCAGCCTCAGTGTCTGTGCCAACTGGCAAGTCAATACCCATTTGCTCGAAGAAAGCCAACACCCGGTCTTCAATTCCAAGGCGTTTGCCGACTTCATAAATAATATAATAATCGTTACGGTGAATTCGATCCTTCCCGACGTGAATCGTCCCTCCAACGGCTAGTGACACAGCTATTGCTTCTGGCTGGCTAAGACTGAATTTTGTACTCAGTGTTTGTGCGATTCCGGTGGTAGCCCCAGCTGAAACAGCATACTCGGCGTACTTGTATGCATCCCGAAGGCGATCGGAGTCAATATCGGTATCAACAGAGTTCAGTTCGGCTTCCTCTAGACCAGTTTCGACCTCGTTAAGCGAGACATCACCCGTGAGGAGATCGCGACGTGTCTTGTCAATTCGTTGTATATGAACAGCTGTCTGAGCCAGCCGTTGAATGCCCCACTCGTCGCCGGTCATCACCTTCTGAGCGGTCTTTTCAGCTTCACGTTCCAACTGCGGATCCGGATCAATCTCTAACTCCAGTCCTTCTTGGGGCAACATGGAAATCGCGCCACCAGTCTGTTGACGGACGTGCGCGAGTTCGTGCGCTAAGACATGTTGACCTTCGGGTGAAGAGGGGTCGTACTCGCCAGCATTGAACGCGATATGATTACCGACGGTGAACGCGCGGGCGTTGATCTCTTGGCAGGCTTCTGCCGCTTTCGGCCCCGTATGAATCTGAACGTCGCCCAGCGAGTCACCCATACGCTCTTCGATCGCCTGCTGGATAGAAGCGTTCAGCGAGCGGCCGGGAGATGAAAGTACCTCCCGGACGGAGTCTGGCACACCCGTGTCACCCGCAGAGCCAGTGTCGTGCTGGGCCTGTGTGCTTCGCTGGAGCGATGCGAGGTTTTGCCGTGAGTTATCGTCGGGGACCGCCGCTGGCCGTTCCTCAATGCGCTCACGAACCGCTTCGGCGCGAGCGCTGGCTAACGGACCCAATCCGGGATCCTGAGGCGCTGCCGCCTGTGGCACGCGCTGGATCAATGCATCGACAGCCGCTCCTGTCGTCGATACCGTCTGGCCGGACATCTGCCCGGTCTCCGCCTTTGTGGCCGTTCGAGACTGACGACGTGCCGATTGTGATGTGTCCGTCTCGTCGGTCGACGTTCGTGATCGGGTTCGGTCGGAGCGATTTTTCATCGCCGTCCTCCGTGATCGAGGCAACGTTCGGTTGCTGTCCGATCCCTATAGGCCATTATCAATATTTTCAAACCGCCACACAATAATTCTTTCTTTTATACTTGTATCTCTTCTTCATCCCGAACAGATTGTATTCTCCACTTGATTAGCGAGACGAAAGGTTATTTGT
Source organism: Natrinema pallidum DSM 3751 (assembly GCF_000337615.1). Lineage (GTDB taxonomy): Archaea > Halobacteriota > Halobacteria > Halobacteriales > Natrialbaceae > Natrinema > Natrinema pallidum. The sequence continues at coordinate 21,892 of NZ_AOII01000021.1, forward strand.
TCCCATACATGATCTGGTAGTATGTACGAACGGGCTGGCGACCATCTCCAAGCAGAATTCGATCGAGTCTTGGTCGCACTGAATGCGCTAACTGAAACGGAGATGGGGGTCGATAAATCGAATGTGGATCAACCAGCGACAGAGGAATCCGATATCGCTGTAGACGCTGTCGGAACCCTCGCAACTGTCGGACAGACAGTTCGGTCAATTGTTGGAGAGAAACAACAAGCAGATCAGTCCACGGAACAGTCGCCAACCGTCGCCCTCCAAACGACGCTCGCGGAGTTAGCGGCCGAGCTCGAGCACAACCTTGGCCGAGCACGAGAAACAGGTACTGAACTTCGACTTGATCGAGTTGCACAGTCGTTCGACCTTTCACGGGTCCATCTCGACGTATTCTTACTCACGCTCGCACCCGAATTCGACAGGAGAGTGACATCAATCTATGGCGAACTTGCCGGGACGGGCCAGCCTATATTTCCGACAGTGAATGTTCTGGAAAATATTCTCATCCGAATGGGGCATGGGACACACGACAACACTGTCTCGCCAGGAGAGGCACTCGCTACTACGTCACCCCTATTCGAGTACGATTTACTCGTCCGTCACGCCGGAAAAGCCAGCCAACCGCCCGGTTTTGACACTATATCCGTCGACGACCGCATCGTCCGCTACCTCAAAGGTGACCATACCATTGATCCCACTCTTGCTGACACCGTCACGATCGAACAAGACGAGTCGAGGCTTGACGATCTCATTTTTGACTCCGAAACGACAGATATGCTCGAGTCGACTGCCGAACGCTCGCGTGAGGTCGACAGACCGACGGTTTACTATTTCTCCGGCGAGGATGGAACCGGAAAAGACCGTTTGCCAGGAGTGCTCACTGAGCCCGAGAAACCGGTCCTCCGCGCCGATGCTGCCGCCATCTTCGAGGACGACGAACTCATTACCCGTCTGATCCGCGAGGCCGCCTTGCAAGAGGCGGCGATCCACCTCGAAGGGGTCGAGGCGATCACGGGCGACGAAGAAGGACCGACGCTTGACGAAGAGGGCGGGGACCTCGAGATTACGGCTGACGAGGGAGGCTCCGTTGATACCGTGGTCGACCGCCTCGACGACGCACCCGGCGACGTCTTCCTCTCCCACACCGATCCCTGGAAGCCCGACGTCGACCTCGAGCACCATCGCGTCGAGACCGCCCACTGTCCGTTTCCCGACTACGAGACGCGGGTGGCCGTCTGGGAGGAGTACCGCGGGGAGTTCGCCGAGGAGTACCTCGTGACGAACCTCGCCACGAACTTCCGGCTGCCACAGCGGGACATCCGTCGTGCCGTCGAGACCGCCCGCTATCTCTGTCGCACCGAGGCTGACAGCGATGCCCTCGGAGACCGCGACGAGCCCGAGGCTCACGAAGGAGACCTGTTCGCTCCTGTCGACGAAGCGTTGACCCGCGAGCACTGCTACGCGGCGTGTAAACGCTACTCGGCGAGCAACCTCGAGGCGCTGGCCGAGCCGATGGAACCGGGGTATACCTTCGACGACATCTATCTGAACGACAAACCGAAGACCCACCTGCGAGAACTCTGTGGCCACCTCCAGTACCGCGGCCAGGTCACCAGCGAGTGGGGGTTCGGCGAACCGGGGGATCGGGGCGACGGCGTCGTCGCGCTTTTCTACGGTCCGCCGGGGACCGGGAAGACGATGGCCGCCGAGGTCATCGCCAACGAAACCGGCCTCGATCTCTACCGGGTCGACCTCTCCCAGATCGTCAACAAGTATATCGGCGAGACTGAAAGCCGGCTGGCGGCGCTGCTCGAGGAAGCCGAACGCTCGAACGCGATCTTGCTGTTCGACGAGGCCGACTCGCTGTTCGGCGAGCGCACGGATGTGGGCGACTCGACCGACCGCTACGCGAACAACGTGACGAACTTCCTGTTGCAGCGCCTCGAGTCGTTCGACGGCGTCGCGCTGCTGACGACGAACAAACGCAGCGGGATCGACCCGGCATTCAAACGCCGCATCGCCCATTCGGTCCTGTTCGACGTTCCGCAGGAACGGATTCGCCGCCGGATTTGGAAGGACGTCTGGCCCGCCGACGCCACCGTCGACACCGACGGCTTCGACTACGAGTTCCTCGGACTGTTCTCGATAACGCCGGCGGTCATCAGGAAAGTCGCGAAGTATGCGGCCTACATCGCCGCCACCGAAGCCCACGACGGCCACCCGTTGACGGACTCGGCAACCGCCCTCGACGACATCACCATTACCTTCGACCACGTCGTTCTCGGCTTGCAGTACGCCAACGAGGCCGGCGGTGTCGCCATCGAAGGGGACTTCTTCCAGTACGAGGACAAACTCCGGACTTACGAGAACCAGACCGTCGGCCGCGACGTCGAGACGCTGTTCAAACTGAAATACGGTCTCGACGACCAGTCCGAGTCGGAGACCGACGCCGAGGCGAGGTCGCCCACGGATCGGGAACCGAAAGCCACGGACGACGACGATCGGACGCCCTCGAGCGAGGCCGAGCAAGAGCAGGCGTCGTCCGCCGAGCAGGCGGCTGCCGAGCCCGCATCGCCATCCGAGAGCCCCGAACGCACCGGCGATCTCGAGCCGGAAGACGTCATCTGGCACTTCTACGACGGTATCCGAACCAAAGACCACGAGGCCATCCAGGCGCTCTATCACTCGGATGCGGCGGTCGAACCGCTCTCGTATAAGGAGGTCGTCGCCAAGAACATCAACGACGCGTCGGTCGCCGGAAGGCTCCGCCGCACTACGGACGAGTCGGCCCACGTCGCCCTGGAGTTCGACGAGGAATCCGGCTCGCACCGAATCCCGATGACGTTCGAACTCGAACTCGACGACGGCCGCTGGCGGATCGTGTCGATCTCACACGGGACGCCCGTCGAGACCGACGACGAGGAGTGAGGTTGCCCGCGGGACGCGTTACTGGTCCTCTCCATCCTGCTCGCTGTCTCGCGAAAGGTGAACGTCGCGTTCGCTGACGCGTTCGAACGCCGTTTTCTGGGTCGAATCGATGAGGACTGGGCCGACCCGGTAGCTAGCACAGGGCTGTTTGGGGACATCGGGGAACGAGTTCCACACCTCGAGTACCTCCTGCTGGTCCTGGCCATCGTAGGTGATCGAGAGCTGTTGGTCGCCAAGGGAGTCGGGCAGCGTTTCGGGATCGATGAGGTTGTTATCGTACAACGCCTGCATTGCTTTCCCCAATACCTCGTGCTGGTCGTGGATGCCTTCGGCTTCGTTTTCGGCGTTCGCGTTCGGGAACGCGGTCAACAGGTACTGGCCATCGAGCGCTAGGGGCGGTCGAATCTTGTGTCCGTCGTCGATTGTCGGCGACTCGGAGCCCTCCCCGGAGTGGGTGGAGATACTGTGCAAGTAGAGGCCGAGTCGGACGTTCGAATCGTCTTCGATAGCCGTGGGTGGCAGTGGCTGAATCTGGTGTGTCTCTAACAGGTCGTCGTCTTCAGTACTGGCCAGGCGAACGCGAAGCAGATCGACCAGAAGCGTCGTAAGGTCCTTGAACGCCGTCGGCGACCCCATCAGAGAGACACCTCCGGGGACGAAGTCGGTAATCGGAGATCACAACTGCCGAAACGATTCGACTGCTGACGGGAGACCCCAGCGGCGAATCGAGGGCGATCCTGAGAGACCATACGTCCGAGTGAACGTCCGGTCGACTACTATGTTTGGATGGCCGAGCGTTGGCTCGGTGACATCGATCAAGATCAAAATCGCACTTGGATAAATCGGTCGTGCTCGGCGTCTATAGTAGCAACTGAAACGATTTACACACTGATCGCAACCCCGTCATGCGATCAGGTGTGCATTGACTTTCAGTTGCTACTATAGGTCTCCGTATCGGACACTGGTGCTCCTCCTGTACGCCATCGCTGACGTGCTGTCTGTTATACTCCGGCTATTCGACGCGGAGAGTCATCCGGAGATTAACGGGCGAGCGGCAGCGCCGCTCGGTCGCCGGTGATGGGAGATCAGTGCCAAGATCAGATACTGAATTCATATAGCGTAATATCATATATCTGTTCCATAACACACCAACCTCGCGGGTGTAACGGCCGGCCGGGGGAGACCGCGAAACCGGGGGCTGCCACACGCTGTCCGGACTCGAGTCGGGTTTCCCCGAGCCTGATCGGGGACGACGAGTGACTGTCAATAATCCCTATCGTTTTGGTCAGGGATGCCGAACGAACGGCCGTTCGATGGGGGAGACGTATTACGACGTTCTCGACGTCGATCCGGACGCCAGCCAGGACGAAATTAGCGCCGCGTATCGTGAACGTGTCCTCGAGACGCATCCGGATCACTCCGACGACCCCGACGCAGCCGAGCGGTTCCAGCGGGTGATGACCGCGAAATCGGTGCTCATGGACGAGACGGAGCGCGCGCGGTACGACCGCCTCGGCCACGAGGCGTACGTCGACCTCGGCGACGGAGCGGCCACCGACGACTCGAGCGACGCGTCCGCGCGGTCGGCCACGGCCTCGAGCCGAACGAATGCCGGGCGGACATCGACCGGGAGCGAGACGGGGGCGACTGGAGGGCAGACGACGAACGGGAGGGGAACGGCCGAGTCAGATACGGCCGGCGGATGGACGACCGCGAACGGCCGGCGGACGAGCGAGCGAACCGACACCGAAGACACTGACGGAACGAAGAGCCACCACGCACGACAGCGGTCCAAGCGCCGCCGGCAACGAGCGAAACGGCAAGCGGCGGCCGGCTGGTCGTTCGACGGGACCGAGACGGCGCGTTCGAGCGCCGAAACGGCCACGTCCTCGGGGGCCACGTCGGACGCGACGACGGATGCGACGGACACAGCGGACCCCGAGGAGACCACGTACTCCGTCCACGACTGGAACGACGAGGTCGACCTCGAGTGGGACGGGCCGAGGATCGATCAGACTGCAGTCATCTCGCTCGGCACCGCTGCGCTCCTCTATCCGCTCTTCGTCGCCGCGAGTCTGACGCCGCTGTTTTCGTTCCCGGTCAACGCGGTCGTCGCCGCCTGTACGCTCGCACTGATCGGCTATCTACTGACGATGCCGCGGATCGCGGCCGTGACGTTCGGGGTCTGGAGCGTGCTCTTTCCCGTCGGCATCGTCCGCTTCGAATCGGTCGAACTCCTCTCGCTGTTCGGCCTGCTGGCGCTGGCCTTCGCCTGGATTCCGCTCGGATACGCGGGTGCACTCTGGTGGGTCCTGCGGCCCTGAACTCAGTCGCGGTCGGACTCGAGCCCGTCGAGCGCGTCCTCGACTCGCGTCTCGAGTGCATCGCGTCGTCGGTGACTCGCCGCCGAATCGAATTCGACCGCAAGTACCTGTGTCCCCGTGCGCTCGAGGGACCGTCGGTAGGCGTCCGCAAACGCCGGGGGCGCGACGCGATCGAACTCGAGACCGTATGCGTCGGCGAGCGCGTCGAACCCGACGCCGTGGGGCGTTTTGAACTGGTCGGTGAACGGTGGATCGAACGCCTCGATGGGGAGTTCATGGAAGATGCCGCCGCCGTCGTTGTCGAGGAGGACGATCGTGGCGTCGACATCGCACCGATCGACCGCAAGCAGCCCGTTCGAATCGTGATAGAACGCTAAGTCGCCGGTCACGAGCACCAGCGGCTCGTCGGTCGTGCTGCCGGCACCGAGCGCCGTGCTGGCGATCCCGTCGATCCCGCTCGCGCCGCGATTCGCGAGCATCGTCACGGCGGCGGTCCGCGGCCGGGCGAACCGGTCGGCATCCCGGATCGGCATGCTGTTCGAGACGAAGACCGTCGCCGGGTCCGGCGCGTTCGAGACCACCGACGCGAGGATCGCACCCTCGAACGGGGCGGACTCGAGCGCATCAGGGGTCAGCGCCGCGTCGCGGATCGCCCAGTGGCGGCGCTCGGCCGCGTCGAACCGGGCCCGCCACGCGTCGTCGGACCCGGCCTCTGCGGCCGTCACCGTCTCGAGCAGTTCGTCGACGACGGTCCCGTGATCGGCCGCGAGCAGATCGGTCGCGGTAAAGGTCGCCTCGCGCCAAGCGCCTGCGGGATCGACGAGGAACTGTCGAGCGTCGGCGTCCCGCAGCCAGTTGCGGAGCGGTTTCGACGTGGGGGACGCACCGAACCGGAGCACGACATCCGGCGACGGCAACTCGGGGACGTAGGTATCGTAGCCGCCGTAGATCGTTCGCGAGTCGTCGTCACCGTCGTCCGCTCCGCCGACGTGGGGGCCGAATCGGAGTCCCGAGAGCGGGTCCGCGAGGACCGGCGCGCCGAGTCGGTCCGCGAGGTCGGCGACGGCTGCGGGCTCGAAATCCGCGAGCGTCGCCGGATCGGCGGGGCCGGCGACGATCAGCGGTCGGTCGGCGGCCGTGAGCGCGTTTTGGAGTCGACGATGATCGTCGTCCGCGAGCGTCCGCGTTCCGCCGCCGGTATCGACGAAGGGGCCGTCACGTCCCCGTCCGGCCGTCGTCTGGACAAAGGAGTCGGGCACGTCGCCCGGCACCGCGATCGGCTCGAGGGGTTTCCGGAACGGACAGTTCAGGTGGACTGGACCGGGCTCGACGCCGAGGGTCTCCGAAAGCGCCCGCGCGGCGGTCGTCCGGAGGCTCCGGACCTTCCGTTCGTCGGCTTCGGGTTCCGGAAGCTCGGCGTACCAGCGGACGGCGTCGCCGTAGAGCTTGGTCTGGTCGACCGTCTGGTTCGCACCGCTGTCGCGGAGTTCGGGCGGCCGGTCCGCCGTCAATACGAGCAACGGTACTCGCGCCTGAGCCGCCTCGATCACGGCGGGGTGGAAGTTCGCGGCTGCCGTTCCGGAGGTACAGACCAGCGCCGTCGGCTCGCCGGTCCGGCGGGCGCGTCCGAGCGCGAAGTAGGCCGCCGAGCGCTCGTCTAACTGCGAGTAAACATCGATTTCGGGATGCTCGGCGAACGCAACCGTCAGCGGTGTCGAGCGGCTCCCGGGGGCGATACAGACGGCATCGAGGCCCCCCTTTGCGAGTTCGTCGGTGAGGATGCGACCCCACAGGGTCGCGCGGTTCGGTGCGGACATCGGAGTCAGGTACTACTGCAGTTCATCGAGGATCGGACGGTACTTCAACTGTACTTCGTCCCACTCTTCGTCGGGGTCGCTATCGCCGACGATGCCGTTCCCGGCGAAGAGCGTCACCGTTCCGTCGGCCGCGATGCCGGACCGAATAGCGACCGCGAACTCGCCGTCGCCGTCGGCGTCGAACCACCCCACCGGCGAAGCGTACCAGCCCCGCTCGAACGTCTCCGTGTCCCGAATCGTCTCCCAGGCCACGTCGGGTGGGACGCCGCCGACCGCGGGCGTCGGATGCAACGCCTCGACGATCTCGAGGACGTGGCGGTCGCCCGACAGCGTCGCTTCGATCGGCGTCTGGAGGTGTTGAATCGTTGCCAGTCGCCGGATCGTCTGGTCGCTCACGGTGAGATCGCGCGCGAGCGGGGCGAGTTGCTTTCGAATCGCGTCGACGACGAGCCCGTGTTCGTGCTGGAACTTCTCGTCGGCTCGCATGCGGTCGACGTGCTCCTCGTCTTCGGCCGGCGTCTCCCCGCGGGGCACCGACCCGGCGAGCGCTTCCGTCTCGACGCGCTGGCCGCGTTTCGAAACCAGTCGTTCGGGCGGCGCACCGAAGAACGTGCCGCCGATATCGTGGCTCACCAGAAACCGGTAACAGTTCGGATACCGTCGACGCAGGCGCTCGAGGGTCGCGGGAACGTCGACCGGCCCCTCGAGCGTCACCGAAAGGGCCTGCGCGAGGACGGCTTTCGTCAAGCGGCCGTCGGCGATCCGCTCGAGCACCGCCTCGACCTGGCTGGTCCACGTGGCGGGGGAAGTCGTGCGCCGCGTCGCGGCGACGCCGGGCGTCGACCCGCTTGGTCGCATCGCCGGCAGCGCCGTCAGGCGCGCGTGCCAGCGCTCGAGTCGGTCGTCGACGTTGTCGCTGCGATTTCCGACCGCGGTCAGCCACGTTCCATCGTCGGTCCTGGCGACGAGCACCTGCGGGACGACGAAGGAGGCGGCGTCGAACCCGGTCCAGGGCGGGGCCGGCTCGTGGCCGTCGTGAAACGAGACGCCGCCGAAGGCTCGCGGGCGGGCCGCTTCGGGGCCGTCGTGGACGAGCCCGTCGAAGGCGCGGCTCGCCTGTGTGCGCACGCGGTCGAACCGGTCGGGACCGGCGGCGGTGAAGCGAGCGGCGACGCCGCGACCGACGAGTTCGAGACCGCCGGGCGTAGCCCACTGGACGCGTGACTCGGCGCTCCCGTCGAGAATCGCACTGAAAGAAACACCCTCGAGTTCGCGACTCCGGCTGACGAGGTCATCGGCACCGTTAACCGACGCCGTGTCACCCGTCAGTCGGCCATCGCCCAACGATCGATCCATCGACCGCACGTCAGGACCGCCCGGCCTTCAGCCTAACTATTCGCCGACCGGAACGGGCACGCTAACTGTACCGCTCCTCCTGCCACGGGTCCGCCGTCTGCGAGTAGCCCCGCCGCTCCCAGTAGCCACGTTGGGGCTCGGTGAGGAACTCGATCCCGTCAACCCACTTCGCACCCTTGTAGGCGTACCGGTGTGGCGTGACGACGCGGAGCGGTCCGCCGTGATCCTCGGGGAGCGGGTCGCCGTCGAACGCCCAGGTAAAGAGGACCTCCTCGCGCATGCAGTCCTCGAGTGGCAGATCCGTCGTGTAGTCATCAAGCGCGGAGAACATGACGTGGACGGCGTCGTCGTGGACGCCGGCTCGTTCGGCGAGTTCGGGGAAGGGGACGCCGGTGAACTCGCAGTTGAACTTGCTCCAACCGGTCACACAATGGAAGTCCTGGCGCTGGGTGACGCTTGGCAGGTCCCGGAACTCGTCCCACGAGACGGACAGTTCCTCGTCGACTGCGCCGGTGACGGTGAACTCCCACGTGTCGGGGTCCCAGTCGGGCGTCCCACTCTTCGAGAGGACGGGAAACGCACTGGTTTCGCGCTGTCCCGGCGGCAGCCGCTCGTCACCGAACTCCTGATAGAGATCCGTCACGTCCGTTACATCCATACTCGTGGGTACGTCCCGAAAGACGTAGATGTGACGCCTCGTCGTCAGTCGCCGATCGCCGGGTGACTGGGCACGTTCGCATCCGCGATACAGGACGGCCGGAGCCATCGATCGCCCGCACACACGAGCAGTCCGCGAGAAACACCCGATTGACACTCGGGGACGGGGTTCGAAACTGACTGTAACGGTCACGAAGCGAGGGACAACTCGAGTGTTTCCCGCGAAACCCTCGCCACCACTTAGTACGGTCTCGGCGAGAGATAGCGATGCATGGCAAGCACAGAACAGTTCACGGAGCGGGAGATGTCCGGACAGACAACGGCGGAAGTCGGTGAACAGGCGATGGGGCCCGCGTTCGTCGCGTCGGCGGCGTCGGTCGGCCTCGCGCTGTACTATTATTTCATTCAGGGCGAACGCGAACTCGGAACGTTCGTCGGCCTGTGGCCCCCGACGATCCTCGCGTTCGCGAGCTACTTCAACCAGCGGCGGATGCGCAAACAGTTGCAGACGCTGACCCAGCCCGGAACGAAACTGCGGGACGCGATCGACTCGGTAATGGGTGGCAGTTGAATCGGCCCGCGGACCTCACCCACGCGGTCCCTGCAGCGGCGTTGCACCGCGAGAGACGCCATCGATCCGACCGCGACCGGGCTCCGTCTCGTCGGTATTGGCTCCCCGTCAAACCTAAATACCCCCTCGCCGAAAGCCGAATCAGATGCCGAAAGTAGAGATCACCATACCGGAACACCTCGAGATGCAGATCGCCCAGATGGTCGAACGCGGCGAGTTCGTCAACCGCGAGGAGGCGATCGAGGACCTCCTTTCGACGGGCATCAAGGCCTACAAGACCAGTGGACCCTCCGACGAAGAGGAGGGAGCAACCGGCGGCACCGGCTTCGAAGACGACGGCATGATGGGCCACGACGACGAATACGTCTTCTAGCTTAGACGCCGACTGCGAGCAACGGTATTCCGAACGCGATCGCCGAGCCGACTAGCGCGACGAGTATCCCGATCAGGACGGCTCGCGCCGAGTACTCGCTCATCGGCGCGGTCGTTCGGTCGGCGACGAGGTCGTGGCCGACGGCCGCTCCCGTGTCCTGTTCTGCCGACTGCTCCGCGTCGTCTGACATACGTGCGTGTTGCCGGGTCGAGACCTTAAAGACATCTCTCTCGCCGGCGCACGACCGCAGCGCTCGAGCGACCACAGCCACTCACTCGCTTTTTCTGAGCCTGCGTCAAATCAATCAGCAAGTATTTACCGATTGGTTACGTATCGGCGGGCCGAATGCCCTCCGCGCCCCTCTCTCGCCGCCGGTTGCTGACTGCCACCGGTGGCTTCTCCATGGCAGTCGCCGGCTGTGCCGGAACCGGGAGCAACGGCTCGACCACCGGGACCGGCGACGATAATCCTACCGTCGACTCGTCCCACGCGTACGAGACGATGGCAGTGCAGGCCGAACGTACGTCCCTGATCGTGTATCCGAACGCTGACGCCGCCGAAGCCGCTGCGGACGATCGGAGCGCGCGACTTCACCGGTCGTTCGTCGTCACCGACGCCGACGACGCCGCGGCGCTGCGGTTCGCCGACATCGCCGACACGGCCGCCGTCCGATCGTTCGTCGCGGCCACCGACTTCGATGCGGCATCCGTCCTCGTCGACCAGCAGTCGATCGACGACTGCTACCGGCGACGGCTGCTCGGCGTCCGTGCGACCGACGAGACCATCCACACGAGCTATTGTCTGGCACTGAAGGCACCGACGACAGCCTGCGAAGCCGAGACGACCGTACTGGACGCGACGCTCGTCCGCATTCATCGCCCCTACGGGGGCCACCCCCCGGCACGGCGCAGTAGCCAGCACCGGTCCTGCTCGGGGAGCGGTCCCACCGACGAAGCGGCGGCCGGCGAGGGAACGCTCGACGAGACGGCGACCACGTCCCAAGCGACGGACGACCGAACCGAGACGAGCGAGGCGATCGGCCGATGACCGGACGCCGTGGCCGCCACCGACGGCAGTTCCTCGCGGGACTCGCCGCGATCGGCGGCGTGACCGTCGCCGGCTGCAACGGGCTCCCCTGGAGCGACGACACCGGACCGACGTTCACCGCGGCCGACGCCGCCACCGTCGTCACCGACCCGGCACCGCCGATCGAGTGGCCGGTCCCGGTCGTCCCCGCGGCCAGCGCCGTCGGCGAAGGCCTCGAGCGCGTCGACACCCTGCTCGCCGGCGTTCCGGACCCGCTCGACGCCGAGACGGTGCCCAACGGCGTCGTTAGGGAGGCGATCCGCGACGGCCGGGCCAGCACCCGCGAGCACCGGGCCGAAGCCGCCGCTGCGACCGAGGACTCGGCAACCGGGAACGACCGGTACCACGGGCTGCACGCGACCCGCGACGCGAGGGAGAGCGCCCGGTCGGCGACGGCGACGTTCGCCGCGATCGACGACGACCGGCTGGTCGAAACCGTCCGCGACGAACGCCGCGAGGTTCGCTCGATCGCCCGCGACCAACTCGAGTCGGTCGCGTATCGGGGCAGCGAGGATCGGCTGCTCCGCTCGGCGCTGTTGTACGCGCGTCTCGAATCGGACCTCGAGCGCGTCACGACCCGCCTCGGCGATCGGCACTGGGACATCGGTCCCGATTCCACCGTCGTCGACATCGGAACCGGTGCTGGCACGGTCGAGTTCGGCGCGGCGACGACGGCGGTCTGGGACCATCTCGACGAGCGCCACCGCGATCGGCTCGCCGAGCCGGCGGACGTGACGGCGGTTTTCGACGCCGCACTCGAGGCGTCGGCCGAGCGCGTCGATGCCGCCGCCCTTCCAGACCGGCGGGACGCTCGGGACTGGCTCGACGACGTCGACGCGGACCTCGACGATCACCTCGAACAGGTGCTCTGGCGGGCAATCAACCCGGTCTCGAGCGCGAAATACGGCCTGCGAACGGCGATCGACAGCGAGCAGTTGGGACGCGGCCTCCACGAGGCTGTCCGGTTCGAACAGCGGTATCGGGCCCTCGAGCACGTCCGCGACGGTCTCGAAGCCGGAACGATCGCTGTCCCCGAAACGGTCGACGAGATCCGCACGGTACGAACGGCCGCGGTCGACGCGGCCGCGTCGGCGCGAGAGTCGCTCACCGATCCCTCGCTCGGGACGTCCGTCCTCGCGGAGACGCTGCGATCGCTCGAGTGGACCGACGATCGAGTGCGACAAGCCGCGGACAACGACGCCGAGACCGTCGTCTCGCTCATCGACGAATACGGCGAGTATACGCGTCTGCGGGCGCAGTTCGAAGTGCTGCCGGACGCCGTCGCGGCGTTCCGTACGCGCCTCCGGGAGGCCTAAGGAGCCGTACAGACCCGAACCGAATCCGGCGTCGCGGGTTCTACGGGCGAATCTCGCCGACCGCCCGATCCAGACCCCTTTACTACCCCCGGTCCGAAGGAACGGGTACGAATCACATGGTACTGACCAAGCGAGTCATCCCGTGTATCGACGTCGATCTCGACGAGGACGGGAACCCGGCGGTCTACACCGGCGTCAACTTCGAGGACCTGCAATACACCGGCGACCCGGTCGAGATGGCCAAAGCCTACAACGAGTCCGGCGCGGACGAGTTCGTCTTCCTCGACATCACCGCCTCCGCGGAGGGCCGCGAGACGATGCTCGACGTCGTCGAGCGCGTCGCCGACGAGGTCTTCATCCCGCTTACCGTGGGCGGCGGCATCCGCACCACCGCGGATATCAAGGAAACGTTGCGAGCCGGCGCGGACAAGGTCTCGATCACCACCGGCGCGCTCGAGCGGCCCGAACTGATCACCGAGGGCGCGCGCGCGTTCGGCAACCAGTGTATCGTCATCAGCGTCGATGCCAGACGGCGGTTCGACGAGGACGGCGAACACTACGTCGAGATCGACGGCGAGTCCTGCTGGTTCGAGTGCACGAAAAAAGGGGGCCGTGAGGGGACCGGCATCGACGTCCTCGAGTGGGCCGCCGAAGCCGAATCCCGCGGCGCGGGCGAGCTCTTCGTCAACTCGATCGACAAGGACGGGACGAAAGACGGCTACGACCTGGCGCTGACGGAAGCGGTCTGTGACACCGTCGACACGCCGGTCATCGCCTCCTCGGGCTGTGGCGGTCCAGAAGACATGTACGACGTGTTCACCGAGGCGGGTGCCGACGCCGGCCTCGCGGCCTCGATTTTCCACTTCGACGAGTACTCCATCGCGGAGACGAAGGCCTACCTCGACGAGCACGGCGTTCCCGTCCGGATTTGAGAGTCCGTCGCCAGGGATCGGTTGCGACACGCGGTCTGCGGCGGTTCCTAGAGATTGGGTAGTGTTTCTATATCCACCCAATTAAAATAAGTAATGTATATATTATTTTATGGGCCTTTATTTAGTCTAATTTGTTAAATGAAATAATAGATAATTTAAATCAACCAATTCGTACAGAGCCACTCAGAAGGAGCTATGCGACAGATTTGAATAAGTCGTGGGGGAACGAGCGCCATCTACTCCAAATGATTGGATAACAATAAATTATTTATATCCAACTATACTATTAGAAATTGCATGCCAAACTGGAAAATCTCCAGGAGAAGTGCAATCGCAAGTATCGGTAGCGGATTAACGTTAACTGGATTTTCTTCCACTATCAGTGGAGCTAGGAGCATAGGACGGACTGGAACAAATGTTAACATTCTCAAAGGAACTGTAGATAATCCTGTTGGTGTTGGCGATATAAAGGATCTACAGCGTAAAGTCGACAAAAAATTCAACCGTAATACAAATTCGCGTGAGGAAGCCACAAAAATTGCACCAACACCATCAGAAAGATTAGAGAACCACTTTGTAGCTGGTTTCGCATATAAGCTTAGTTCCGATGGGAGGGCAAAGACATATATTGGCTACGGAACAGATCGATCAGGAGAATCCAAGCGACTGGACACCACAAATCGTTCAAATAATGCAAACTCAACCGCTTCTGCGACGGCTGATAGTGTCCACAGCAAACTCTCCACGATTTCAACTAGCTTCGAGAGGGACAATACGATAGCAACGACAGATAGTCGTGCTTCAAGTGTTAGTACAAGTTCACCATCACCTAATCCTGATGTTGGCGACGATTGGTACCAATATGACCAGGCAGTGAGTGAGACGCACGATCAACACGATGATAATAGTATGGGACGTGTTCAGGTTAATGGGAATTTATATCGGCTACCTGACAATGAAGATGCAGAACCCGGACAAAATCTGTGGGCAGCCGATTTCTCCCATAATGTCTTCAATGAGAATTGTGGTGATTGCTGGATCGAAAATAAAGTAGAGTCCATGCAGGGGGAACATAGATGGGGAAACCACCATGCTGACCCAGGCCCATCTGGACTCGCAGAATATTATCCGAACAGTCCAAAAGATGGAGAATATAATACACAATATACGATTTCTGGAGGAGCAACTGGTCCATCAGCATCAATCTCCATAAATTATGAGCAACCCGATGTGTATCTTAGCCCTAGTTCATCTAATAATAATGCCAGTTGGGACTTCTCGAAGCTTTCAATTAAACAGTCTGATTTCTTTGTAGAGTTGGGTAGTTGTTGTTGGATGCGAGATGACATCAGCAACCTACCAAGCCAACCAGCAGTCGGTTCTGTTTACAATAAGGCAGAATGGACTGACAGCGTTAGCACACGGTCTGACCATACCGAACTCGTGTATAAACATAAATATGAGTGATATATAATAATATGGCAGTAGGCACTGTCTAGTTCAGCACCTCCTCGACCGGCATCTTTCCGTCGAGAGCTTGATGCGGTCTCTGACGGTTGTAGTAATGCATGAACTGTTCAAGCCACTTGCGGACGCTCGACCGACTGCCCACCCACGAAGTATGGAAGCGGTCGATCCGCATTTTGAGTGTGTGAAACTACTTTTCGATGAGGTTTCGGTCGGTATAGTTGGTCCGACCACTCAATCCTACTCGGGAGAGGGCAGTCCAATAGCCGAACTGATCGACGAGAAACTCAGCCTCAGAGAGATCATGTTTCTCGTCGAGTCGATGCAGAAATGCAGNATCCTACTCGGGAGAGGGCAGTCCAATAGCCGAACTGATCGACGAGAAACTCAGCCTCAGAGAGATCATGTTTCTCGTCGAGTCGATGCAGAAATGCAGCCGCCGGATCAGTGCCATGCCGACGAAATAATGCGACATCAAGAATCAGTTTTGTCGCGGTGTCTATTGCAGCATACAACTAAGACCACTCGCCGTTTATCTTGACAGCGGTCTCGTCAACCGCGACTCACTTCGGCTGCGTCTCAGGCGGGTCGCAGCCGCTGTCAGCCAACCGATGAACCCCATTCCAGACAGCCACATGAGTGCATTCAATGCCTAATTCAGCGAGAATCGTTGTTGTCTCTCGAAGTGAACAACCGGTCTGATGGAGGCGGACGGCGAACGCCCAGACGGTCGTCGCCGTCCACTCATTCTCACAAAATTCTTCTAAATCTGCGTCATAGCTCTCACTGAGCAGGTCTGCGAGCATCTCTCGGCAAGTTACTCAACGACCTGCTCACTTCTCAAACTGACTTAACTAGACAGTGTCTAGAACAGGATTAACTTTTATTTCTTATCTTTTCGTATCGATTAGTTTTGACCGAACCACCCGATTCAAATGTAGTATTTGAATAAATAGATATTGTTTTTTCTCCTTTTATTTCCACTGATAGGTTGCAAGTCTGTTGGGTGGATTCCCCCCAACTACCATGCCATTCATCAACAATATCACTCAGAACCAAGTGAACCGTCGTTTCCTTGGGTTGTAGATCGATGTTTTCAGGTATGTTAAGACTAGTAGTTATGAGCAGTTCTACACGTTCATTATCCGTCAAAAGTTCTGGTATAAATATCGTCTGTGTAACTTCCGATGAAATCCCGTTCCATACTGAACTTGATTTAAGATGTCGGTGGGTCGTCTCGGTTTCGTCATTTTCCCTGATTGTACTACAACCACTCAAACTAAGAAGGGGAATACACCCCCCTGTTTTTAAGAAACTTCGTCGATCCATTTTTGATTCTTAGTTTTACGTTCTGACATAGAATTGTTCCATATATAACCATTGTGGTTTAGTCAGTTTGCTATCCAATTCCCCACCCCAGTATTCACTGTTGATTTGAATTTCGTTTCACTAATAGGAGCTATGACGGGGACCGATCATCCGTCAATAGTATACTCGTTTCAAGCTACTCGCGGACGCTCTCCCGACTGCCTCCCTACGAAGTTTTGTCTGGCTGTGTTACCATACGTGAACACCACAGAAGTTGTATACCGTCGTGTGGCTCGGAAACAGTGGCTTCCAACGACTATTCTACGCGGCACCGATGGTGTCCGAGCTTCCAGTATCCTTATACGCTCGCGGTCGTGCTTTTCTACCAGTGAAGTGGCGGTGTGCGCGGTGTGGCAAACCGCACGCGAATGACGACCCACCCTGTGACGCCTGCGGCCACAACAGCTTCGAGAAGGCGATCGTTCGCGTCGACGAGGAGCGCGACTCGGGGGCCGGGAGCGGTGGCACACCCGACGGTAATCGCGACCCCATCCCGTCCGGAACCGTCGAAACCGGCCCGGAATACGTCTGGGCCTGTTCGAACTGCGGCCGCGAGCACGTCCGGAATACCCCGCCCTGTTCGCGCTGTGGCAATCCGGACCTCGAGCGGGTCGAGCGGACCTACGAGGGACTCGAGCGGGACCTCGACACGCCGAGTTGGTTCGAGGTCGCAAAGCCCTACCTCCCGATCTTCGTCGCCATTGGCATCGTCGTCGCCCTGTTCGTGACGGGGATCGTCCCGCCGTCGGTGTTGCCGGGGATCGGCCCACCATCACCGCCGGATGCGCCCGGGGACGGGGCCGAGTCGGGAGGGCTCGATCTCGAGGCCACGGAGGGAGCGATTCACGACCGACTCGAGGCGGAGCGGGACACAGCCGAGAGTCGGACGTACGACAGCGGTCTTGCGGCCTACGCGGAGTACCAGAACCGTCGGCTCGTCGAGCGCGAGTTCGGGGACTCCGATCCCGAGAGCGTCGACGCCAGCAGGTTCGATCACGCGTGTGGCGATGCGATCCCCCAGGAGGGACCGATCATCATTACGGGTGTTTCGGCCGCGGACTACACCGACGAGGCGGCCCTCGCCGACGCGATCGTCGCGGACTCCCTCTCGCGGTACGGCGACGCGATGCGAACCGGGTTCGACGCGGAAGGAGTCGACGTTCACGTCGCCCCGAACGGGGACATCTACGCCTTTTACGCGACGTGCTGACGAGTGGCGCGGCGGCCAGCATCCCCGTGGTTCGACGTGATCGAACCGCCGCTGTCGGTGACGGAGAGGGAACTCGATTCGAACAAAAACGAGCGCCGAAATCGAATCGTGCGATCGGTTCTCTACCGGCTGCGTTTCAGACGGCCGCCTCGAACGCGTCCCGGAACGACATGGCCTTCTCGCGAACGGTCACGGCTCCGTCCTCGAGACACTCGAGGGGATCGGCATCGGCCTCGGTCTTGATGGTCAGGATGGGTTCGGTCTGACCACCCGACTGTTCGGGGTTGACGTCGTAGGTCGCTGCACTCACGTCGTCGTGCTCGAGCAGTGCGCCTTTGAGCACGTTCATGAAGGTGTGGTCCTCGCCGGCGATTTCGATCGAGAGTTCGTTCTCGGTGCTCTCGGTGACCCGCAGTTCCATGTCATCCAGTCGGGTCGTCGGCTGCTTGTACCTTTCGAAGCCGCCGCTCGCGCGTTCGCTGAAGGCAAATCACTATACGCCCCCGTTCGAACCACGGGACATGTTCTCGCTTGCGGCCCTGCTGTCGGTCCTCGTCGCCGCGGCGCTGGTGGGGTCGATCGCCGTCGTGCGGCGGGTCCATCGGCCGGCGCGGCGCTGGCGTGACGTGCTCCAGTCACGATTCGTCTACGGCGTCCCGTGGGGGTCGCTCGTGGTCATCGCGTTCGTGGTCTGTGTCTATCTCTTCGTACAGGACGGGCTCACGAACGTCGACGAGCCGGTGACGATCCCCTACCGGACCTGGTCGTACTTCTATCCGCTCGGGATGGTCACGGCGGCGTTTTCCCACGCCGGCCCCGGCCACCTCATCGGGAACCTGGCCGGGACGGCCGTCGTCGCCCCGCTCACCGAGTTCATCTGGGGACATTATCCAACCGAACGCGACCCGGGTCGGGCCGACGCCTGGTATGCCGCCCCTCGAGTGCGGGCGTTCGTGGTCTTTCCGCTGGCCGTCATCGCCGTCGGCCTGGTCACGAGCCTGTTCGCGCTCGGTCCCGTGATCGGCTTCTCCGGCGTCGTTTTCGCCTTCGCCGGCTTCGCGATCGTCCACTATCCGATCGTCACGATCGTGGGCACTCTCGGCGTCCAGAGCGTACTCTTGCGACTCTTCTACGCGCTCAGGGAGCCGATCAGCGTCTACACCGCCCAGCCGCAGCCGCCCACCGCCCCGTCGTGGGCCGGGATCGCCATTCAGGGCCACGCCCTGGGGCTCTTTTTGGGCTTCGTTCTCGGCATCGCGCTCCTCGAGCATCGGGGGAAGCGCCCGAATCCGGTGCGCCTCTGGCTCGCGATCCTTATTTTCGGGTTCACGAAACGGCTGTGGGCGATCTACTGGTTCGGCGGCGAGAACACGTACGTCCTCTATCAGGGGCCGGGCATCGCCGTCGTGTCGGTGCTTGCATTGGTCGTCACGCTCTCGATGACAGCGTCGGAACGACCGCTAGTCCCGCGGCGACTCGAGGGGCTACTCACGCGGTCGGAGCGGCCGACACTCGGATCGGACGGCCGCGAGCGGCCGTCGGTCGATCGAGTGCTCGAACTGGTCGGGACCGATCGCGGCGACGGGGCCGTCACCGCACGCGTCGACCGCGTTCGAGAGATCGCGGCCGGAACCCGAACGCGAGCCCGCGACTCGGGTTCGCTGTTCGGCTGCAGCCGCAAACGGACCGCCGTGCTGGCGGTCATGGTCGTTCTCGCAGTCCTCGCCGGGATCGCCCTCCCCGCCAATTTCCTCGTCGTCGACGAGGCTTCCGCGTCTTCGGAGTCGGCCGTCGAGATCGGGGATTACACGATCGAGTACGCCGAAGGCGTCCAGAACGCGCTCGTCAGCGGCATCGGTATCGAGGCACTCGAGAGCGACGCGGGTCTCGAGTCGAGCGGGGTGATCGTCTCGAGCGACGAACGGGAACTCTGGCTCGAGGCGGTCAGCGCCCGCCGACTCTCCGTTACGGGCGAGGAAACGGTGTACGTCGGCGGCCCCGGCTGGCGCGAAGCGGTTCACGTCGAACGCACCGGCTGGGACCCGGTCGGCAACGACACCGTCTACCAGGTCCGACTGGGAGAGGATGACGCGACCGAGCTCGCGTACGAATCGAACGGGTCGCGAGCCACGGCGCGAATCGCCGATCGGAACGTGACGATCGACTCCGACGACGGGACGTTCGTCCTCGAGGTTACAGCGGCCGAGACCGACGCGGTCGCGACGACGACGGTGCCGGCTGCAAACGAGACAACGGCGGCGGGCGGACTCACGTTCGACCGGGAAGACGAGTCGATCTACGCAGCCGCCGACGGAACGCGAGTCGCGATCGCGAGCGAAGAGACGTACGGCGCGGTCGGGTAATCGCGGTCCCGTCGCAGGCTATTCTCAGTTGCTGTTTAGTCGTGAACGGAACGATTAGATATAGATCATTTGACGGCAGTCAACTCCGCAAACGGGGACGTTCGCTCGTTTCGGTCGTACCGCCCTGGCTCGTCGGTCGCCGTCCCGCGGTATCCCTGGTCGTCGGAGTCCTCGCGGTCGTACTCGCCCTCGCTGTCGCAGCAGGTGTCGGGGCGACGATCGGTAGCGGCCGCGTCGCCGACGTCGTCGTCGAAACGTGGACCGGGGCCGAACTCCACGCCGAGGTCGTGGCCGCGACCTGTCTGGTCGTCGGCATCGGCGCTGTCAGCGCTGCCATCACCGGCGGGTTTATTCCGACGTTCGCGCTCGTCGCCAGCGTCCCGTTCGGCGTCGGACTCGCTCGGTACGGGATCGAATACACGGTCGGACACATGACGGTAGTCGTCTCGCTATCGGAAGCGTTCGCCGATGGGGCGGGCGCTGCGATCGGTATCGGTCTTCCGCTCGCGGTGGGCAGCTATCTCGTGGGTATCAGCGTTCGACGCGTCGCCGATAGCGACCACGGTAATTCCGGACCCGGAATCCGTCCCGAACGAACCTAAGCTGTTACTCCCACTCGATCCGGAAGACCTCGGCCTCGAGCGTCTCCTCGGCCTCGGTGTGAAACGCGAACCGCTTCGCGATCGGGAACGCGGCTTGGAACGCGTGTGTCACCTCGCCGCCGGCGTCCGCGGCGTAGGATTCGACGAACGACTGACTTCCCTCGTTGTGGATCGTGTACGACACGGTCGCGATTTCGCCGGCCGTCTCGAGGAAGTCCCGATCCGCGTGTCGATTCCCGCGTTGAGCACCGAACGGTGGGTTCGAGACCACGGTCGCGTCGGTCGTCGAGAACGGATGCCGAGTGACGTCCCCGCGGAGCCACTCGAGAGTGCGGTCGCTACCCGCCCCGTGCCCGTCCAGAACCGTCCGTTCGTTCCGTCGAGCCAGGTCGAGGGCTCCCGAGTCCACGTCGACCCCCGCGACCCGGCGGGCCCCGGCCAGCGACGCGGCGATCGCGAGCATCCCGGTTCCCGTTCCGAGATCGATGACTCGCCGTTCGAGGTCGTCGTGCAACCCGGCCAGATGACAGATGTGGGCCGCAAGCTCCGCCGGCGTCAGATACTGCTCGAGGTCGGCCGCGGGGTCGGAAAAGTCCACGATCGACTCGAGACGGCGAGCGAGCGTCCGTCGCGATGGACCGGCCATCTCACGCGTCGACGGCGATGGGTCCCTCGAGAGCGAACGCGAGCCCGTCGCGGTCGGCTCGTTCCGCACAGGCCGCCAACGCGGGTCGGACCTTTTCGGGGTCCGCGACGCCATCGACGGTGACGGTCACCGTGCCGACACCGAGGAAGGACCCGGCGCGTACGTAGCCGCGGATGCGATCCACTTCCGCCTGCGTCGCGAGCGAGCAATCCTCGTCGAAACACGCGTCGACGGTCAGTTCGGCGGGGACCAGCCCCTCGTCGGTCAGTCGCTCCTTGAGATCGCGGAGGTACGCCGGTGCCGTCGACTCGAGCGCTGCGGCCTCGATGGTGACCGGCGTGGCATCTGCAGGGTGACAGCGATCGATCGTGGGACCGTGGGACGACGTCGTACTCATTACCGCACCATACATAGCCTGCATACAAAAAGGTTATTGAATTCGCAGTAGTAATACAACGGACGACCCGACGCCGTCCGCGGACCGACGAATCGGCCCGGCGGGAAGCTTCCACGCCGCGACAGGTTCGAATAGAGTTAAGGACGGTCCGGGAAAGTTACAGGTATGGAGCAGTGTCCGCGGTGTGGGGGTACCGTCGAAGAGCTCTCCCTCGGAGCAGTGTCGACGGTCGCGTGTCCCCACTGTGGGTTCGCCGATGTCCCCGTCGAACACCAGCCGGAGGGCAACGAGCCCGAGTCCTGGCGGGACGCGTTCAACCGCTTCTACGAGGAGTCGGTCGGCGAGTGACCTCGAGATCCGTCGCTCGCCGTGGCGTCCCGAAAGAATCGCAGTCCGCGGTTGCGAGACTTATTCGTTTGCGGCCGCCGCTTCCGCGTCCTCGTCGTCCTGTCGGTGTTCGGCGTCCTCGTCGGAGCGTGCGGCGACGAGACCACCGCGGGCGACACTGTACAGCGGTTCGTTCGCGTGGCTCACGCCGCTGATCGAGAACGGAATGTTCGCGTCTGCCAGGTGGTCACGGAACAGCGCCTCGAAGCCGCTCGGGCTCGAGGTCCCGCCGGTGACGACGACAGGGACGTCCAGCCCTTCCTCGACGTCTTCCTCGTCGACCTCTTTGACGATGTTTTCGATGACGTAGTCAAGGAGGTTCTCGTAGTAGATCGAAAGCGCCCCTTCGACGCCCCCGACATCGGTCGTGAAGTCGAGTTCGAAGTCGTCCTCCTTGATCGAGGTGACCTTGTCGACGGGCGTTCCGGTCGCGCGAGCGGCCTGCTCGTCGACCCAGTCCCCGCCGCGGGCGACGGAGAACTTCATGACGGGCACCGCGTAGTAGGAGAGACAGACGTTCGTCATCCCGGCACCGAAGCTGATCCCCAGGCCGGTGAAGTTGTTGTCCGCGAGTTCGCTGTAGATGACGGACATGCCCTCGTTGATCGGTTCGGAGTCGTATCCCATGTCGTCGAGGAACGACTCGATCGTCTTCTGGTGGTACAGCGTCGAGAGGTCGGAGTCGATCGGGTCGGCGGGGGACGAGAAGTAGAGTTTCTCGTCGGGATAGGCGGGTTCGCCGACGACCTGCTCGATGATGAGTTTCATCATCGGGATCGCGCTCTGTTCGTCGTTCGAGAGGATCCCGTGTTTCATCGGGCGACGGGTCTCCTTGTTGAAAATATTCGCAAAGTTGAGCGCGTCGTCGCCGACGACGTAGACCTTATCGTCCTTGCGAATGTGGAGTACTTCGCTTCGCGAGAGCATCTGCTCGGCCATATCCGAGTACTCGATCTCGACGAATGAGTTACGCTGTTGCACGAAAACCGTATCGTTCCCATCCTGCTGTGCTGACAGGATGTTCATCGTACCGACGTCCAGGCCTTTGGCCATACGTGGGCAAGGCCACCGACGGATTATAAATCTATGTGCATTAATTCCACTTTCATAGGTTACGGTACAATTTCGAATTTCCTCCAGCCAAACGACATTAACTCCGTTTTACGAGAGCCCGCAGCCTCTCGACGAGCCCTGAAAAGGGCTTCGCCACGGTTTCGACGGCACCGCCGTCGTCGTCGGCCGTGGCCAACTCCTCCGCCCGCTGTTGTTCGCGCAGTTCCCGCAGTTTCGCCGTTTGGTCGTCGACCGTCGAACTCGAGGTGGTCTCTTTCGTCTCGCCTCCCTTCAGTCCCTTGAGGCCCGCGACCTGTGCATCGACGCCCGACGAGCGGGTCGTCGTCGTCCCGGCGTCCGAGTCGATACTGACATCGTCGAGGTCGTCGCTCGAGAAGGAGAGTCGTTTGTGCTCGGTCTGTTCGACGCCGCCCCACGAGAGTTCGACGCCGTCCATCGCGTCGTCGATGTCCCGTTGCACCTCCGCGTCGGTGAGTTCGGGTTCGGCGTCGTCCGCGTCGGCTTCGGTCGCGACGGCCTCGGCTTGCTGTGCCATGTCGAGGTAGTGTGCGATCAGCGCCGCGCCCGTCGAGGCGGTGATCCCGGCGAGTCCGAGGGCGTAGACCGCGACGACGTGAACGGTGTAATTCGCGCCGTAGCCGTTCCAGTGGTGTGGATAGACGACCAGGAAGCCGACGACTGCGCCGGCAGTGATGGCGATGCCGGCGACCGAAGTGTACAGCATCCGGCGCTCCGAGGGAAGGAGTACGACGATTCCGAGCATGGTTACGGGAAGCGCCATCATCGCGAGCGCGTACGCGGGACCGACCCACGCGAAGTAGCTCCCGGACCGCGCTTCGAACGTGCTAGCCCAGACGAAGAGTACGAGGGCGACGATCGCCAGCCCGATCCCGCCGAGAAACAGACCGAAGCCGACGTAGACGTCGGTCCGGTCCTCCGGTTCACCGATGTATCGACGATAGAGGTCGAAGAGATAGCCGTCTGCGGCCTGTTCCGCTGCCATTAACGCTTCGTTTATGCTCCAGTACTATGACTGTTGGGACGAAAAACGAACGATCGAACGGCCCATACGTCGACTCGACCGTCGGACGGCGGCGACCGCTTTCGGTTGCCGAACGGCAGTGGTCGGCGACCGACCCAGTCCCGGCACGCGTTGCCGTCGATTACCGCGAGCACGGTGAACACGCGTGTCTCGGCACAGCGTGCAGTATATACGTCCGTGGGCGTTAGGGCGGCCAATGAGTCAGGAGTCGGAGTACACCGAGGGGGACCTCCGGAACACGGGAATGCGTCTCAAGCACGATCGAGAATGGGACTACGAACTCGAGGAGATCGTCGACGCGATCGAGGAACGGGACGCAACGAAGGTCGGACTCCAGTTCCCCGAAGGACTGAAGCGGCGCGGCCCGGCCGTCGCGGACGACCTCCGCGAACTGGCCGACGACGACGTGACGTTCATGCTCTCGGGCCAGCCGTGTTACGGTGCCTGCGATCTCGATACCTATCTGATGAAACGCACCGACGTGTTCGTTCACTTCGGCCACTCGCCGATGAAAGACACGGACAAGGTGATTTACGTCCCGCTGTTCTCGAACGTCGAGGTCACGCCGATCATGGAGGAGTCCCTCGAGACGCTCGAGCCCCCCGAGGAGACGGAGGGCGTCGGTCTCGTCACCACGGCCCAGCACATGAACCGTTACGACGAGATGAAGGCGTTCTTAGAGGAGCAGGGATACGAGGTCCACAGCCGTCGCGGCGACGATCGGCTCACCCACGAGGGGCAGGTGCTCGGCTGTAACTACGCGAGCGCGGACGTGCCCGCGGACCAGGTGCTGTACGTCGGCGGCGGGAAGTTCCACCCCCTCGGACTGGCGATGGAACACCCGGACAAACACGTCGTTATCGCCGACCCGGTCAACAACGTCGTCACCGTCGCGGATACGGACAAGTTCATGAAACAACGCTACGGAGCCATCCACCGCGCGATGGACGCCGAGAAGTGGGGGGTCATCTTC
This sequence comes from Natrinema pallidum DSM 3751, assembly GCF_000337615.1. Taxonomy (GTDB): domain Archaea; phylum Halobacteriota; class Halobacteria; order Halobacteriales; family Natrialbaceae; genus Natrinema; species Natrinema pallidum. The sequence continues at coordinate 46,787 of NZ_AOII01000021.1, forward strand.
TGTACCAAGATCGGCCAGGGCCGCTGGGAGATGGCCCAGGAGATCCTCGACGACAACGATAACGCCTACCTCATCACGATGGACGAGGTGACGCCCGATCGCCTGCGGAACTTCGATATGGACGCGTTCGTCAACACCGGCTGTCCGCGGATCACGACCGACGACGGTCCGCAGTTCCACAAGCCGATGCTCACCCCCGGCGAGTACCGGATCGCCGTCGGTGACGAGCCGCTCGATAGCCTTTCGTTCGATACGTTCCACGGCACCTGGTAGCGACAGACGGTCGGTTCCGCGCCTCGCTCGTTCGTCGATCCGATCGATTCGTTTCGATGCGGTCGGGGCGCAGTGAACGACGGTAGCGACCGATTGCGTGCTCGGCAGTCGGACTGAAACGAAAGAGGACGTTCTCCGAAGAAATAACGCCTTTAGTTGAATTTCACCCCACAGAGAGGGGACAAACACTGCATCCAAAGTGGTTTGGAGGAGTTCTTTTGCACGTGAGTCCCCGACTGGTAGTCGATGAGTAACACAGCACGAAGCGGGTCCGCGGCCGCCGCCCGCGACGAACTCTTCGACGCCCTCGCCGATACCCGCCGCCGAACCGTTCTCCGTCTCGTCCGCGATCGAACGCCCCAGGGAATCGGGAAAGACGATCTTGCGCTCCGGTTCGCGGCGGTCACGGCCGATAAAAGACTCGCTACGGTGACCGACGACGACCATCATCGAGCGCTCGTCGCGCTCCACCACCGACACCTGCCCCGCCTGACGGACGCGGGGCTGCTCGAGGAGACCGACAACGGTCTGCTCCGGGTCGCCGATCGCCGGATGATCGACGACCTTGGAGCCGTGGTCACGCGTTCGGATCGGGAGCCGACCGATGCTGGCATCGCCGATGCCGTCTCCGAGGCTCCGGCCGACGGTCGCTGACGGACGCTTTTCGCGGTATACGAGTCGGGCTCACTCGACGGGGTCGAAACGCGCGGCCGCGTCCACCACCTGCGTCCCTCTCAGTCCGATCGCGCCACGCCGTCCGCGCTAGAGCGGGTCGGCACCGCGTCGGCGGAGACGACAACACTTACCCAATCGGTCACCGCATCCTCCCGTATGATCCGAAGCGACTGGGGCGACTGGCTCGTTCGCGACGTGGAGGACGCGACTCCGGACGGCGTCGCGATCTGGTATCTCGGCTGTAACGGCTTCGTTGTCAAGGGCCGCGAAGGAACGACGATTTACGTCGATCCGTACCTCGGCCTGGGTGATCCACCGCGGACGATTCGCATGATCCCCGTGCCGTTCGATCCGGACGATGTCGAAGCGGCCGACGCGGTGCTGGCAACCCACGAACACACCGACCACGTTCATGGACCGAGCCAAGCGCCGATCCTCGCGAACACTGGCGCGCCGTTCTACGCACCCGACGACAGCGTCGCGGTCGCCCGCGACGAAGAGGCGTGGACCGACGAGTGGGACGTGGCCGGCGACCAGCTAGCCGAAGTCGCCGAGGGCGACACCCTCGAGATCGGCGAGTTCACCGTTCACGTCGAGCAGGCGAACGATCCCGATGCGACCCACCCCGTGAGCTACGTGTTCGAGCACGAGGCGGGGACGTTCTTCCACGGCGGGGACACGAAACCCACCGACGAGTTCGAGCAACTCGGCAACGAGTACGCGATCGATCTCGCGGCGCTCGCGTTCGGCACCGTAGGGCAGATCCCGGACAAGCGGACCCGCGACCCGAAGCGGACGCGCTGGTACAACGACGAGAATCAACTCATCGAGTGCGCCGCCGCCCTCGAGTGCGAGCGACTCCTGCCGAGCCACTGGGACATGTGGAAAGGGCTTACCGCCGATCCAACGGCGCTACACCACCACGCGGCGAGCTTCGATCATCCCCGACGACTCGAGATCGTCGAGATCGGCGATCGCGTCGATCTGTCGTAGATCGAGAGTGAATCCGTCCGCACGATTTATAGTAATGGTATCGTAACGTTGGGTCCATATGAGTAGCACCGCCGACACGGATGACGTGATCGAGGTCAGTACTGACGGGATAGCCGTCCGAAAGACGTTCACGGCGGACGAGTTCCCCGTCCCCGCGATTCGGTTCGAAATCGAGTCGAATCGCGATGATCCCGTGACGTTTCAGCTCTCGGAGGATATTCCCGAGTCGTTCCCGATGGACAAGGTCGGGTTCCACCCCGATTTTCACAGCGACGACTGGACGGCCTATCAGGACCACCACGTCGAGTTCACCGCCACGATCGAGCCAGGCGCGCGACTCGAGACGGTCTACGGCATCCAGATCGACGACGAAAGTCGAGCCGCGGCGTTTCTCACCGAGCCGACGATCGTCGAACGCGAGACCGGCGGCGACGACACGGTAGAGGCCGACGAAGTCGATGATGAGGTTATCGACAGTATCGTCTCCGAGGACCGCAATCAGGCCGTCAAGGACATGATCGCCGGCGACTCCGACACCGTGCCGGGACTCGAGGACGACGACGAGACTGACGCCGCAACCGCCGATACGGAGACCGACGCCAGCGAGGACGACGACGGGGGCGACGGCCTCGACCTCGACTTCGACGATGTCGATACCGACCCCGGGTCGACCGATACCGACGCGGGTGACGACGAAGAAACGGACACGCCCGACATCGACCTCGGGTTCGAGGAAGACGAGATACCCGAATCCGACGACGACGCCGGGATCGATGTCACTGCGGGCGATACGAACGACGAGCCCGCGGTCGAACTCGATCTCGGCACCGACGCGGACGATGCGGGGACGGACGACGCCGGACCCGGCGAGACCGGAGTGGCCGACGGTGACGACGCCACGGCGGACGAGGACGCCGAGCCCGAAATCGACCTCGGACTCGAGGAGGCGGCTGCTGCCGCCGACGAAGACGAAATCGCGTCGGAGCCCGAGTCGGACCCCGTCGAATCCATCGCGGAAACCGACGAGTCGGACGACGCAAGCGAGGACGCCGACGCCGAGTCGGCGCTCGACACCGATCTCGAGACCGAACTCGAGGCTGACGATTCGGAACCCGAGTCGGACACGGACGAGACGGAGGCCGAGCCGGTTCCCGATACAGATGACGCGGACGCCGAATCGGCTACCGACGCGGATGACGCGGAACCCGAGTTAGCTACCGATACGGTCGAGAGCGACGACGAGCCGGCTGCCGACGAGGGATCGGTCGACGACGCTTCCGCGACGGCTGACAACGCCTCGAGCGACGCTTCCGAGACGGTGACCGAGCCGGCACGCGCGGACGCGTCCGACGATGCGGCGGCCAACGCCGAGGCCATCGACGGCTCGATCGCGACCCGCCTCGCGGCCGAAATCCGCGACGGGACGGTCGACGACGACGATCTCGAAACCGTTCGGACAGCACTCGATCTCGAGCCTTCGGGGCCCGAGATCGCGAAAGTCGAGTACCTCCAGTCCCGCGTCGAGGAAGTCGCCGCCTACACCGACGCGATCGAAACGTTCCTCGAGGAGAACGGCACGGGCGCACACCTTATCGAGGAGTTCCAGACCGATCTCGAGGCGCTGGAAGCCGACCTCGCGTCGGTGGACGAGCGACTCGGCGGAACGGAATCACGGGTCGCCGACCTCGACGGCGACGTCACTGATCTCAGCGAGTGGAACGCCGACCTCGAGGCTGATCTGAACGCGGTCGACGACGACGTGGACGACCTCGAAGCGACCGTCGACGACCTCGCGGCCGATCTCGATGGGGTCGACGACGAGGTCGAAACGGTAGCCAGCGGGCTCGAAACGGTCGAAGAAACCGTCGACACCGTCGAGGGCGACCTGGAAACCGTCGAATCGGATGTCGAATCGGTCGAGGGGGCCGTCGAGTCCGTGGAGGCCGACATCGCGGACGTCGAAGATGGACTCGAAGACGTCGCGGACGACCTCGAAGACGTAGAAGACGATGTCGAGTCGGTCGAGGACGAACTCGAGGACGTGAAAGCGGACGTGACGGACATCCAGGAGTGGCGCGACCAACTCGGCTCGATGTTCTCGGACTGAATCGGTCACGGTTCCGGCCCGAGATGCGGCTATTCCGGAAACACAACTCGTTTATCCGTCGGCAGTAGACCATCGGTCGATGGGCGAGACGATACCGATCGCTGTGCCGCGCAAAGGCAGACCCCTCGAGTCGGTACTCGACCGACTCGCTGACCGTCTCGGGGTCCCTGGACTCGCGGACGACATTACGTCGACGCTTCGCCACGAAAAGGCGCTCACGAAGGGGAGCATAGACCCCGACGAGGAGGACGTCTACCATCGTCTCGCCGACTACAGCGCCGTCGACGATCCGACCGAGCCCGAGTACACGCTGGTGCGGGACGACCGGGCCGGCAAACCGCGCCGAATCGTCTTCGACAGTGTGACGGTTCCGCTGACGGGCGTCGAAGGGGCTCCCGACGACGCGACGATCCAGCTCGTCGGTCGCGAAGAGCCGTTTCGCTCCCTGCGGACCCACGAGTTCGCGCTCGGATTCGACAGCGCCGATCTCGTCCTCGAGGAAGTCGTCGAACTCAGGCCGGAGCCGCTCGGCCGGATCGCCGATATCAACGCTCGGATCGATCCCTCCGACACCGACGTACAGGTCGTCACCGGCCTCGGCGATACCGTCTATCACACGCTGTTGGCTACGCCCGAAGTCGCTCCGGCTTCTGGATCGCTCGATCGCGATTTTCTCGAGTACTACGAGGGATCGCTCTGTATCGAACCGAGATACGAACGGCTCGTACAAGCGGTTCTCGGCACGCGAGCGCTGGCCGGGATCGACTTCCGCTACCCCGAAGAGGGCCGCGAAGAAGAAGCCGCCATCGCCGATGCGGGGCTGGGCGTTTACTTGACGGTGACCGGTTCGACCGCACGCGAACACGGACTCTTGCTGGGCGAACAGTTGTTCCCCAGCGAGACGGTATTGCTCGAGAACGCAGCGGAGACGACCGAGACGGTTGCGCTCGTTCGAGCGCTATTGAACGGCGGCGACCTCGAGACGGAACTCGCGGTCAGCCGGTAGCGGACCCGTTCGGTCGTCGACACCTGACGATATCGTCAACTCGATGCCGTCCACGGGTCTCCGCGTGACGCGTCGACCCTACGAAAGCAAGATGGAGCCGAATACCGGGGTCCATCAGCTGACACGGTGTCCGCTGGTTGATTTGTAGCATGGACATCACAAAATCGCCCTGCCTCACTTTGCCGCGTAACGACACGGCCAGCGTGGTAGCCTAGTAGAGTATTACACGCGAATATAAGTGGCTGGTCGCAATACGCTGTTGTATGATTACTAAGCGATTTGACGTGCTCCTGCTTGACCTTGACGGGGTGGTCTACCTCGGGGATGAGCCACTACCTGATGCGGTTGACTCGATAAACCGTCTCTACGAGTTGGACAAGGAGATACGGTTTCTGACGAATGATCCACGTCCGACGCGACGGACGATTGCGAGCGATCTTCGAGAGTTGGGGATCAACGCGCAGGAAGACGAGATTGTCACGGCAGGCTGGGCGACTGCGAAGTATCTCGCCCAGCAGGGTGTGACCACGGCCGCTGTCGTCGGCAGTGAGGGTTTGGAAACCGAACTCCAGTCAGAGGGGGTTGAGGTCACGGACAGAGATCCGGGAGCGATGGTTGTCGGCGCGGATGAAGGGACGTCCTATCGGGACATCCGGCGGGCGACGAGGCATATTGATCAGGGAGCAGTGTTCGTGGGCACCAATCCCGATGGGTCGTTCCCGACTCCAGATGGCCCTGCACCCGGTGCCGGGGCCGTCGTCCGAGCGGTCGAAGCGGCCGCAGGAACGGAGCCGACGGTCGTCGGGAAACCTGAACCACTCATGTTCGAGATGGCCCTCAATGGACTGGGTGACGATGTGCGCGCTGTCGTGATCGGGGATACTCCGGCCACGGACGTTCTCGGTGCTCACCGCGCGGGACACACCGGGATTTTGGTTGCTGATGAGGAACCGACTGCTGCATCCGCTCGTGACCTACAGGTGCCAGATCTGACAATTTCGACGCTTGCCGATCTGTTCACGGAGGGAATCGAAACGTGGGAATCACCTCCGTATTCTTGGCCGGACGAGATTCGTCCGGGCGTCGCTGCGGTCGTGCGTAACGATGCGGATGAGGTGCTATTGATGAAACGCGCTGATAAGAGACAGTGGGCGCTTCCGATGGGTTCGGTCGAACGGTGCGAGCCGGTTCGGGAGGCAATCTCACGAGAAGTCATGGAGGAAACGGGGCTTCACGTCGAGGTTGAGGAGTTGGCGGGCGTGTATTCCCATCCGGCGCAGCAGGTGTTTTCGTACTCATCCGGGAAGACAGTCCACTTCGTCACGAACTGCTTCCGGTGCACCATCGAAGAGGGAACACCTGAAGCCGATGAGGAGGAAGCCCTTGAGGTTGGATTCTTCGACGTGAACGACCTGCCGCCCGACATCCTTTCGATGCAGCCGCAGTGGATCGCCGATGCTATCGATATCAGCGGTTCACCTGCAGTTCGATAAGTACCGCTGCGGCGGAGTCGCACGCGCTGTACCCACGATCGCGAGCGAGCCCGATGAGGAAAGCCGGCGGCATATTGATATCGCACTATGGGGTTTACGAGTTGTATTCGGGACGGAACGATTGAGTCGTAGCGTAGTAAATACGCAACGTTCCGAACGACTGGCGCGGAACTGACCGAACGGCGACCCAGGTCCACCGCAGACGTGGTCTCGGTTCACGATCCGTTCTCGTTACCGAGTCACCTCGTAGATACACTCGAGGTACGTCTCTCGAACCCGGTCACCCCAGTTGTGGGTGTAGGTGTCGATCACGTCGCCGGCGACATCGCCGCGGAGGTACTGGACGATCCCGCGATCGCCGGTTCGGTCCCGCAGATGCGTGGTGAAGAAGTGCCGGAAGTAGTGTGGCGTCACGTTCTCCTCGGTACCGCCGCCAGTCCGGTACCACCCGTGCTCTCGAGCGTGTGTCTCGACGAAATAGCGCACGTCCGACGGCGTGAGCCGCTGGCCCCACGAGTCGCGCGTATCGAGAAAGAGCGGCCGTGCCCCCGAGACCGCATCCGGTCGAATCGCCAGCCACTCGAGCAGTACGCGTCGAAGTTCGTCGTCGACCGGAACGACCGTCTCCCGCTTTCGCTTGTTCGAGGCCGTCCGTTCCTCACCGTTGACGGTCGTTCCGCGGGCGGGCTCGGCCGAGACGAACAGCGACGACGGCCGCCGCTCGAGTCCGACACGGGGCGTCCACTCGAGGTCGAGCGCCGGGATCTCGAGGTGAAGATCACGCAGATCGAGATTGCACAGTTCGCCGACACGCATCCCCGTCTTCAGGAGGGTAACGACGACGGCCCGCTCGAGGGGATGGGCGATCGAGCCGACGAACGATCGCATTTCGCCGACCGAGAGGTCCCGTCTCGTCGGATTCGTATCGATCGATTCGGACATCTCTTCCATGACTACCCCCATCGGGTTGCCGTCGAAGACGCCGACGCGGGTCATGTAATCGTAAAACCGGTTGAGATACGAGGCGTAGGTCGCGATCGTGCTGGATTCGAACTCGCCGCGCAGCGAGTGAATCCAGGCCATACACTCGCGACGCTGGGCCGCACCGATCGCCTCAATGTCAAAGCGTTCCCGGACGAACGTCTCGAACCGTCGGAGCACACGTTCGTAGGCCTCGAGGGTCCGCTCGCTTTTCCCGTGGTATCGCTGATCGTCGAGGAAGTACTCGATCGGATCGGCCACGTCCGCCGGGGCGTCGGTCCGCGGTTCAGTCACCATCGCCACCACCGTCGACGGTCGTGTACCCGCCGTGGCGTCCGCTGTATCGAATTTGGTTTGCCGACTGCAGTTCTTCGAGCGTCTCGTCCAGTCGCGACTCGATGTCGTCGGCGACCGCCTCGAGGAGTTCGTCCCAGGAATACGTGTCAGCGGACAGTAGTTCGAGGACCTGTGTCTCGAGGCCGTTACCCCCAGGGTCTGGGGCCGAGGAATCGGGTTCCGTTGAGCCGGATTCGAACCCCCGACGGCCGGCCTGAACCATCGTCCGAACGAACTCGCTTTGGCTCATGTCGAGGCGGTCAGCATGGGATTGCCACTCCTCCTTTTGATAGGTCGGAACGTATGTTTTGACCGCAGTCTTCTCAGTGTCCGTCGAATCGCCCATGCGCCATCCATCAGAGGCGACGATATTCAATCTGCCTATTATTCGAGCTAAGTGAGTCAATGTTGGATTATGACCATGCAATAAAGTTATTTTCAGTAATTTTCTATCGCAATATACGCCCTCTTTTGGTTCCGGTAATATAATCTGGTTCTTATCCATTTCTAATGGTCCCAAATCGGATAATTATCTTAAAGGACAGCCCGAGTGAAGGTGTAACACACTAAAATTTCCAGATAGAAAACCATAGTAACTATGATAGGAATGAGAATGGTAGGAATTGTAAGGTATAGTTGTAACAGAACCCGGCGGAATGGTGTTTTGGGACTGTAACCCCTACACCCAAGATATGCGAATGGGGTTACACGCAGTTTGGGAGATTCCATATAGTAATAACAATAGAAAAGATAGAGTAATTAGTCAAATGTCGGTGGTAGAGGGCCTGAATCTATGGAATCTTTGTATATGGCCTATCTATAATGGTTCTTCACGAATCTGATATTGACTGATAGTACCATATTCGGTTAAAGATCAAACTGTGGTACCACAGATCAGCCAGATATGGGACCACACTATGAGATAAATATGGTTAGCCTGAATAGTGGCACTACAGGGTGGAAAAAGATTTCAAGTGTCAGTCTACTAACTTCGATCCAACTAATTAATTACTTACAGTAATAGTTTTGACCAAGACGTTCGGGTTAGAACATTGACGGAAAGGGTGGGGGTCTGAAACTAAAGCAACTTGCTCGCAAATTTTTCAGATTTTCCGAGGGGCTGCGGCTACCGATTCGGTGCGGTGGTAGCCAGATCGCCAAGAAGGTCAACAGAACAACTTGTGAATGATCCTGAACAAACTACCAGATCGGTAAGGGTCACTGGTCGTGTTTCCTCAAAGAATCGGAGAGAACGAATTGTGAAGAATGCTGGTTGGGTTAGAAATAGATTCTATACAGGGTGCGGAACTGATACTATCACCTTTGCGCGAGAGTACCAATTAATCGCATTGAGAATGGTGCTGGTCGGATTGATCGAACGGGATAGGCCATTGACCATGTCTTTCCATTGAGTCCGGCTGATCGACTTGTCACGAATGCTGCGAGGGAGAGAAATAGATTCTATACAGGGTGCGGAGTGGGCTGCGGAGTGTGTGGCTTTCTCCTTCCCGTCGCCAAAGTTTCGACCGCCGGAATTCGGACAACGTTTACCTGTAGCGAAGCTACAGTTTACCGTTTCCATCCCCCCTTTCAAAGTACCAAAGTTTTCCCCCCTTCCATTGGGGCGTGGAAAATAATCACCAAAACTTGTCAATGGGCTGTGGCTACCGGCTCGGTGCGGTGGTAGCCGATCATAGAGTGACGACTTAGTTTATCAAAAGATTTCAATGAATTTACTCGGTAGAGTCCGATTTCGATAGGTTAGCCATATGATGGGAACACTCATTATCTCAATTACTATCCCCACGAGGTGCAGAGGGACATATTCAGTAGCCTCTGTATGGCCATAGTTCGATTGTGTAGTAGTTCTATAGTGTATTTCGACAAGTTAGCCGTAATTCCCAAATCCTCCTTAGACGCCTATCTGTTGGCTTGTATTAGGTTAGGTTTTTAATCAGACACATATAATCAAGAAATGACCGGCCTATAATTTGATCATAGTGAGTTTATCTCTATCCATAGCACCGATACTGCGCAGCTACTAGGGCTAGAGGTAGGGATAATCGAAGACAACAGGTATACAGGTAGAGATAAAAACAAGCCGGTGTTGGTACCAAAGATCGAGATACAAGAGATGGTCGAGCGGCCGGTAAACGATAGTCGCTCGTCACTCGCGGTCCCAGCCTCTACTGCCTGCTGAGGGTGATTCATCCACCAATCCGATCAGATCGATCTCGCCTTCGAGTGCTGGAGGTCGAACGCGTTTGAGGGAACGGGTTCCACGCAACTGTCGCGGTCATCGTCCCTGTCGGGTTGGCTACTGTGCGTCGAATCGTCGATTTCCCGACCGGTGGTGGTAGCTCTCCAGTGCTCGAGTCGACCTGTCGCTCCGTCGGATAGAGCGACGATCCGTCGACACGGCCGACATGCTACCAGCCCCGACCCAGCTCTGCGTCGATCCGACTGTTATCCGGCGGGGTACAGTACCCGCTGTCTTACCGAGTCGCCACTTTCTGCCTCGAGCGGCCCGATTCTGCGGCGAAGTGGACTGCTGTGGTATCACGACTTGCCAGCGTTCGTTCAGTTCGGTGTCGAGAGGCCATCGGTGGGGTCGCGTCTTTTTCAACCGTCGACGGGAGTGGGCGAGTCATCCGAAGGAATCGTTGGAAGACAACTGGCTTCGACCGCGACGGTCTCGAGGGCAACCACAGCGGCCGTGCCCGTCTGGACGTCACAGGTCGCCCGTGGCTTCTCGTACACTCCGCTGGCGGCGATGTTCATCGGATCGGAGTTGGTGCTTACCTTCCCGGTCGGCCCCCTCAGAACGCCACTGAGCGGGTTTCAGCGGAGAGGGTGCGGACTTCGGTATCGGAACCGTTCGGGCGATCCATCTCGGCACTGCGTGGGTATGAGTTTCGCGGAGCCACGTTCAACGGTGCTTTCGGCCATTCGGATTTCAAGCGGAGTACCCGTCCGAACCGGTATACACGATATATCGCTATATCCAGTGCAGCGTCCACGGTACGTATCGACGCTCGTCGGAAACGGGCCAGCGAGACTGGGAGCCGATCGAATAACCACCCCGTGTTCCGCCCGCGAGACCTGAATCAGCGGTTCACCGGTACAGCGGAACTCCTTCTGGGCGGTAGTTATTCCACGCTGGTTGCCGTCCGATTCGATATGGCTGACATGACCGTCGACGAGGCCCTGGCGAAGTACGGACCGTCCGAACTCGCTCGCGATGAGTTGCTGGAACTCGAGGACCCACATTACGCCGCCGAGAACGTCGCGATCGTGACGGGTGCCGGCTCGGGTATCGGACGGGCAACCGCGCTGGCCTTTGCCGCAAACGGGTTGACCGTCGTCGCGACGGACCGCGACGAGGACGGGCTCGCCGAAACGCAAACGCAGTCCGAGGAGTTGTCCCTGCCGGGCGAACTCGTTACGGTCGTCGCCGACCTGACCAACGATTCGGATCTCGAGCGGATCGTCGAGGAAGCGGCCGACCATGGCAGTATCCGCTATCTGGCCAATATCGCCGGACTGCAGACGGTCGCGCCGATCGAGTCGTTCCCGCTCGAGAAGTACGACCTGATGCACGACGTCATGCAGCGGGCTCCGATGGTGCTCACCAAACACTGTCTCCCTCATTTCCGCGACAACGAGGACGGCGCGGGGGTCGTCGGGAACATGTGTTCGGTCCACGGCCACATCGTAACCCAGGACAAGGTCGCGTACAACACGACGAAGTTCGGACTGCGCGGACTCACGCAGTCGATCGCCGCCGAAGGCGAGGGGAACGTCCGGGCGTTCACGGTCAGCACTGCCTACGTCAAGACGGCGCTCGTCGCGAAACAACTCCCCGAGACGGCCGACCGCCGCGATATGACCGTCGACGAGGTCGTCGAGAACGTCATGTTAGAGCACACCCGCAGCACGGAGATGATGGACCCCTCCGAAGTCGCGAACCTGTTCGTGATGGGGTGTTCACACCACAGCAAGCACCTCAACGGCGGGGATATAACTCACGACGGCGGGATGAGCCTGACCTACTGATTCCCGTCGGTCGGTCACTCCTCGCCGTCGCTCTCGGTCGCCGAATCCTCGTCCGTCGGATCGATCCCGTCACGGAACCATCGCCCGCCCGTCCGCTGGCGCTGGCGCGCACGGAGGCGTTCCTGTAATCGGTCCTCGATACTGGCCTGTATCTCGAGGCCCCGGTCCGTATCCACGTCGTGAGCGGTCGCGGCCCGGCCGAGTAGCGAGGCGGAGCTTGCGGTATCGGCGGTGACGCTGGCGAGTCGCCGTCGGCGCTGGAAGATCGTCGCCTGGTGGAGGACGGCCTGTACCCGGTAGTAGGGGACGACCTTCGTCGTCCGTCGCCAGAACCCCGTCCGGGCGAGGACGTATCGGTCGTCGAGGCGGATGCCCCGGTTCCGCCATTTCAGATGCGCCGCGATCGGGGCGAGGACCGCGAGGGCGGCGAGAACGTACCACTGGCGGATGAGGCCCGTGTATCGCGCCAGCAGAAACGCGACGCCGACCACGGCGGCGACGACGAGCAGGTATCGGACCGCATACCGTTCGCGGGCGCGTCGCGGCGGCGACTCGAGGTCGACCGGACCAAACGGCTCGATCGCACGCGCGAGGTCGGCGACCCGGTCGGCGTCGGCCAGCGGGATCGCGGACTCCGATCCGCGGGACTCGGACTGGCCGGGAGCGTATCCCGCCGTTTCGACGCTCAACGCGGCGTAGCCGAACCAGCGGAAGGGGATCGATTCCGTGATCGTCAGCGCCTGGACCTTCTCGAGGGGAATCGTCCCGCTGTAGCGTTGGAGGAGGCCGCGTTCGTAGTAGAGTTCGTCGCCGACGCGGGTGAGCCGGAAGCCGTAGTAGCGGGTGAACGTGAGAGCGGCACTGATGAGCCAGGCCGCGAGCACGAAGAGCAGGAGGCCCCATGCGATCGCAATCAAGCCCGCTTCCGGGCCGGGAAGCCCGCCGAGACGGGTCGCCGGAACCAGCGCCACGGGGTCGAACCCGCTGGCGAACGAGAGCGCGATACCGCCCAGCAGGCTCGCCCCTGGATCGATCGTGAACACGCTCAGGATCGCGAGTTCGTGGGGCCGCATTTCGAACAGGACCGTCTCGTCGCCGGCCGACGCCGCGTCGGGTTCGGTAACGGCGGTCACCGTCTCGTCCGCGTCGGGTGCGTCGGTACTCGCACCGTCGCGGAGTTGGCGTCTGAGACGGCGGGCTTCGTCTTCGTCGACGTATTGCAGGCTGACTTCGGTCTGACCGCCGCCCGCGGTCTCGATGTGGACGGCGGCGATCCCGAGGACGCGGCCGAGGACGTTCTGCCTGATATCGACGTTCTGGACCCGTCCCAGGGGAAGTTCCCGATCCCTGCGTGCGAGTACGCCGGAGGTAACGTCGAACGTGTCGTCGGTGAGTTCGTACCGGAACCGCCGATAGTAGGCAAACTCGTAGACGATCCCGAGGACGATCCCGATCGCGACGAGTCCGACCACGGACAGCAGGTTCGTCCCGTTCCCGCCGGGCGAGGCGACGATCCCGATGACGACAAACAGGAAGCCGGTATTGAGGCTCCGCGAGAGCGAGCGAACGGCGACCGACGCCGGATGGAGCGTCGTCATACGGCGTCTTCACCCGCCGTCTCGATCGCGAGTTGGCGAAGCGATTCCTGCAGGTCCTCGGCTCGAGTCGGTGTGAGTCCCGGGATCGCCACGTCGGAGCTTCGGGAGCCGGCAGTATAGACCACGACCGTCGCGAGCCCGGTCGTTCGCTCGAGCGGCGACCGCCGAGAGTCGACGTGCTGGACCCGAACGTAGGGGACGACCGTCTTGACGCGCGTAAAGACGCCGCGTTCGATGTAGAGATCGTCGTCCCGAAGCTCGAACCGCCAGACGCCGTAGCGCCGCCAGGCCACGAGAATGCGAAGGAGCGCGAGAGCGACGGCGAGAGCGACGGCAGCCGGCACGAGGGCGGCCGGCGCTGACTCCCAGACGGCCGTACGGGTGAGACCGAACGCCGCGCCGACGATGATGCCACCGAAAATCGCAGCTCGAACGAGCGCGAGAAGGAGCCAAACGACGCGCACTCGCGGAGTGAGCCGTTCCATACGTATCGTGAGGGTACGACCGGATTAAAGGATGGGAAAGCGACGGTCGTTCTCACGGCCTGAAACGAAGTCGACTCGCGAGGACGGGTCGATCGGGCACTCGAGACGACAGTAGCCACTGACCACCACTGGACACCTGACTGCACGACCTGTGATGGGTGTACGATTCGTTTCAGCTGTGACGATACCGATGACCCTCGCAACCGGAGGACTGGCGTCGACAGTAGTCGTCGCGGTCGGTCAACGGCAGCCACCGAGGCGTGCTGGTGACACGACCGGCACGTGAGCGGACACGATCGCCGGTCACGGCGGAGACGCGAGAAGCGAGTCGAAACTCGATAACGTCCGTCGTCAAGTGAACGTCCGTCTCGGCGGCGAACCACAACTATTTGTGCATAGTTACCATTGATATATGGCATGTGTTTACCCCCATAGAGTTCCTGGCTGAGCCACTGAGACGGCTGAAAACAGCACCCTCTATTTGATTTATATATCTCT